>JAKPVM010000088.1 GCA_029572555.1 Verrucomicrobiota bacterium | reverse complement strand
CATCACAAAAGAACCTCGTAAGAGGTGACATTATGATAGCAAAAGAAACAAAAATATCATAAACCGCTGAAAGCGGTGATAGAGCCATTGAATTTTGATGGTTGGATTTTCAATGGTCGCTCTGTCACCCCTAACGGGGTTCTCCTCTGTGTTAATGTCTTTGCTATAATCCTGCCACTCCTAACGGAGTTGCAGAATGCCAGCCTACGGCTGGTTAATATATTACAGATAACTATCGTGGGTTTGGATGTGAGGTTGGTTTTTTTGCTATAATCCTGACACTCCTAACGGAGTTGTAGAATGCCAGCCTACGGCTGGTTAATATATTATGGACAAAATGTTTTTTACCGTATTAATTGTCAAAATTTGGTATATAATTTTTTTATTATTGCATATTAATTCGATATCTATGCTAATGATTCAGGTTTTGAGAAATTTCAATATTTTGATGTTGAGTTTCTGGGAAACTAAAATTATAATGAGACATAATTAGTCAAACTATATTATTAATTTATCAAATAATCCTTGATGGACGAACGACGCCCAAAAATGCGACTCGGGGAAAGGTTGGTTGAGGCCGGTCTTTTGACCCAAACTCAGCTTGACCTTGCTTTGCGAGAACAGAAACGGACAGGAAAATATCTGGGCGAAGTGCTTTCCGACCTCGGTTTTGTTCAGCAAGAGGTTATTGCCGATTTCCTTGCGCGCGAAGCTCGTGTAAAAGTAGTAAGAATAGAAAAACTGACAATTGAAAAAGAGGTTCTGGATACTATTCCATTTTCTGTTGCAAAACGGTTTCAAGCCATTCCTATAAGTAAAAATGAAAAAACCCTTACCGTTGTAATGGCTGATCCGTTTAATGTTTCGGCAATAGACAGCCTTGAACAACTCACTGGTTTAAAAATTAATGTTGTAACTGCAACAGTGAGAGAAATCCTTAATTCAATTGATTTGCATTATACAAAAACAGATTCAATAGAAGATACTATTGATAAGTTAATTGATGAAGGACCAGAAAAAATCCAGGACTTAGAAGCAATTATGATGGGAGAAGTTGGCGAAGCTGGTGCCGACCCGCCCATTATAAAATTGGTTGACCAAATAATTACCCGCGCCGTCAATAATAGGGCAAGCGATATCCATTTTGAACCCGAAGAGAAGATTTTTCGTGTAAGGGTTAGGATTGATGGTATTTTAAGGCAAGATATACTTATCCCCAAGCCAATGCAAGCCGCGGTAACCGCAAGGCTAAAAATTATGGGTGAAATGGACGTTGCCGAACATAGGATTCCACAAGACGGAAGGGCAACAATTTATGTTGGCAGACGAGAAATTAACCTGCGTCTTTCCTCTATTCCAACTTCTCACGGCGAAAACATTGTTGTCCGTATATTAGACCCGGCGACGCAAATCCTTGATATGAAATCGCTCGGGATGTCCCAGAAATTGCTTGATGAATTCCGTCATATATTAAATGTTCCTTATGGAGTAATCCTTGTTACGGGTCCTACCGGTAGTGGTAAAACCACAACGCTTTATTCAGCGTTAAATGAGGTTAGTTCAATGGAATTAAGCGTTTATACGCTTGAAGACCCCATAGAATACAGAATGCCCCTTATCAGGCAGACGCAAATAAATGAAGACGCAGGTATGACATTTTCTGCTGGTCTGCGCGCAATATTACGTCAGGACCCGGATGTAGTTCTCGTGGGTGAGACCCGAGATACTGAAACTGCAATGCTAATGATAAGGGCTGCGTTAACTGGTCATCTTGTATTTTCTACCCTTCACACTAACGATGCCGCTGGCGCAATCCCGCGTTTAGTTGATATGGGCGTTGAACCATACCTTCTACCTGCAAGTTTGGTCGGAATCCTTGCACAACGTTTGGTTAGAATTATTTGTCCACATTGCAAAGAGGAGATACCTAATGCCGACAATATATTTGAGCAACTTAAAATTACGCCACCGCCTGAGTTACCGCCAAGATTATGGCGAGGTAGGGGCTGCGGAGTATGTAAAGAAACCGGTTATTCAGGGAGAATTGGGATATTTGAATTAATCCGACTTGATGAACGTTTCCATGAACCGATTATACGTCGTAGTGGAGCGCCAACTTATCTGAGGCTTGCTCGCGAAAGGGGAATGGAAACAATGTTTGAAGATGGCATTCGCAAAGCAGTCCAGGGAATGACCACACTCGAAGAAGTTTTACGTATTATACGGCTTGAAGAATAATAAAGTTTCGGATTAATTGTTACTGCTTATGCCAATTTATTATTACAGAAGTGTTGATAGAGAAGGCAGAATTGTTACCGGAGTGATGGAAGCTCCTAATGAAAATGCCCTTGAGGATAAACTTCAATCAATCGGTTATTATTTACTCCAGGCAAGGCTTGAAATTGAAAGAGAACAGCGCGAAGCAAAGATGGCGCTCTGGCGTGTTAAAAGGAGAAATTTAATCGAGTTTTTTACTCAGATGAATGTCCAGTTAAAGGCTGGCGTTCCATTAATTCAGGCGGTTGAGGTTGCAGTTGAGGAATGCGATAATATTCGTTTTAAATTCATCCTTGAAGCAATTCATCGCAATGTTCTTGCTGGCTCACTCTTTTACGAGGCTCTGGAAAAATATCCCGAAGCATTTCAGCCCTATATGGTTAGTCTTATCCGCGCCGGAGAAATGAGCGGCAGACTCCCGGATACATTCAAAGATTTACAAGATTATCTTGAATGGCTTGATAGAGTTATAAATGACGTTCGCCAGGCGAGTGTATATCCAGCAGTAGTCCTTTTAGTGGTAGGAACATTCGTCCTTGCCCTGTTTACTTTTGTAATTCCCAAATTTATGGAATTGATGAAAGTTGCTCGGGTGCAGGTACCCCCTTTAACTCAATTTATTTTTGGTTTAAGCACATTCGCAAAAGATACCTGGTGGTTATGGGTTTCTATTTTGGTAGGGGGCTTCATTTTCTTTAAGGTGGCTTTCAGGGTTTTACCGTGGTTTTCAGAACTAATTGATAACATAAAATTAAAGCTGCCATTACTTGGCGAAATTAATCGTATGATTGCTTTATCACGTTTTGCTCATAATCTTGCATTGATGTACCGTGCCGGTATTCCAATACTTCAAGCGTTACGTTTGTGTGCTGGACTTGTTGGCAACACCGCCATTGAAAAAGCAGTTCGCGGTGTAGAAAACACGGTCACAGCCGGAGAATCAATTGGTGATTCAATGCGACGACACAAAGTATTTTCATCGCTTCTGCGAAGGATGGTCGCTCTTGGCGAAGTTTCGGGTAAACTTGATGAGACCCTTGAACTTGTTGCTGCATATTACAATGAAGCGGTGCCGCGAAGAATTAAGAGACTCTTTGCTATAGCAGAACCAGCAGTAATGCTTTGTCTCATTGCAATTGTAGGTTCCGTTGCCCTTTCTATCTTTATGCCACTGATTAGTATGATGGGAGGCTTAAGATAATTATTTACTTCATTGTTCAGTTTGGTTATATTTTCATCTTGATGGGAGATGCCTAAAAAAGGAAATATTAATTATCAAGTTGTTTACAGAGAAGAAACCACAAAAGGTTTAAGGATTAAAGCAACATACCATTCTCATTTTATTGAATTAATTTATGAAATGAGGCAGATAAAAAGTGAATTTTTATGGTTTGGCAAAATTTTTATAGACGATGAAGTTCACTGGGAGAGCATAGAATCATTCGGTTGTGATACACATGCTATCCTTGATGATGAAATTCAGCATAAGCTTTATACATGGGCATTAATGAAAGGTTATATCTCGCATCATAACATTGCCCCTTAATCCCGAGAAGATATTGACCTATTCAATTAAGTGAATTTCAAAGCCCATTCAGAAAAAGTCTTTAATGTATTTTCCTGCTTTATTTTGAAATATTTGCGCCTTTGACTCTCGTTTTTACCGCATAGAGTCCTTTGCTTGCGGTGATGAATAATGTTTGCTTATCTTTTCCGCCAAAACTGACATTTGCCGTCCAGGGTTCATTGATTTGTATCCGTTCAATTAACTTACCCTCTTTATTATAAACCATTACACCTCGTCCTGTAAGATAAAGATTGCCTTTGTTATCAAGCGTTATTCCATCAGAACCAGCCTCACAGAATAATTTTTTATCAGTTAACGAGCCATCTGGTTGGATGGTGTAAACATAAGTCTTTCTTGCCCCAATATCCGAGACATATAAATATTTCCCATCTGCCGTTCCAATAATTCCATTTGGCTGATTTAAGTCCTGTGCAACGCGTTTTAACTCTTTCCTATCAGGCGAAAGATAATAAACGTGTTGCCCGTCCTGTTCCATTTCTTTACGGTTCCAATAGTCGCGTTTGTAAAATGGGTCAGTAAAATAAATCCCATTATCAGGACGAACCCAGACATCATTTGGGCCATTTAACAATTTTCCGTTATAATTGCTGACAAGGACTGTAATTTTTTTATCGGGTGTGATTAGCCAGAGTTCGTTTTTCTCATCAGCGCAGGCTATCAAATTTCCATTTTTATCAAAATACATCCCATTTGCGCGTCCTGCTGGTTGTAAAAATGTGGAAAGTCTCCCATCAACACTCCATTTCATTATCCTGTTATTTGGCTGGTCGGTAAAGAACACGTTCCCTTCCTTATCACAGGTAGGTCCTTCGGTAAATTTGAAATCCGCAGACAATAGTTGAACTTTTTCTCCGGGCGCAATTACAGATTCAGTTTGCGCTGAAGCAAAATTGCATACATAAAAAGCAGTTAAAACAATGAGTAAAGAATAATCCCGTTTTAAATTTACCTTTTTCATAACTTTTAAACTTATGTTAATTTTTGATATTAGCCTAATTTTGAGTATTTTTTCCGGGAATTGCAAGCGTTTGACGAAGTATTTTTTCTAAATCTGCTGTTGTGGTATTATTTTGAGAAGCAATTCCAGCAGCTAACCCCGATGCAAATGCAGATGATGCCGAAGTGCCACTAACGAGGTAGGATTGCCCGTTGAAGGTTATTATTGAAGTACCGGGAGCGACAAGGTCTACAAAATCTCCGTTGTTTGCATATTGGGCAATATTTCCTCTGCGGTCGCCGGATGTAACTGCGATAACTTCTGGATATGCCGCCGGATAGACAGGGGCGCCATCGGGCGTGTTGCCTGCTGCCGCAAAGATAATGATTCCTTGATTACGTGCTTGTTTAACTACATCATGTAGAAATGGACTATCTCCGCTTCCGCCGAGACTTAAATTTATTATCTTTGCGTTGTTTTCAATTGCGGCATTTATTCCGAGCGCTACTTCAAATGTAGTTGTAGCGTCATTTTGTCCATAAGCGTCAAGAGGCAGTATTTTAATATCAGTGGAACTTTTATCAAGCACAGATGCGATACCGCGAAGTATTGTTTCAGCCATAGCGGTACCGTGCGTCGGCTGGTCTTCTGGCGGCTTAGAATCTCCGGCGATTGAAACACTGGGCAACAGAAACGAATCTACCGGCGAATCTGTTTTTTGAACGACAGTATCAATCAATCCTATCACAAATTTATTACCGGAATTGTTGGCAGGCTGGTTCAGATGTGTTTCCGGCGAATAACCAAGTAACAAACCTGCAACGTCGGACGGCTTTCTATATAAGTAGTTGTCGTCAACTGACGCAACCAGGTTGTTATTTTTTAAATAATCTCGGGCACGTTTAGCAGAATCTTCATCGGCAAATTTGAGACGATAACTATTCAATGCCTCTGAATACCCGATAACTTTTGCACCTAAACTCTCAAACAACTTATCTGGTTTTTCACCTTTTTTTAATCTAACAATTAATTCATCTGGGATTGGTTTTGACAGTGCCGAATCAGATTTGGCTGGTTTGATGAATTGCGTTGCATCCTCCATTGCAGTACTGAAAACGAGAAACTTTGGTGGGCTATTTGTTTGCGGAACAAGGGCATAACTTAAGTTGCCGAGTAGCAACCGCATTGCCTCGCCAATTGGTCGTTGTTTAAATTTTGCCGAAACTGTGTGAGTTGTTTCTGGTTCCACATAAACATTCCAGCCAGTTACTCGTGATAGATTTTCCAGAAATTTTGACAACGGCATTGAATCAATTTCGGCGGATACAAATCGCTGTGCTGCATCAATTTTAAAGTTAAAAACCTCGTTTTGCTTTTGACCCTTCTGATCATAAAAGATGTTAGTATCCTTGCCTGCGGTTATAAACGCAAAAAATCCTAAAATTAAGATTAATCCGGTTGCAATTGTTATCTTTTTTTTCATCGTTGCTTCATCAATATTCCTTTCTTAAATTAGACGGTAAAATCTTAAGTTCTGTTCTATATTTTGCGACAGTTCTTCTTGCAATAACGATGCCTTTTTGCGCAAGAATTTGAACAATATCGTGGTCAGAAAGCGGATTTGAAGGGTCTTCGTTTTTAAATAAATCAATAATCATCTGTTTTATTGTCTTATTAGAGAGGTTCTGACCGTCTAAGGTTTGGATACCGGAAGAAAAGAAATATTTCATCTCAAAAACGCCCTGCGGGGTTTTCATATATTTACCTGATACTGTTCGGCTTACTGTGGTCTCATGAACGCCTACCGCTTCGGCGATTTCGCTCATAGTCATTGGCTTTAAATAAGAGACCCCTTTATCCATAAATTTTCGCTGTCTTTTGACGATTTCTTTAGCAATACTAATTATTGTTTGTTGTCTGTGGTGAATAGACTTTATGAAGTTTTTCCCGGCATTAATCTTTGCCTTGATGTAGTCTTTATCCTGTGGTGGCGTATTGGGGTTTGCCATCAAGTCTTTATAAATGTTGCTTATCCTTAAACGGGGAACATATTCGTTGTTCACGGATACGACGTAATCATCGCCCACTTTTTCAACAAATACCTCCGGAACGACATAAATATCATTATCAGGAAGGAAAATCCTACCCGGTTTAGGTTCCAACCTGCTTATTCGTTCAGCCGCTTTTTGAACATCCTCAATTTCAATATTGAGTTCCTTTGCAATCTCGCGGAAGTGGTGTTTAGCAAGCTTATCGATATAGTTTTTAATAATCTTATATTCAAGTGTGTCTTCTTTGCCTGCCTGTTCAAGCTGAATCAATAAACACTCTTTCAAATTTCTGGCACCGACACCCGATGGCTGAAAGGTTTGAATAACCTTTAAAACCTGCTCAATTTCGTCAGCCGGGATATTTGTTGAATAAGCAAGTTCATCTATGGTAGCCTGTAAATAACCGTTCTCATCAATATTACCGATTATCATCTCTGCTACGGGGTATTTGTCGGGTGGCAAGTCAGAAAGCCGCATCTGTTCAAGTAAAAACTCAGAAAGCGAAGTCTCCGAAGTCAAGGAATCAAACATATATTTCCGTTTTTCTTCTTCAACATCAGCCGAACGTAAGGGCTGATTTGTCTCGGAAAATTTTTCCTTCCACTCCTGGTCAAGCATAGCGAGTTTTTCAAACTCGACTTGAAAATCGTCCACAGGCTGGTTTGACGGTTTTTCAACCGCAGGGTCATAATAGACATCAGCAGGCGGTTCAGTAGGGTCTTCTTTTTTTATAGCAGAGGTTTCATCCTCCGGTGTAGGCTGCGGTGGGGCTTCCTCTAACACTGGATTTTGTTGAAGTTCCTGTTCAACCAATGACCTGAGTTCAAGGATGGGCGCTTGCAGGATTGCTAACGACTGCTGCATCTGCGGCGCTAACACCTGTTGCTGCGCAAGTTTCTGCGTTAAATATAAACCTTGACTCATCAACAATAACTTATGCCCTTCTTAACCTTATCTCAAGCCTTGATTTGCCTCAAATCCACATTTTGCCATTGCTTGATACGAACTGCTTTGATATTATTTAAACTATGAACTCAGTACTTATAAGAAGTCTCTTGTTCTCGTTGTTCTTTAACGTTGTTATTTATGCCTCTGAACTACCTAATATTTTGTGGCTTACTTGCGAAGATACCGGACCGCATCTTGGCTGTTATGGCGATACTTACTCAAAAACACCTAACCTTGATAAACTCGCTTCAAAAGGTGTTCATTACAAAGTCGTATGGTCAACTGCCCCGGTGTGCGCCCCTGCAAGGACTGCGATTATTACCGGGGTCTATCCATCAAGCCTCGGCGCTGAACACATGCGCAGCCTGGTCAAAATGCCTTCTTTTATGAAAATGTATCCCCAATATTTACGAGAAGCCGGGTATTATTGCTCAAACAACAACAAAGAAGACTATAATGTTGAAAAAACGGGAAAAGTCTGGGACGACTCATCAACAAAGGCCCATTGGAAAAACCGAAAACCAGGCCAACCATTTTTTGCCATCTTTAATTACCTGATGACCCATGAAAGCCAGATACGAACTCGTCCATTTCAATTAAAGCACGACCCTTCAAAAGTAAGGGTGCCTGCTTATAATCCCGATACCCCTGAAGTCCGCTACGACTGGGCTCAATATTATGATAGAATAACAGAAATGGACGCAAGAGCCGGCGCCGCGCTTTCTGAAATTGAACAAGCAGGTCTAACAGATAACACCATCGTCTTTTTTTACGGTGACCACGGTTCCGGAATGCCTCGTAATAAAAGGTATGTTTATGATTCAGGTCTGCACGTCGGTTTAATTGTGTATATCCCGGAAAAATATCAACATCTTGCCCCTCCCGATTATAAGCCCGGCGGTGTTTCTGAGCGGCTTATAAGTTTTGTTGACCTTGCACCTACCGTTTTAAGTATAGCAGGGATAAAACCGCCTGACTGGATAGAAGGCAAGGCTTTTATGGGAAAATTTATTCAACCATCACCTAAATACCTCTTCGGACTTCGTGGAAGAATGGATGAACGTTGTGACCTTAGCCGCAGTGTCCGGAACCAACGCTATGTTTATATCCGCAATTATATGCCATTTTTAATCTGCGGACAACATGTCAGCTATATGTTCGAAACACCAACAACAAGAATTTGGAAAAAACTTTACGACGAAGGCAAACTAAAACCTCCAAAAACTTACTTCTGGGAACCAAAACCACCCGAAGAACTCTACGACCTTGAAAACGACCGCGACGAAGTAAATAACCTTGCTAATTCTCCCGTTCATAAAGAAATTTTGAGCGAACTCCGCAGCGCACTTAATACACATATACTCTCAACCCGAGATACAGGTTTCCTCCCTGAAGCCGATATGCACACAAGGGCGCAGGGAACTACAATCTATGAAATGGCTCATTCAAAAGATAAATATCCGCTGGAAAAAATCCTTGATGTCGCCGACAAAGCTTCAAATCTGCGAATGGAAGAAACCAATTTTTTAATCAAATCGCTCGACGATAACGACCCTGCTGTACGCTACTGGGCTGCTTTGGGACTGTTGATGAGAAAAGAAAATGGAGTCGTTCAAGGTGAACAAAAACTTGTTAAACTTTTAGATGACAAATCGCCAACCGTTAGGATTGCATCGGCTTATTGCCTTGCCCAATACGGTCAGGATTCAAACTATGCTAAAGCGCTTAACACTTTAAAGGAACTTTCTGACCCGTCAAAAAACGGTTTTTTTGTTTCAATCCTTGCGCTTAATGTTATAGACAACCTCGGCAATAAAGCCAATGAACTAAAAGAATACTTAAAGACTATCCCTGTTGAGGATAAATTCGCTCCACAACGGTTAAAAAGCAATATCCCCAAATTACTATCCCATTTATTGAACACAAATATTGCCACACAAGAGTAACATAGACATTCTTGTCTGTGACAGAGAGGAACACAGATTACGCAGATGAAACAGATTTACGGGATTGGGATTGAAGGAAAAGAAATTTGACAAGGATATACAAGATTAAAAATTGTATCTTGTTTATCTTACAAAATATCCTGTATATCCTTGTTAAATAAAAGACCCCTGTAAACCTTATGTCTCTATTTTGTCCCCACAGGCAGGAATCCCTGTGCCACATAACATGGTGGGAGCATCCTTGCGCCCGATGATTTTAAGACTGTCAGCAAGGATGCTGATACCACCTTTATTCATTCATTATTGACGTAATAAATATTGGCGTTTACGATATTTCTATGAAAATTAATCATTTAGTAATTCTTGTGTTTTTTTGCGCGGAAGTATTATTGTTTTCTCAAAAGCCTATGATTAATTATGACGAGGGGAAAGTCCCCCAATATGTCCTGCCCGACCCACTTAAGATGGAAAATGAGGCTCTTGTCAAAGATGAACAGATGTGGATGAAGAAACGTCGTCCGGAACTGCTCAAAATATTTGAAAAAGAGGTTTATGGCAAAGCGCCTTCAAAGAAGCCGATAGCATATAAGGTTACTTCAATTGACGCAAATGCCCTCGCCGGCAAGGCAATTAGAAAAGAGGTCACAATCTGGCTCAAAGGTAATAATAAATGGCAAGGTATGAATATGTTAATTTATTTGCCAAAGAAAGGTAATAAACCTTATCCGACATTTCTCGGATTGAATTTTCTTGGTAACCATTCTGTTGCTAATGACCCTTGGATAACAATTGCTCAACGATGGATGCGTGGCAACAAAATCGGTGGTGTTATAAGCAGTCGGCCAACAGAAGCCTCAAGAGGCTCAGATGCAGAACGATGGCAGGTTGATATGATTCTTGACCGCGGTTATGCATTGGCAACAATTTATTATGGGGATATTGAGCCTGATTTTGATGGCGGCTGGCGATACGGATTGCGAGCAGCAATGTCAAGAAAGGGAACAAACACCGTTTTCAAACCAGACCAATGGGGCGCAATTTCAGCCTGGGCTTATGGTTTAAGCAGGGCTATGGATTATCTTGAACAAGACCCGGATATTGATGCCAAAAAAGTCGCTGTTATAGGGCATTCAAGACTTGGAAAAACTGCGCTCTGGGCAGGCGCACAGGACGAACGATTTGCAATTGTAATTTCTAATGATTCCGGCGAAGGCGGGGCAGCTCTTGCCCGTAGAAGGTTCGGTGAAACTACCGAGGCAATCAATAAAAGCTTCCCACACTGGTTCTGCGGTAATTTCAAAAAATATAATGGTAAAGAGGATTTAATCCCGGTTGACCAGCACGAGTTGCTGGCATTGATAGCGCCTCGTCCCCTGTATGTGGCAAGCGCTTCTGAGGATTTGTGGGCTGACCCCAAAGGCGAATTTCTCGCCGCAAAAGCGGCTGAACAGGTCTATAAACTTTTTGGCAAAGAAGGACTCGGCGTAGATGAAATGCCGCCTGTCAATACACCGGTTGGCAACTTTATTGGCTATCATTTGCGTCAGGGAAAACACACGGTCACTGCCTTTGACTGGGAACAATATTTAAATTTTGCAGACAGACATTTTAAGAGGTAAATCATCTGTCTGCTGGTAAAATTATCTATGGCTCCTGAATCAAATCCGGCTTATCTAATTTGTGTCTATTAGGCTAATGACTTATATTTTTAGAACTTATGCGATGTATTGTTACAGCTGGACCCACGTATGAACCACTTGATGAGGTGCGCAGGTTGACAAATTTTTCAACCGGTGAACTCGGTTGTCTCCTTGCCGATGCACTCGCCGAAGCCGGACACTATGTAACATTGTTGTTAGGAAAACAGGCAACTTATAGAAAAGCAAATAATGTAAAAAATGTTATTGAATTTGCAACCTCCGAATCATTGAAAAATCTTTTTTATGAGTTAAAAGGAGAAAATTTTAGGGCTATTTTCCACTGTGCAGCGGTTTGTGATTATTGCTTTGGCAAGACTTATTTGCGCGATGCAGAGGAAAATTTATCAGAATTCAAATCCGGAAAATTTCAAACTTCTCTGGGAAATTTGCTGGTGGAACTCGTTCCCACTGAAAAGATTATTTCACGTTTGCGCAAATGGTACCCGGATGCGCTGATTATCGGATGGAAATACGAAGTTGACGGTACAAAAAGCACAGTTGTTGAAGCCGGTAAAAAACAGATTGCAGAAAACAAAACCGATGGTTGTGTTTTAAATGGGTCGGCTTATGGCGTCGGGTATGGCATTTTGTTTAAAGAGGGAGATTTAATTCATTATGAAGATAAGTTAAGTCTTGCCGATGGGTTGAAAAACTGGCTAACTGTTGTAAAAAAATAATCTTTTCATTTTGCTGCCATTTTAAGATTCAATAAAGCGCCGTATCAGACTTATATGGCAAAATATTTCTGTTTGTAGATAATGTGTAAGAGAATTTTGTTGTTCGTGAAAAGGTTTGATTGGCATATAGACACGGGCAGGAATGCCTGTGATGCACTCGGCGGGTTATTTATTTTCCAAACAAGGCTTCGTGCATCCCGTCCAGAGGCTGATTTCTCGCTTTATCGATGTATTTGAATTCAAAGCTCCAATCGTAGATTGACCATCCGATATTAGACTCATCAAGGTATTTGCGAAATTGAGAGTAGTATTTTGAACGGGACTCGCTATCCGCATAAGAACAAGCGCCAAACCCGCTTACATAAATCGGTCTGCCAAGATATTCCGACCATTGTCTTGCCGTGCTTAAATAGTATTCATACGACCTATTTGAACAGGGATTAATATCCGACGGTAATTTATTGTATTTTGAAATCCAATCTTTAACTGGCTCCTGGAATTTATCAGGATTTTTTAAAACAAACGGTTTTTTTGGTGGGCCAGGAAAAACGATGCCAACCAATTCTTTTAAATCTAATCCATTATAATCCATCCCTTGATGTGTGAAATAGACGGGTTCAAAGACTTTTACGCTAACAATTAAATTATCGTCTTCATAAGGCAGGTTTAGATAGTTTAAATAATTCACAGACGATTCTGGGGGATAGATGAATATTGTTCGTTCCGGATTTTTCTCTCGGATAATGTTTAAGATATTTTGATAGATTGTATTTAACGATTGGGCGTTTAGCGATGCAGTAGGAGAATCAATAAGTTCAAACGCAAGGTTCTCAGGATAGAGGTTGTAAAAATCCGAGATTTGTCGCCAGACTTGAAAAAGTAGATTCGTGTATTCTGTCGGTTTAGAGCGAAATTCTTCAAAACCAGACCAGCAAAGAATGACATTTAGATTATTTAAAAAGGCATTGGTAATGATAACTTCAATTTTACTGAAAACGATGGGGTTCAAATTATAGTTAGTATCTAAGACATAATGTTGAAACGCAATCGGAAGTCGTATATGGTCAAAGCCCTCAGATTTCATCATTTGAAAATCGGAGTAAATATATGGTGGTTGCGCAGATTTTTCCGGGTTTAGTTCAAGATAATGGGTCAAATTTATACCGCGAGCGAATTTTTTTGCCGCAGTATGCGCGGGAGTGTTTTTTGAGAGGATGCGTCTCATAACCTTTTCAATCGCTGACGGCATTGAACGCGCAAAAAGGTTGAAAGTGATGGTGGTGCTTGACTTAACAGCAAAGCTTGTCTCAATAGTTTTGTTAGATGAGGTTCTTCCATAATATCTTCCCTTATATGACGGGATAGGTCCTGAATTAGCTACACCACCTTTTGATAACCAGCCAATCGGTTGATTTCCCTTTACTTCTTCAAAATTACCGTTGGTAATTTCAGCGCCAGATATTTCAATGTTATCCCACAAATTCATCTGTGTATAAGGAATGTGATTTGTATTTTCTTCGTAAGGACCTGATAACACGATTGTGATTTCACCATTTGTTTGCGGGGTAAACCGAAAACTGAACGGCGTCCAGCTAAAATAGTTAATCGGGAATTTTATTTTTAATGTATCAAAAGCATTGTTTGTTTTTACCAATCTAATTCGTTGAATATCGCCCCAGGGTGTGATTTGGATTATGTTTGTTAGCAAATTAGGCGACGAGGCAATAAGTTCAAATTGGGCGTAATTTGCCATTTTGTATGGTTGCATTGATGAGGGGGCGAATAGATTTGTAAAAACAGCGCCTTTAATAACCTCAAAAGAAACAAGGCAAAAAATTAAAATTATTAAGGTTTTCTTATTGTTAACCATAACACTAATTTTTATTTTATTGATAGACATTTGTCAAATTGCATATATCCCTTAATTAACGCCGACAGCGGTGGTGAATAACATAATCCTTTTGTTTCTCCTTTTGATTTTGAAATAAATGCGATTAATTTTTATTGGCTTTTAGATTATCAATTGTTTTATTGTTATATATATTTTATACAGACTTTTTATATTAAAAAATTGAATAAATTTTCTTGCGTATAGTCATAAATAGTGTCATTAAAATAATAGGAAACGTAATTTAAAGTTGTGGAAGTAGGGACAATAGTTTGTTTTGCAGAACTGGAACTTAGCTATGTCTGGCGTCAGGCGACGCCAGAGGCTAAGTGTATTATAGTTTTCTTAATAATATTTTCAATTGTTGCCTGGTCGGTTATTGCCTCCAAGGCGGTCCAGATGCGCAGGGCAAAAAAGTTAAATCAATTGTTTGATGTTGAATATAAAAGACAGAATAGCGTTTTGGGGATTTACGATAAAAATGTTCAGGTAGATGGCTGTCCATTATACGCAATATACCGTCAAGGTTGCCATGTGCTTGACGCAAGGTTAAAAATCATCGGGAACACGCGTAGTCGGTATGTTTCATTAAAATCGATGGAGCATGTCAAACGGGCGTTAGAAGGCGCTGTTGCGCAAGAGTCTTTAAAGCTTGAATCGGGGTTGATTTTGCTTGCAATTGCTGTCAGCGGGGCACCTTTTCTTGGGCTACTTGGAACTGTGTGGGGTGTAATGAGCACGTTTGCACGGGTCGGTATGGTTGGAGAGGCAACCTTAACAGCAATGGCTCCAGGCGTTGCAGCGGCGCTTATTACAACTGTTGCCGGGCTCCTTGTTGCTATTCCATCAATGTTTGGTTATAACTGGCTTGTCCACAATTTAAGGGTAATGACAGTTGAGATTGATAATTTTGCTCAGGACCTTGCTTCTAAAATGGAAGCCGAGTTTTTGTGCGAAGAATAACAGAATATGCGAAGATATTCACAACGCAATATGCTTGTTACGTTGAGCGAGATTAACATCACGCCGTTGTTGGACCTTGCATTTGTGTTGTTGATTATTTTCATCATAACAACGCCGCTGGTTGAGAAAAGCGTAAATATAAGATTGCCTAAAGGCGGCGAAACAACGCGGTCTCCGAATAGGAATGATTTGAGAACGGTAGAAATTACAGCTCAGGGTGAATTCAGGCTGGGTGGGCGCAGGATGTCTGTCCAGCAGATAGAAATGGAACTTGTTGCGGCTTTTCAATCAAATCCTAATACACTTGTGGCAATTAGGGCTGATGAACGGGCGCCTTATGGTTATGTTGCGGCAGTTTTGGATGCCTGCCAGAGACGTGGGATAACCAGATTTGCATTGAAGACTTTCCCTGAACCGAGACGTTAGATTGTAATGGATAAGATACAAAAAAAATGTTTAGTTGGTTCAGCCTTTGCCCATATCTTACTTGTGGCAATGGTGGGGATATTTGCTGGTTTTTCGCGAAAATCGGATGATACCGAGACTTTTACTCAAATAACAATAGTTGACCTTGACAAAGTTATGGTTACTGATGGGCCAACAAGAGGCGGTGGTAGTGGAACGTTGCCGACTGTTGTTGCTCCTGATCAGGTAAAACCGGCCCAGCCCCCGCAACAACCGAGGATCCAACCACAACCTCAACCTGCGGCGCCTACTATAAGAAACTCTGCCACAAAAGACGATGTTGAACAGATTACGTCACAAAGATCGAGGGAATCCAGAAGCGCTGTTCCTGATTCTAATGATGTATCTATTGATGGGAAATTGCCTTCCAAAAGAAACACCGGAATAAGAATAAGCACTAACCTTGTAGTAAGAAAAGGTGGTTCTAATAAGACGCAGGGCAATAATGGAAAAATTGCAGGAAATAAAGTTGCTGAACGATTTAATTCTGCGATTCAAAATATCGGGGCAGGATTAACCAGTGGCGGCTTGCACATAAATGGTGTACCTGGATTTGGCGGTGGTGGTCCGGCTATGGTCAACTATACGCAATTGATTATGAATATATTTGACCGCGCATGGACGCCGCCATCCGAGATTGCGGATGAAAATCTTGTAACTGAGGTTAGCATCGTAATTCACAGAACGGGAAAAGTAACCTCAACAAGGATTTTAAAACGTTCTGGTAATGCGGCAATGGATGCCTCAGTATTAAAAGCTATTGAATCTGTTCGTTCGGTGCCTGCATTTCCAACAGAAGCACGGGACTTTGAACGGACTTTTATTATTGAATTTAACCTTAAAGCTAAACTTACGCGGGGATGAAAATGAATAGAACAAAATATTGGGCGTCGCTGATATTAGCGGTGAATTTGTGTTTCAGTCTGTTAGGGCAAACTGAACAGCCGAAGATAGTGATTCAAAAATGGGTTGATCCATCAAAAGAAATTCCAATTTCCATCAGCGGTTTTACTGGCGAAGTTTATGCTACTTTGAAATTTGACCTTGAAGTAATGGGCTGTAAGGTGGTTTCTTCTGAACAAGCCTCTTATTCAGTAGAAGGCAGCAACAATGGAAATGTTCAAGGTAGATTATTTATCGCGCAAACCAAGAATCAATTGTTAGGCAAAGCCTATTCGGGTGGCACATTAAGAGACCAAACCCACGCCTTTGCGGACGACATAATATTTGCTTTGACAGCCGTTAAGGGGATTGCACAAACAAAGATTGCGTTTAAGGTGGATTTTGGTTCTACGAGTGAGATTTTTATCTCTGATTATGATGGTTTTAACCCGATACAGGTTACGCGTGATAATTCAATTGCATCAGCGCCGTCTTGGGTTTCTGGTAAAATGATGCTTGTGTACAATTCTTATAAATCCGGATTTCCTGATATTTATTCTCACGAACTTAATACCGGCATAAGAAAGGTAATAGCCCAATACTCGGGTTCAAATATTTCACCTGCGGTTTCTCCGGATGGTAAACGTGTGGCTATGATTTTAAGCAAAGCAGGCAGCCCGAATCTTTATGTTGCGAATATCGATGGAACTGGATTGCAGAGGCTGACCACAACAAAAGAGGGGGAATCATGTCCATGCTGGTCTCCTGATGGCAATACAATATGTTTTACTTCGCGCGCCAGCGGTTCAACAGCCTTATACACCATCTCGTCTACTGGCGGACAGATGAAAAGATTGCAGACAATTGGCGCCATAAACGGCACTGAACCTGACTGGTCTCCGGATGGAAAAATGATTGCTTTTACCGCACAAATGGGTGGCTTCCAAATTTGTATAGTTCCCGATGAGGGTGGAGAGGCGCAGATTTTAACCGCTGGCGCTGACCCATCATGGGCGCCGAACTCTCGCACAATTATTTTTACAAGAAACACAGTAAGAGGAACGCGTTCACTCTCTTTACTTGACGTTTATACAAAACGTGTAAAGGATTGCAATCGTATGAAAGCCAGTTGTTCACAGCCCGTATGGGCAAAATAATGAAAATATGAAAAACTTAAAAATAAAAGTTGAGTTAGTGTTAGTGGTGTTGGCGGTTGTATCTGTTGTGGTAGGATGCAAACGAAAACCACAGCCCCCATTGACCTACATCCCCGGTGTTTCAAAACCTATAACAAATGAAGTAGCAGGTTTTGGAAAAGAGGGGACAACCGGAATTGAAACAGATAAAACAATTGCTATACCGATTCCACTTCCGACTACGAATGAAGTTGCTACGCCTTTGGCAGATCGCGATTTGATAGAGGGAATGATACCAGACAGAGATACATTTAAATTAAATATAATCTATTTTGATTTTGACCGTTCTTCAATCAGGACGAGTGAACGAAGTAAACTTGACGCCATCGCAAAGGTCTTAAAATCAAAGACGGAAACTAAAATTCAAATTGAAGGTCATTGCGATGAACGTGGGACAGAAGAGTATAACCGCACGTTAGGAGAACGTAGAGCGCTTGCTGCCCGAGAATATTTAATTCGTTCTGGCATAAATGCCGATAGAATTTTTACAATCAGTTATGGGGAAGATAAGCCGGCTGATCCCGGACATAACGAAGAGGCGTGGGCTAAAAACCGCCGGGATGAATTTATTTTGCTTTTACCAAAATAATTAATTGCGTATCTAATAAAAAAGTTGTAATAACTCTGTAAATTGAAGATGAAAAAAATAAGATATATTGGATTTATAGCAATAAGTCTTGCTCTAATAATTGGAGCGACAGGTTGTAAAAGTTCAAAAAGGCAACCAACCGTAACGCAATTGCCAACTGCTGGTTATGGTGAAACCGGAACAGGTACTGGCACGGGTACGGGAACAGGTACAGAGCCACTTCCACCGATTCAGCCTGGTGGTGGCACTTCAGCGTCTGACCTTAAAAATAAACAACAGTCTGGTCTACCAGAACCACAAGGGCTGGATAATATGACCCCTGATAGACTGTTTTTCAGCGCCCAGAAGGTTTATTTTGATTTTGATAGTTCTACTATTAAACCAAGCGAAAGGTCTAAGATAGATTTTGTTGCAAATTATTTAAAAGAAAATCAACAAACTAAAATTCAGATTGAGGGACATTGCGACGAACGTGGGACAGAAGAATATAACCGCACACTTGGTGAGAGAAGGGCGCTTGCTATAAGGGAGTATTTGATGAATGCCGACGTTTCAGGAACTCGGATTTATACAATCACTTATGGAGAAGATAAACCATTGGATCCGGGACATAACGAAGCCGCCTGGGCAAAAAATAGACGCTGCGAGTTTATCCTATATCGTCCAAAACAATAACTCTTTGAACATTTTTCAAACAAATTAAGTCTAATATCTCCAGTTTTATAGTATTTAAAACATCTTTTTAAAAAGACAGAATGGTAGTATATTGAATAACAAAGGCAAAATATGAAAATATTGATGATAGGAATGCTTGGATGGCCTGAAATCGTGGCTATCCTCGTCATTGTGTTAATACTGTTTGGCGCAAGAAAGGTGCCTGAGTTAATGAAAGGTCTTGGTCAAGGAATTAAAGAGTTTAAAAAGGCTTCGCGAGAGGTACAGGACGAAATTCAACGCGAAATTGAATCAGAACCGCCTCCTGAACCGCCAAAGAAGCAACAGAATAATTCTGTTAAGCCCTCTGAGAAAACATCCGAGACCGAAAACAAGGCTTCTTAATCTTTAGCAGGCGCACTGATGGAGAGAGAACCTGATGATTCTCGTCCAATTGAACCTAAACAGGGCGAAGGTAATGCCGACGGCTCAAATAATTCCGCAGGGAAACCGAGCGAGAAAAAAAACAATGAGCCAGAGAGCGCTGTATTCAATAATGATGTAGAACAAACTTCATATCCAGAAGAATCTACAGAATCTGTTCCTACAGAAGAGGTTAGTTCTGAATCCAATCTAAACCCTGATTCTACTAATATTACTGATGATTCAAATTTAAGTCCCGAACAAACGGTTGATTATTCTCATAATCAGTCTGAAGGTTCCGAGTCCCATTCTGGTGAATATCCTTACAATCCATACAACGGGGATTCCGCTTCTGGGGGTGAACCCCCCTCTGAGAATAATGAGTCGCCAGATGAAGACAATGAACCAGAAGAAGAAAACGGAGGTCCGGTAAAACCATTCTTGGAGCACCTTGAAGATTTACGCTGGACTCTTGTGAAATC
Organism: Verrucomicrobiota bacterium; assembly: GCA_029572555.1. Classification (GTDB taxonomy): domain Bacteria; phylum Verrucomicrobiota; class Verrucomicrobiia; order Limisphaerales; family JAKPVM01; genus JAKPVM01. Next base: position 9,150 of record JAKPVM010000088.1, on the reverse strand, counting down.
AGTTGTAGCTGTATTACTGGCAATGCTCGTATGTTTAGTTGGTAGCCGCTATCTTACCGCCATCTTGATGTGGCCACTGGATACAGCAGCAAAAATGTTCCCTCGTCCAAAAAATGAAGTCGCGATTATGTTCGGGACAAATGTTGTTGCCCGGGGAAATGCTAATAATTTGGGTGTTACAAATGTTTTTGGCTCAAATTCTCCTTCGGTCCTGCACATTATTCTGGTGCAGGCTGGCACAAACACAATACTTGCATTACAGCCATCTCAAGATGAAAAACCCCCGCAGAATTGTATGCCTGTGATAAAAAATTACGGTCCTATTGAAGGTATTATGGTGGCTTTTAAACTGGCGTTGTTTGGCGGGCTTGTCATCTCTTTTCCATTTATTATGTATTTTATTGGGCAGTTTGTGCTCCCTGCTTTGCATGTGAATGAGAAAAAAATCTTGCTCAAAGCAGTCGGATTTAGCGGCGGGTTATTTCTATTGGGTGTCGCTTTTTGTTATTTTATAGTTATGATTTTTGCCCTCGGTGCTACGGTTCAGTTTTCACAATGGTTGGGATTCGGGGCTGATGAATGGCGCGCAGATGCTTATCTCAGTTTTGTTGTCAAATTTATGCTTGGAATGGGGCTTTCTTTTCAGATGCCGGTGGTGATACTTCTTCTGGTCAAAATTGGGCTTCTTGACTATGATAAATTGAAACATTTTAGAGTTTATGCCTTTGTTGCAAACTTAACAATTTCTGCTGTAATCACTCCATCAGGCGACCCATTTACAATGCTTATTATGGCTTTGCCCCTGCACGGTTTGTATGAAATAAGCACTCTTATCGCCTGGTACTGGCAAAGAAAAGAATTAAAGAAAAAGGCTGATGAAGAACAATCTTGATATTTTCTTATTTTAAGACTGGAAAACCTTCTGTTTTCTGCTTATAAGTTAATTATGAGCGCTATCAGGATCACAGCAAAATGTTTTAAAAGCCATCAAAACAACATCTTAACTTATAATTATTATTACTAATATTGGTAATTTATTATATTTTTATTATCGGTGAGAAATAAATTATTAGACGTTTGTAAAATTGTATTAATCTGTCTGGTAATAATCAAAGTTTTGCCATCAAACGGACAGGTCATTGAGTTATTGCATGTCTCTTATGATCCCACACGCGAATTGTTCAAAGATTATAATAAATTATTCTGCGAACATTACTTTAAAGAAACAAAGGTGAAAGTAAATGTCCTTCAATCCCATGGCGGTTCAGGGAAACAGGCTCGCGCTGTAATTGACGGTTTGAGGGCGCATATTGTCAGTTTAGCGCTTGAATATGATGTGATGATTCTGGCTAATCACGGTTTAATAAAGGGTAAATGGTATGGTGGAGCAAAAGGAAAGCCCGCGCCATTTTATTCTACGATTGTTTTTTTAGTAAGACGGGGCAATCCAAAAAAGATAAAAGACTGGGACGACCTTGTCCGTAGCGGTGTATCGGTTATAACACCAAATCCCAAAACAAGTGGAGGCGCACGTTGGAACTTTTTAGCGGCGTATGGTTTTATGAAGATTGTGCGTGGTGCGAGTGATAATGGCGCTGAATTTTTTATACGGAGGCTTTATTCTAATGTTCCTATACTTGATACAGGTGCAAGAGGTTCTACAACCACATTTGTCCAGCGCGGCATCGGCGACGTTTATATTTGCTGGGAAAACGAGGCGTTCCTTGCCTTAAATGAGTACGGTACAAATAAATTAGAAATTATTTACCCATCCGCCTCAATTGTCGCTGAACCCTGCGTCGCAATTGTTGATAAAAATGTTGATAGAAATGGCGCAGAAACACGGCACGCTGCTGAAGAGTATGTAAATTTTTTATTTTCAGAACAGCCTCAAGAAATTCTGGCAAAGCACTATTTTAGACCAACAAATCCTGATGTTTTTAAAAAATATTCTTTTCAATTTTCACAAATTAGGCTTTTTACAATTAAAGATGTGGCTGGCGATTGGACAAAAGCACAAGAAAGGTTTTTTAGTGAAGACGGTGTTTTTGATAGGATTCATAAGCCGTAGTATGGAAATTAAAAATGTTTAAGCGAAAGAATCCATTACCCGGTTTTGGGCTATCATTAGGCTTTACGATGATGTATTTAAGCGTGATAGTCCTGTTGCCGCTTTGTGTCCTTGTCTTTAAGACATTTGAGATGAGCTGGGAAGAATTCTGGCGATGGACGATAAACGAACGTGCTATTGCGTCGTATAAATTGACTTTCGGTGCGTCATTTTGCGCTGCGTTATTGAACTCTGTGTTTGGGATTCTTACTGCATGGGTGCTTGTAAGACACGATTTTCCCGGCAAACGATTGATAGATGCCCTTGTTGATTTCCCGTTTGCATTGCCTACGGCGGTTGCTGGTCTTACGTTGGCTGAACTTTTTTCTGCAAATGGTTGGCTTGGGAAGATGCTTGAACCGATGGGAATTCAAGGGGTGTATAGTCCGATTGGGGTTGTAATTGCGCTTACATTTGTCGGAATGCCTTTTGTTATTCGGACTTTACAACCAGTAATAGAGTCTCTTGATTTAGAAATCGAAGAAGCGGCTCTAATCCTTGGCGCAAGTCGGACCAGAACTTTCTTCAGTGTAATTTTGCCAATGCTTCTGCCGACTATTATTACAGGGTTTGCGCTCGCATTTGCCCGTGCTATTGGTGAGTATGGTTCAATCGTTTTCATTTCAGGAAACATCCCTTATAAAACCGAGATTGCGCCAGTATTAATTGTGATGAGGCTTGAAGAATACAACTATGTCGGGGCAACTGCAATTGCTCTGGTCTTACTTGTGGTTTCATTTTTACTGCTAGCATTAATTAATTGGTTGCAAAGTTGGTCTGAAAGATTTTTGGAATAATGGATGGAACAATAAAAACATACAAAGAAAAATCAGCGGGTCAGCGCAGGGTCACAGAAGGGTCGCCTGTGGTGAAATGGATTTTAATTCTTATTTGTCTTGTTTTTTTGTCCACATTTTTGCTTTTACCTCTGATAAATGTCTTTGCTCAGGCTTTTGCAAAAGGCATCGGTCTTTATTTTAAATCTTTGGCGCTTCCTGAAAGTTTGTCAGCGATTAAAATGACGCTCATTGTTGCTGCCATTTCTGTTCCACTTAACGTTCTTTTTGGGATTGCAGCGGCATGGTCAATTGCAAAGTTTAGATTTCCCGGTAAAACGATTCTTCTAACTTTTATTGATTTGCCGTTCTCAATTTCTCCAGTAGTTGCCGGTCTAATGTATGTGTTGCTTTACGGTTTGCAAGGACATTTGGGTCAATGGCTTGATGAACACGATATTCAGATAATTTTTAATTTGCCCGGAATGGTTCTTGTGACAATTTTTGTTACATTTCCATTTGTTGCAAGGGAATTGATTCCAATAATGCAATCTGTTGGTGTTGAACAGGAACATGCAGCATTGACGTTAGGGGCAAGTGGATGGCAGACATTCTGGTATGTAACACTTCCCTCAGTAAAATGGGGTTTGTTATACGGAATAATTTTATGCAATGCGAGGGCTATGGGCGAGTTTGGTGCTGTTTCTGTCGTCTCCGGTCATATCACAGGACGTACCGATACAATGCCGTTGATGGTTGAAAAGTTTTACAATGACTTCAATAGCGTAGCCGCGTTCTCGCTTTCGAGTTTGCTTGCCTTGCTTGCGTTAATAACACTTTTTATTAAGACCTGGCTTGAATGGCGTCAGTATAGGATTGAGAGGAAAGCTTAAAAAGTAATTATGCAATAGAAAAACAATGGATAAATAAGAATGAGCATCGAACTAAAAAAGGTAACCAAATATTTTGGAGATTTCCCGGCAGTTTACGATGTAAGTTTTGCAGTGAACGAAGGTGAGCTTGTCGCATTGCTCGGACCGAGCGGTAGCGGAAAAACCACTGTTTTGCGGTTGATTGCCGGTCTTGAAACCCCGGATAGAGGCGAAATTTATATCCGTGGCAAAAAAGTAAACAATATCCCGGTACAACAACGAAACATTGGCTTTGTGTTTCAGAGTTATGCGCTTTTTAAAAGTATGACGGTTTTTGAGAATATCGCCTTTGGATTAAAGATTAAAAAATGGAAAAAAACCGAGATTGAACAACGGGTTAAGGAACTCTTTGAATTGCTTGATTTAAAAGGGCTTGAAGAACGGTTTCCGCATCAACTTTCTGGTGGGCAACGTCAACGGGTGGCAATTGCAAGAGCTCTTGCGCCGAAGCCAAACGTTTTATTATTAGATGAACCGTTCGGTGCTGTGGATGCAAAGATTCGTCAGGAACTTCGGGAGTGGCTTGTTCATCTTCATCACGATGTAAACGTTACTACGATATTTGTAACTCACGACCAGGAAGAGGCAATGGAAGTGGCAAGCAGAATAGTTATTTTTTCAAAAGGGTGTCTTGAACAAATTGGAACGCCGCGAGATGTTTATGAAAATCCGGTGAACGAATTTGTCGCAAGGTTTGTCGGCGTAATGAATGTTCTTGAATTGGTAGTTACAAATGGTGTTGCCCGGATTGGCGAACTTGAATTTCCACCTCACGGATTGATAGATGGGCAAAAATTGAGAATCGGTTTTCGTCCTTATGCCGTCAATGTTTCAAGCGACCCAAACCGCTATCGGTATAAGGCAATATTGCGTCATACCTATTTCCTGGGAATTATGTTGAGATTGGAACTTGAACTTCCGAGCGGCATTGTTATCAAAGCAAGGATGTCTAAAGAAGAATATAATTCGCTCGGTCTGCAAGATGGAAAAGAAGTTTCGTTTGAGATAAAACAATACCGCATTTTATCAAAGGAAGGTAATCAATTATCAGAAGAAATTCCTGCTGTATAGGGCGTTAGTGGCAGTGGAGAGGGAATTTGGTTTGTCCCCATAAATGGGGACTGGCAAGGATTTTAAAATACAATTATATTCTTACAAGATTTAGGGTGTGTTGGGTTGTGGTGTTAGCAATAACAAAAAGTTTTCATAGTGAAAGGGCTGGTCGGGTGACCAGCCCTGTGTGTTTTTTATAATCTACTTTTTAGGAGTCAATTGAATTGATTTAAGATTCACCGGAGTCCAACCTTCTTTTACGGGCTTAACTACTGCGCTGAATTTACCAGCAGGTAAATCAATCGTGCCAATTTCAATAGTCTGGAATTTTACATAATCGCCTGTATTCGGAAAATTAACCTTAAACGATTTATCATTGATTTGTAACTGGAATGAAGCTGAACCCATACTTGCCACCTGTGCCGTGATGTTAAAAGTTCCCGACGTCTTTACTTCAAATTGCCAATCTACCCAATCATCAGGATTTGTCCAGAAACCGATATTATCTTTCCCACCACCTGATTCATATTGAATCGTTTTGCCGTGCAATGTCGCTTCAATCGCTGGAATTTTAATAGAGCCATCTTTTTCCTGTGTTATTGAAGAAACATTTTCAACATCAGGCGCTCCTTTAATATTTAAAATAATTGTTGAAGAAATTTCATCCGACGCGGTTTGCGGCACAGAAATAACCACACCGTCTTCTGTTTTATTAGCTTTCAATTTCTTACCGTTTTCAAGTAAGGAGGCAGAGATGACTTCATTTTTCAAACCCGGAACCAACAACGAGCCATCAGAGGGCCAATCAAAGACGTGCAGATAAAGAGTTGTTTTATCTCCAGCAACCTTTTTTGTGCAACGTCCCCATGGCAATTTTTTAAATGGGCTTGCAGTAGTTGCGTAAATTGCCTCGCTATTTACTTTCATCCATTTGCCTATTTCTTTCAATCGTTCTATGCTTGGCTCTGGGATAACACCTTCGCTTGTAGGTCCGACATTTAGCAGGTAATTTCCGCCTTTACTTGCAATATCAACAAGGTTTCTTATCAACACCTTTGTAGATTTCCAATTGTTATCGTAGCTTTTATATCCCCATGTATTATTCATTGTCATACAGGTTTCCCAGTCGCGTCCTTTAAATCCGGTAGCGGGTATGTGTTGTTCAGGTGTTTCAGTATCGCCGCGAAAACCACCACCCAATCTATTGTTATGAATAATGCCGGGCTGAAGTTTGAGCAATGCAATAAGTTTTTTTGCCCGTTCAGGTGTCATATTCACTGGCGTATCCCACCAGAGCACCCCGAGCGGACCATAATTTGAAAGGATCTCTCTTACCTGCGGGACGGCAATTTTATCGATATACTCGTCCATACTACCTTCTTGCGCCGGGTCCCAATGCCCACCCGCAGCCGCGCCGCCGGGGTGATTCCAATCCTGCGCTTGAGAATAATAATAACCAAGCTTAACGCCATATTTTCTGCAAGCCTCAGAGAGCGGTTTGAGCAAATCTTTTTTATACGGCGTTGCATCGACAACATCCCATTCTGTAACTTTTGAATCAAATAATGCAAATCCATCGTGATGTTTGCTGGTGATTATGATATATTTCATCCCTGCCTCTTTTGCCAATTTCACCCATTCGTCAGGATTGTATTTAACAGGATTAAACTGCTTGGCAAACTCCCTATATTCTGCAACGGGTATTTTTGCGCTGTTCATTATCCATTCCCCAATTCCGCCAATCTGTTTTCCTTTGTATGTCCCCGCCGGCACGGAATAAACGCCCCAGTGTATGAACATACCGAACTTCGCCTCACGCCACCATTTCATTCTGGCATCGCGTTGTTCCTGAGTCTCGTTCTCATACGGATCAGCGGAATCCTGCGCTTTAAGATTTATCGCTGTTGCCGATAGTATCGACACCAATAAAATCTGGATATACTTTTTCATTTATTTGACCTAATTTACTTTTATATTTAAAATAATGCTCTAATTAATCACAAAGTTCGTCAATATTAAAATGACCGCTGATAAATGGGAAATTATTAAAAAATGCGCTAATGGGGAAGATACGGGAAAAGTCCCTGTTGCATTAATTGTTGATAGCCCGTGGATACCCGGTTTTTTAGGGCTTTCCACAATTGATTATATTCAAATTCCAGATGTATGGTTGCAGGCAAATCTCAGGATTGAACAACAATTTCCCGAAGTAATTTTTATCCCGGGTTTCTGGGCAGAGGCAGGAATGGCAACAGAACCAAGCGGCTTCGGTTGTAAGGTCAGTTTTTATAACGATAGGACACCGGATGTTTATCCGATTTTAAAATCTGTTGACGAGGTGGATAGATTAGAAACTCCTAATCCCGTAAGCGACGGTTTAATGCCGTTTGTTTTAAATTTATACAAGAAAAATGAGCAAGCAATTAAAGACAACGGACACTCCGTAAAAATTGTATGTTCTCGCGGACCATTGACGATTGCTTCATATCTCCTCAGTGTAACTCAGTTTTTGCTGGATATGAAATTGAACCCAGCAAAAACTCACGAGTTGCTCAAAAAAACTACAACACTTGTCAAAGATTGGCTCGCGGCTCAATGCGATGTCCTCTCGGAAGTCGAAGGTATAATGCTGCTTGATGACATTGTCGGATTTCTTTCTCCAAAGGATTATCTTGAATTTGCGCATCAATATTTGAAGGAAATTTTTGATAAATTCGATGGCTTCGTAAAAATTTTCCATAATGATAATTTCAATCCATCATCATACAAACACCTCTCGGAACTCGGCATCCAGATTTTTAATTTCACCCATTTGACCGAAATCAACAAAGCCCGTGAACTGGTCGGAGATAATGTCTGTTTGATGGGGAATGTGCCGCCGCTGGATGTCCTTGCACGAGGTAGTGTTCAAGAGGTAATTGATAGCGCGGCGAACTGCCTGAAATTGTACGGCAGACGGAGAGGAATAATTCTTTCGGCAGGTGGCGGAACATCGCCGGGAACACCAGCGGAAAATATCAACGCCCTTGTTCAAGCGGCAAAACTTGTAACTTTTGAACGATAATTTATGATTAAAGTAGCAATAATCGGCGCAGGCGCTATAAGTGATAGCCATATCCTGGCTTATCTTAATTTTAAAGAAAAATGCCAGATAGTTGCATTCGCAGATTTATATGTTGATAAGGCAAAACAAAAAGCAGAGGCATACAATTTAAATGCGAAGGTCTATCCCTCATACACCGAGCTAATTGAGAAAGAAGAATTTGACGTGGCATCAATCTGTCTGCCGCCTTATGAACACGCACCTACGGCTATTGCGCTTCTGAATAGCGGCAAAAATGTCCTCGTAGAAAAACCAATGGCGCCATCTCTTGAAGATTGCGACCAGATGATTGCAGCGGCTCAGAAAAACAACCGTCTCCTCTCGGTGGTTGCTCAAAACAGATTCAGAACGCCCGTTATGCGATTAAACACAGTTCTTAAAAGCGGCATCGCAGGAAAAATCTTGTTCGGTAAGGCAGATTCATTATGGTGGCGAGGCAGCAATTATTATGACCTCTGGTGGCGAGGCACATGGGAAAAAGAAGGCGGCGGTTGCACAATCAACCACGCAGTCCACCATATTGATATGTATTTGTGGATGATGGGAATGCCCGATTCCGTCCTCGCTATAACAACAAATTTAAACCATACAAATTCAGAGGTGGAAGATTTTTCAACCGCAGTCCTGTTTTATAAAAACAATGCTATCGGCCAGATTACCGCTTCTTTAATTCATCACGGCGAAGAACAACAATTACTATTTCAATGCGAGAATGCCGGGCTTTCTCTCCCTTGGAAGGTCTGTTCTTATAATCAAAGAGAAAACGGATTCCCCGAAGAAAATTCGGAAAAAGCGGCAGAAATTCAGGCTTATTACGATTCTTTGCCTGAAGTTAAAAACACCGCTCACAATGGACAAATAGAAAACTTTCTCTCCGCAATTGAAGGAAAAGGTGACTTGCTTGTCGATGGCAATCAAGGACGTAACTCAATTATGCTAATAACGGCAATTTATCTCTCCGCGCATCTTGGGACAAAAGTTGATTTGCCATTAAAAGAAGATTGCCTGTTTTATACCCGCGATGGAATTGTGAAAAATGCTAAAAAGTTCCATAAAAAAACAAAGAGCGTTGACAACATTTCCAATTCTAAAATTACTTTTGGAAAAGAATTTTAACCTAATCCATTGCATTGTTTTTATGATAAACTTTTAACAGATTAATTATGCAGAAGTCCG
>JAKPVM010000082.1 GCA_029572555.1 Verrucomicrobiota bacterium | reverse complement strand
CAAATATCCACCCATATATCCAATTGTTATTTGTTTGCTAATGATTGAGTGGAAAAGGGATAAACATTTCTAAAAGTGATTTTTAAAAATGCGTTAAAAAACCCCTGAAAAATCAGGGGATAAGGTTTGATTTTTATCAGTTATGAGATGATAGTGGAGTTAGGATTTGATTTTTACCAATTAAAAGTTGACAATGATTCCAATTGATAAATATTAATAAAATCCACTTTTGCTTTTTATAACAAAATCCGTGTAATTAGTAGTCTTTACTTTAGCGCAATTTAATGTAATGTGGTACCAGCATCCTGCTGATATTTTAATACTATGAGCAAGGATGCTGTCGTTAACATTACAGGTAAATTACGGTTCAGGATTGTTCTTGTTTTAGTTTTCAAACTGCTGTAAATGTTATTCTGAAAAATTCAAAATATACATTAGCATTATGAATAAATACGGATTAAAAATAAAAGACGGAGGCGCTCTGGATTTGCTTTCACTCGGGGCGCTTGTACACAGGTTAGACCCGGGTATTATCCCATTCAGAAAGGCAACAGAATGCCTGATTCATGTAAGCGGTGGCGAATATAATGTTGCTGCGAATTTATCCGACTGCTTCAGATTAAAGACTGGAATTGCTGCGGCGATGGTCAAATATCCTATCGGCGATTTGATTGCAGAACGGGTAAGGGCTATGGGCGTGAGGCCATTTTATAAGTATTTTGAGCATGATGGGGTTCGCGGACCAAATATGGCAACTGTTTACAGCGACCGCGGTTATGGCGCTCGGGCGCCGGTAGTTTTTTATAATCGTTCAAACGAAGCAGCAGGGTATTTAAAACCGGGTGATTTTAATTGGAAGGAGATTTTCTCGGAGGGAGTTCGTTGGTTTCATAGCGGAGGTATTTTTGCCGCATTGTCTGAAACCACGGCAGATGTAATTATTGAGGCGATGCAGGCTGCTAAGTCTGCAGGAGCAGTAGTTTCGTTTGATTTGAATTACAGGGAAAAACTTTGGAAGGTATCAGGCGGTGTTGCCAGAGCAACGGGATTGCTTAGAAAAATAGTAGGTTATGTTGATGTGCTTGTAGGAAACGAGGAAGATATGCAGAAAGGTCTTGGAATACCCGGACCGGACGTTACCTCAAAATCAAAACTTGACCCAGCCATGTTTGTGGCAATGATTGAATCAACAGTAAAACAATTCCCGAATGTTAAAGTTGTTGCAACCACATTGCGGGAGGTTCATTCCACAAATCGCCATAGTTGGAGCGCAATTGCGTGGATTAACGGCAAAACCTATCAAGCCCCTACTTGCGAACTTGATGTTTATGACAGGGTCGGTGGCGGTGATGGATTTGCTGCTGGGTTTTTCTGTGGTTTGTTGACAGGTATGGACGAACAGGAGGCTGTAAAGATGGGCTGGGCACACGGCGCATTGTTAACTACTTTCCCCGGCGATACTACTATGGCAACTATTGAACAAGTCCAGGCTTTCGCCAAAGGCGGCTCAGCAAGGATTCAAAGATAGCAAATAAAAGAGCCGGTTGCACAAATCCTAAAAATTAACGACGACAGACAAGATTTGCATGATTCAAATTCAATCCTGTTTTCCTTAGTTTTGATTAATGTGCGGGAGCGAGCATCCTTGCTCCCAATAAGGTTAAAACTGTCAGCAAGGATGCTGACACCACATTATTGCCGATAATGATGTTGGCGGAGTATCTACCGAAAAACAAAAAAGGCGCAGATTGACCCGCGCCTTTTTACTATCAGTGAATAAATTAATATTCTCTTGTCTTCTTGATGCCCGGTTCTGGTACCGGGTATCTGCCATTTGCATCTGATTGTAATGGTGCAGGGGAATTTTCGGTCAATGAATCAAGTCCGGGCGCAAACTCGTGGTCAAGGTTAAGTATCTGGTCGTAAGTAATAATTTGACCGGTATGCGCAGCCATTCGCCCCATAGAAGTCACAAGGCTTGCCTCAACTCCGCGACGGGCTTCGTTATACGGTTTGTCATTGCGAATCGCATCTACTAAATCGTTCCATTCATTTTGATATGGGTCATTTTCTTCCGGTTTAATTTTAGATTCCCATATCATATCTTTTCTGCTCTGGTTCTGCCCTTTGAATGTGCGGGAAGGCGAACCGATATCGCCGCTGGAAGAAACGACGGCCAATCCTTTTGATCCGTGGCAATAACTTGCGTATATATCATAACACCCGCTCATACATCTACCGTCGAAAAACATTTTTGCGCCGTCGGCAAATGTATATTCTACCGCATAGATGTCAAAATTCTGGTCTACATAAGGTTTGCCATCGGGACTGAATTTATAATGGCGTCCACCGAGGGCATGTGCATTAATAGGCCAGGCATTTTTCATCCAGCAAAGATGGTCAATGATATGGATATAAAAATCGCTATAATTACCGCCACTTGCCCAGAGGAAACTATGGAATCTCCGTATTTGATAAAGCAGTTCGTTATCTCCCGGTGATTTTGCGACTGATGCAAAATACCCTGCCGGGCCGTGCATACGATAGCCCCGCATCGCTATTATATCGCCAATTTCGCCATCTTGAATTCGTTGATGTAATTCTTGCATTGCGCGACTATGCCGCGACATTAGACCGACGCCGACCTTTAGATTTTTAGCGACGGAATCATCTGCAAGTTTCAACATTCTCTTGCTTGTTGGTCCGTCAACCGTGACCGGTTTTTCCATAAAGACATTAAGCCCCTTCTGGATAGCATAATTGAAATGTACCCAGCGAAACGCAGGGGGAGTGGTAAGTATAACGATGTCGCCGGGTTTCAAGCAATCCATTGCCTTTTTATAAGCGTCAAAACCTAAAAATTGTTTATCCTGTGAAACATCAACCAAATCCTTTTGGTTTTTTAAGTTATTATAACTGCCTTTTAACCTATCAGCAAAGACATCAGCCATTGCCACAAGTTTAATTGGACCCAATTTGTTTGTTCCAAGCGCATTTGCGGCGGCGCCGGTGCCTCGTCCGCCGCATCCGACGAGCGCAACTTGAATTAAATCGCTTGAAGCTGCGTTAACATGTGGGATGCTCACCCCGGCAAGCGCCGAGACAGCCGCGATTTTACCCGTGGTTTTAATAAACTCACGACGTGAAGTAACCTGTTTATCCTGCGTGTTCATAAATAGAATAATCTATATTATTTTTTATTAAGTCAAATGCAAATTGTTCTAATTTTAAAACAACTATTTACTATTTGACAGAAAAAATAAAGGGATTATTCAGGAATTTCTTCAACGATGATTTTACCGCCTCCGCCTTTTCTGTTGCCAGACTTGATTTCAAACAGTAATAGAACGCTCGCTAAAATAATCATACCGATACAACAATAGGCAATTGTATTAATTGGGACATCAGCAGCGGCGAGTTGAAAAGCCACAATCGGCGCAATTACGCCGCGTATCCCGGTAAAAAAGGTGTGCACAGACATATAATCAGCAACGTGTTCTGCCGGCGCAAATTTTGTTACCCATAAACCCCATGCAACATCGCCGCCCGAACTTGAAATACCGAACACAATAGCCGCGACAAGAAGACCTGTAAAACTATTGCTTGTAAAAAATGACAAAATACCGATGGCAAAACCAAGATTTAAAATCACTCTTAAAGCAAAAAAATTTAACCTATCAAACAACCAACCCCACAGCGGGCTCATTACTAACCTTACAATATTCGGTATCACGCCAACAAGAAGCGCGATTGTTTTAACATCAAGCGATTGGTGGTATTTCGGATTTGCAAGGTATTCAACGCGCAAAGGCAACATCATTAGATTTGCAAAGCCCATCAGCGTCCAGCAGATTATTGTATATCGGAATAGTCGGTCGTATTTAAGAAAACGCATAGCCCTTAAAGGGTGCGAACCGCCAGAATCTTTTAATTGTTGCGATGGAATCCGCACAAGACAGTAATAAGTAACCAAAAATGCAAATGCAAATACAAGCAATAGCCAGCGAAATGCATCAAAATATGAAAGCCCGCGTCCTACAAGTTCGCTAAAAATAGCCGCTGTGCCAATTCTTATCATTACGGTTCTTGAAAAAAGCTGACCGCGTTTTTCTTCCGGATAATTCTCCTGATAAACCTGAGTAATGAGCGGAACCATTGAAGAGGCGCAAGCCATTGTCAAAATACTACCAAATACATAAATCGGCAAATAAGGCAGAACAGCCATAATGACAAATGTAATTGAGCCTATTATAGAAAGATTTGCAGCCGCCTTTGTAGAGTTAAGTCCCTTTCTACTTACCCACCAAACCACAAAAGGAGAGAGAATCAATCCAGTGCTGCCACCGCCAGCTACAAGCGCCTTTTCAATAGCCCCCGCATGCAACCATTTTAACGCTATCAATAACAGAAACGTGCTGCCACCCATTTCAAGCATCCCGTTGGCAACAGCACGAATCTTCTCGTACTTATAAGTTACCGCAGTTCGATTTACATCACCCACATTCCCAAGTTTATCAACGTACCAATTCGGAATTCAAAAACAAATCTATTCTTCCCCGTCTCTTTAAATTATGACGAAATCTACCCGAAAATATTTCATTAAACAATCCTCCCGAATTTTTTAGCAAGTTCGCGGTAATTTATTTCTATAATTGTTGGGCGTCCATGTGGACAAGTGTAAGGCATCTGACATTGCTTTAACTTTTCTATCAACGCCATCAATTCTTGTTCGCTCAAAGGGTCGTTAGCCTTTACGGCATAACGACAAACCGTTCTTGCGATTATCTCCTCGCCGAGTCTTGCTCTGTTCATATCTTCGGATTGCATTTTAAATTCATCTACTAAATTTAGTATAAACTCGCGCGGATGGCGCACATTTAAAAATGGCGGCAGAGAATCAAGCAAAAAGGTGTGTTCGCCAAATTCGCTTATCCCAATTCCGAGTCGGTTCAATATCTGAATTTGTTTTCGCAAAATATCTGCATCTCTGGCGCCAAGTTCAATTGTCTCAGGCAAAAGCAAACGTTGGGTGATGATTTCTTGTTTGTGAGTGTTTGCAATCATCTGTTCAAACAAGATTCGCTCATGCGCTGCATGTTGGTCAACTAACACAAGTCCTTTGTCAGACTCCATCACAATATAAAGTTTTCCAATTACACCAAGAAATCGCAATGGAACTTTTAAAAGCGGGATTGCTCCTTGCGCTTGTTGTTGTGTTTCCTGTTTTGCAGAAGGTTCTGGTTCAGGGACAACTTTATGCTCTGTTTTAGGTTTAGGCTCAGGACTATCCGTTTCTTTCCCCTGTTTTTCCGGACGGTTCAGCAATGGTTCAATAGAAATGCCAACTGGCAAATCGTCTTCTTTTCTCTTAATCGGCAATTGTTTAACAGACGGAATAGGTGAACGTTTTTCTGGTTCAGGCAATTTAAATATTGGTTCCTTCGGTTCGTTTAATTTGAACAATGTTTTGCGTATTGCGCTTGCCACGAACTGCCTTACGAGTCGTTCATTTCTAAATTTTACCTCTCGTTTTGTGGGGTGGATATTTACGTCGACAGCGGCGGGGTCAATCTCTAAAAAGAGCACACAAACCGGATAGCGTCCTTTCATTAATGCAGTATGATACCCTTCAAGCATAGCATAATTTAGCCCTTTGTTTTCAACTGGACGATTATTAACAAAAATATGCTGTTCCTCTCGCGTTGCACGGGAGATGCCCGGTGCTCCGATAAAACCGCATAACTTGATTTTTACATTTTCAACCAGAGCAAAATCATCTTCGTTCCGGGATATTTCGGAAAAATCTTCTTTCAACTCGCCTTCAACTTCAAGAGGCAACAAATCTTGTTCCCATTTATTCAAGGAACGGAGCCTTTCTTTCATAGCATCTAAACGATTGCCAGATTTTACTGCTGGTAATTGCCAAACAATGCGGGAATCCCGAATATAATCAAAGGCAACAGATGGATTAGCAATAGCCGCAAGCATTAAATAATAATTGATATGCGATTCTTCGGTCTGCTGGCTTCGTAAAAATTTTCGTCTTGCTGGTAAATTAAAAAACAGTTGACGAACCTCGACAGTAGTTCCGGGTGGCGAACCCGCTGCTTTTACTGCGACAATTTTTCCGCCGTTTATAATAATCTGTGTAGCCTCCGGATTAGCGCCATCGCGTTCGCGAGTAGTGAGGATAAATTTGCTAACGCTGGCTATACTCGGCAGGGCTTCGCCACGAAATCCCATAGTCATTATTGCGTTTAAATCCTCCGCCTTTTGAATCTTACTTGTGGCATGCCGTTCAAGACAGAGAAGGGCGTCGTCTCTGCTCATTCCAACGCCGTCATCGGTAACACGAATAAGACTTCTGCCGCCGGAACTAATTTCAACGACTATTCTTGTAGCCTGGGCGTCAATAGCATTCTCAACCAGTTCTTTTACAACAGAAGCCGGTCTCTCAACTACCTCGCCGGCTGCTATCTGGTTCGCAATTTGTTCGGGAAGAATACGGATCCTGTTCATCTAAAATATCAAGATTGTTTGAAGGGTAAAGTGAATGAGAACACTGCACCGCCTTCAGGCGCATTTCGGGCCTGAATGTTCCCATTATGTTCATCTATTATTTTTTTACAAATAGCCAGACCGAGACCGGTGCCGTGAGATTTGCCACAAGTAAAAAATGGTTCAAATAAATGAGCCACCGTCTCCGGGTGCAATCCGTGTCCGGTATCCTGTATCTCTGTGACGACTTTATCTGCGTCCAATGAAAATCGGACGAATATTTTCCCGCCATTTGGCATCGCTTCTGTCGCATTATGAATCAGATTATAAAAGACCCGACTTAACCTTTTCGGGTCAATTGGAACACTAACCGAAGGCGGCTGATTTTGAAGTATCAGTTCCACTTTTTTCAACGAAACCTCGCCCTTTAACTCTTCGATAAGCGGTATAATATAATCACTATAATTCATTAATGAGAGAATAAAAGAAGTATGCGTACCCTGTGTAAAATCAAGCAATTCATTGACCATATTTGATATTCTCTCAATCTGCCGTCTAATTCTTGTGCGCGCCTCAGCCCGAGATTCTTTTGTTGCGTTTTCCATAGCAGACATATCCGCAGCAATGCCGATTATATTTAATGGATTTTTTAAATCATGGACTATAGAGCGAGCAAATCTTCCAACAATTGCGAGCCGTTCAGCCTGTATAACTTCCCTGATATAATGTTTGTCAAACTCCCGCAACCGACGGCTAATATCCTTTAAAAAATACAAGGAAATCTTTGGTGAACGTTCAAGCACGTTCACTATGGCATCGCAAGGAATAAAATAAAGTTCTGTATCTTCAACAGCTTTTGCCGTCGCTGAACGGGGTTCATTTTCTATGATAGCCATCTCGCCGAAAATTTCTCCTTCTCCAAAAGTGGCAAATACTTTTTCTTGTTCTTCTCTGACACGGGAAAAAATTTGCACTTTTCCTGATTTTATAAGATACATCCCATCGCCAGCGTCGCCTTCATTAAAAATTATGGATCCAGCTGCAACATTAATCAGACGTGCTGAATTTAATAAAACTTCCAATTCAGACGGAGAAAACGTTGCAAACAGTTTGCATCGCTCAATTTGAACCATAACAGTAGCCTTGTTTTAATTAAATTAATCCTCCGGTAAATATATAACAAACTTTAAATCAATTTAATAAAATTAAAATATAATTTCAAATAGAAACATCCTCTATTAGAATATATTGTTGAGATGCGCAATTTGTCCAGGAAATGGATTGAAAATTTGGAAACGTTTGCCCTTGAAGTGGTGTTTGAAGAGAAACCGGGCAAACGCGCAGCGTTTTTGCGAAGTCTGCTTTATATCCTGTCAAAAATATTCAATGTAGGTGTTAAAATCCGTCGTTATCTCTATAAAGTAAGACTTATTCGGGATACAACTATCGGCGTTCAAGTTATTGCAGTTGGCAACCTAACTGTCGGTGGAACAGGCAAAACCCCCGTTGTAGAAAAATTAGCCCACGAACTCCAATCGCAAGGCAGGACTGTTGCAATCCTTTCACGGGGCTACAGGTCAAAGCCAATCCCGTTATGGCAAAGGATTTTTAATAAAATATTCCTCAGAGAAGACCATACACCGCCAAGAGTAGTCTCAGACGGTAAATCATTGCTCCTTGACTCTGAAAAGGCAGGCGATGAACCGTATATGCTCGCAAGCAACTTAAAAGATGTCGTCGTTCTTGTTGATAAAGACCGTGTAAAAGCAGGCAGATACGCAATAGAAAAATTTGGCTGCGATACACTTCTGCTTGATGATGGATTCCAATACTGGAGACTGCACGGAAGACGATTAGATGTGGTTCTTATTGATTCTCAGCAACCATTTGGCAATGGATTTTTGTTGCCTCGCGGGACATTGCGAGAACCACCTTCGCAACTATCCCGAGCCGATGTTATTTTTATAACGAAATGCGATGGCGACGCAACGGCTTTGCGACAACAAATTGTAGAGATTAATTCTGACGCCTTGATTATTGAATGCGCCCACGAACCGCTATATTTTGTTGATGCTTTTACATTTGAAAAATATCCCCTTGATTCAATTCAACACAAAAAGGTATCTGCTTTAAGTGGTATAGCCCAACCAGAAAGCTTCGAGAAATCACTTCAAAAACTCGGCGCTGAACTCGTCTACCGACGCCGCTTTGCAGACCACCACCGCTTTACTCAACAGGAAATTATAAATGTTATAAATCAGAGCAAGAAAAAACAGGCAGAATACATAATCACCACACAAAAGGACGCCGTTAGATTTCCAAAAATTGACCGTAGAGACATTCCTATTCTTTATCTACGGGTTGAAATTAAAATCATACGCGGGGCGCGCGACTTTAACGAATGCGTGCGAAGAATTTGTATTAAATGATTATGGAGATATTTCTATATTTTATAGTGCGGGTTTTGTTGGCATTAGTAGCCATCCTGCCAATTGAAATCGTGGCTCGGCTCGGACGCTTTTTTGGAACCCTCGCTTATTATCTGGATGCCAGACATCGCAAAACCGCTATCTCAAATCTTTCAAAATGTTTTGACCTTCCTGAACCTGAAATAAAAGCCTTAGCCCTTGAAAACTTTAAACGAATAGGCGAAAACTTTATCTGCGCCGCAAAAACCATTTCAATGAAAAAAGAAAAATTAGCAAAACATCTGCAATTTATCGGCATTAAAAAACTTGAAAATGCGGCTCATTCCTCACCAGAAAGAAATGTTGTTGCTGCAATCGGACACTTTGGCAATTTTGAACTTTATGCAAGGGTCTGGGAATTTTCCTCCGGATTAAAATGCGCAACGACTTATAGAAGTCTAAAACACAAATCCTTTGACCAATTGCTTCAATATCTTCGGCTAAAAACTGGCTGTTACTATTTTGAACGTCGCACAGAAGCGCATAAACTTCAGGAGTTTATGCATAAGGGCAATATTATGCTTGGCTTATTAGCTGACCAACACGCCGGAGACAAGGGGATATGGGTGCCATTCCTCGGCAGAGATTGTTCCACAAGCGCAGCCCCCGCAGTTTTCGCCCTGCGATATAAATGCCCTCTTTTTACCGCCATCTGTTACCGAACTGCAATTGCAAAATGGGAAGTCGTCATTGGCGATGAAATCCCAACATTATCAAATGGAAAACCTCGCGATATAAAAGACATCTGCATTGATATGAACAAAGCCTTAGAATCCGCTGTTCGCAAAGACCCGGCAAACTGGTTCTGGGTTCACAATAGGTGGAAACCGCCACCGCAACAACATCCAAATCCAACTACCGCGTAAAAATGAATTCAGAGATTCAACAGGCAAAAAAAATACTTATCCGTGGCGTGAATTGGCTCGGCGACGCCGTGATGAGTATGCCATCTGTCTCTGCCCTCAGGGCTGCATTCCCCGATGCAACCATCGCCCTGCTTACTCATAAAAAACTTATTGATATCTGGATGAAAAATCCTGATTTAAATGAAATTATACCGTTAGAAGAAAACCTTTGTTCCGTCGCAAAAAAAATTCGCCATCATAAATTCGACCTTGCTATCGCCTTTCCAAATTCGCATCGTTCGGCAATTGAACTCTGGCTTGGAGGGGTTAAAGAACGAGTTGGCTATAATGGATTTCTTCGCTCTTTATTTCTAACAAGAACGGTTGATCAACCGCATAAATTTGTTAAATTAAAAAAATTAACTCCGCGCCTTGTTAAATCAATTATCGAAGGAAAATCTAAACACCCTTACGCATTTGATTCGCGTTTTCATCACATCCACAATTATCTTGCGCTCGTCAGGGCAGTAGGCGCAAAAGAAAAGATCGCGGAACCCAGAATTGAAGTAATCTGGGATGAATTGATGGAGGCAAAAAACAAATTCAATCTCAAAAATAGCAATTTAATCGCCATAAATCCCGGCGCAGAATATGGCCCCGCAAAACGTTGGTTAAAAGAACGATTTGCGCAAGCAGCCATTGAACTATGCAAAAAAACAAATTGCGACATCTGTATCACCGGTGGAAAAGGCGATTTGTTGAGATGCCTTGAAATAGCCCGAACCATCAATGAAAAACTTGGTAAAATGGCGGCTGTAAACCTTTCCGGTCAAACCACTTTACGGGAGTTATGCGCTGTCTTTAAACTCTGCAATGTTGTGATTTCAAACGATACAGGACCTATGCACCTTGCGGCGGCGAGTGGTAGTCGCGTGGTAGCAATCTTTGGAAGCACCTCCCCTGAATTAACCAGACCGGGTCTACCGGGTTCAACAAGGCACGCCATTGTTAAATCCACTCAACCTTGCAGCCCCTGTTTCTTGCGTAATTGCCCAATAGATTTCAGATGTATGAGGTCAATTACCGTAGAACAAGTCGTCAATGCCGCTATGCGACTGCTTTCAGAACAAAATAAAATTTAACCGATTAACGCCCCGATTAAGCCTTTTCAGGCAAGACATCTTCTATCTTGGCGTATTCGACAAGAAAATCTATAACCTTTTGAGCGATTATAATTTCGTAAAATCTCCTAACCTGATTATTTTTAACTATGCGCTCCGCATATTTTTTAGGGTCTTCGTTGTTCATACGGGCAGCCAGAGAAATCTCGTTCATCAATTCTTCCTGCGAGACTTTAATTCCTTCTTTTTCGGCTATCTTCGCGAACACATAACGCGCTTTTACAATGTTTCTGGCTCTTGACAATGCGATATTAAAAATCTCATCTTTGTGCTTTTCAATTTCTTCCTTTGACATACCGCGCCGTTGTTGTTCCATTACAATATTGAGGACTGCCTCTTTGGTCTCATCGTTCAATTCAGTTTCCGGTAGTTCAAAATTTATGCGAGACATCAATTCTTCAACGGCCTGGTCGCGCAAACTTTGCCGAATCCTGTGGTTCAAATCATTCTTTAAATCAGATTTAACTCCCTCTCTCAATTCCTCAACGTTTTTTGCATCGAGCGTTTTTGCATATTCATCATTCAATTCTGGTAATACCTCTTCTTTAACGCCAAGCACTTCTACATCAAAAATAGCCTTCTTATTGGCAAGTTCAGGGAAAACAAAATTACCGGGAAATTCGACGGGAATTTGTAATTTGTTGCCCTTTTTGGAACCAACAAATTGTTCGCCAAACCCCGGAAGAAAATAATCCTTCTCCACTCTTATCCATGTGTTTTCTTCCTTTGCTAACCGTTTTGCGTCCGGGACAATTTCATCAATGCTTTTGCCGTCGCAAGAACCCTTATAATTTATAACTACAATATCACCCGGCACCGCTGGTCGTTCCACATCCACATATTTAGCCTCTTTTTGTCTGAGCTTATTTATGGCATCTTCTACATCTTTGTCTGATACTTCCATTACCGCTCTTTTGATTGGCAACCCTTTGTAAACTGGCAACTCAAACTCCGGCTCCGTCTCAAGAATCATAACAAATTCATAGCATTCCTTTGGGTCAAATTTCAGTTCTTCATAGTTAATTACATAAGTTGGCGTAATTTTATGCTCGCTCTTAAGTTTTTCTGAAAGCATCTCTTTGATATGCTTCTTTGCCTCTTCATTTAATTCCTTTGGAAAAGTCCGCTTTATGACATCATCAGGAACCTTGCCTTTTCTGAAACCCGGCAACGATACATGTTCCCGCATCTCTTTTATAGCGGAATTGGTTGCGTTCTCAATTTCCTGAGGGTCGCAAACAGCGTGCACTTTTTTCTTACAGGGACCGATATTTTCAACGTTTATATTCACAAGCCTAAAACAATTTTATTTCAATAATTTAGAGACGCGGAAGCATATTTTAATACTCATTTTAAGTCAAGACTCCATAATCACTACGCGTCTTCAGGAAAATTAAACTATCATAAAACAAAATTTGACGCAAATATTGATTGTCGTTAATTTAATCGCCCGTTTTCTTGATTTAAAATCGCTTTTATGCAAAAATAAAAATATGAGAAAAACATTTGCCGTAATATTTGCGATAACATTCATTCTATCCTGTTATGATTCTTACTGTCAGGGCAATGCTATCACCACGGTAAAAACGGATAAAGGCGAGACTTTCAATTATCAAATATTGAAGGAAGAACAAAACAATGACTATCGCGTCCTATATCTCTCATTCCCGTCCCCGGTCAAATCGCAGCTAGCGGAAAACAACACTGTCAGCGCCCGTTATTTTGTCCCCAATAATATTAATAACTCAAAAAGACCCGCGGTAATATCTCTTCCAATTTTAAATGGAGACGAAAATTTAAGCAGTATGGTCTGCGCACTGCTTGCAAAACGCGGTATCCCTTCAATAATGTTCACACTCCCATACTATGCTGAAAGGGGGAATAGAGAGATACGAAAGAAAATGGAACAAGAACCGCATCTTTATCTTCAAGCAATTGAACAAGCCTTTGCTGAAATTGGAAGAGTTGCAGACCTTTTAGCAAGTAGACCGGAGGTCGACAAAGAAAAAATCTCGCTCACAGGAATAAGTCTTGGCGGAGTTCTTTCGGCGTCTGCGGCAGGAATGGATAATAGATTTTACAAAGTCGGAATCCTGCTTGGCGGCGGAGATCTCTGGACTATTATTAATAATGCGAAAGAGACCCGCAATCTAAGTTTAGCCTTGAAGAACCTGCCCGAAC
This sequence comes from Verrucomicrobiota bacterium, assembly GCA_029572555.1. Taxonomy (GTDB): domain Bacteria; phylum Verrucomicrobiota; class Verrucomicrobiia; order Limisphaerales; family JAKPVM01; genus JAKPVM01. The sequence continues at coordinate 686 of JAKPVM010000082.1, read as the reverse complement.
AAGAACGGGAAGTGCTAAAAAATAAATTGCTCGCAATTGACCCGCTAACCCACGCCTCAAAGATTCGCGACCCTAAAAACCGCGTCCTGATGATTAACGCTGCTCAAGACGAGGTCATTCCGTGTCAGTGCACAGAAAAACTCGCCGAAGCGCTCGGCATAAAAGACAAGGTTATCTGGTTTGAGGGGCTTGGTCATTACACAGCGATAGCAGAATTGCCGCGCGCCTTAAACATCCTTGCCGATTTCTTTGCCGCCGATTTGCCGCCAGAAGTTTCTAAACAAAAATCCACACAACGCGAACCTACCGCAATGGATATCGTTGTCGAAATAACGCGTGATTTATTGTCAACCTGCATCACCGCGCCGGACGAAGGACGGTGCAATTTCCTTAAATTCGATTTAAACGGAACAAATAAAAATAATTCGCCAATCAATGTATCCTTACAATTGATTGTCGGCGATAAAGGTCGTTTTTCGGCATTGTTTAAATATCCGCTTATCGGCGAAGGCGGCGTCGGGTTCGGAAGTTATCCGTGGATGCTTTCGCCTAAAATGCTATTCATTGGTAATAAACAACCTTTGGATAATACAAACAGCTTTGCATATTTTGATAGTCATTACACGATGCGCGCACAAGGTTTCGCAGGCGCTGTAATGGCAATACTTCTTGTCCCGGACTTTGCC
>JAKPVM010000072.1 GCA_029572555.1 Verrucomicrobiota bacterium | reverse complement strand
CTTTAAATCTAATAGGGCGGACAATGCGACCCTAACGGTGGCTACATCTGACGTTGCGCGAGCCCATTAGAGCAAACCCGAGGCATCAGGCGAGGGTTTGCGGGCGAGCGCAATGTGGTGAAGCGACGCGAAAGCGGAGCGGAACCCGAGCCGCGCCCGTAGTGGCGCGGCGTAGCAGATGTAGCGTGTTAGGCGAAGTGTATGGGCTTCTTATTACATTTCCTATTATCCATTAATAATATTTATTATATTTATTTTTTCCTATAATGTAAAGGAAACGAGAATCATAATTCCGATTATGATCAAGACATTCATTAAGTCTATTTTTATATATCATTTGATTCCCTTCATCCCCAAAATCATTCTTCATTTTTAGTAGTACTTTTTTTTTTAACTTCCAATGCGAAGAATTTTCTTTTGTTAAAGTTATTCCTTCAAAAGGTATTCTTTGCTCAACTAAATATTTACCAATAATGGTTTCTTCGACTTTTGTCTTAGAATCATCAATATCAGGAATGCCGCTACCTTCATCCGAAAAAACAGCTATTCTCCCTTCTTTTGATAAAGCCAATCTTAGTCTATTAAGCAATTTAAATAGGTCATCAATAAAATAATGTGAGTCAATTAAAGCAATTGCATCATATTTATCATTTTCATACCTATAATTTTCGAAGTCATCACAAATAAACAAGATTTTTTTATTATTGAACTTCTTTTTAGCGTTTGTTATTGCAATTTGTGAATTATCTATACCTATAGCAGTACAATCACTTCTCGTTTGTATATAATTTGTTATTGCTCCACATCCACAACCAAGATCCAGAAAAACAGATGTCTTACAAAGATTCAATTTTTGAATCATTAATTCAATTTGTTTAATATCCGCCATTCCATGTTGACAAAGATCTTTTCCATATACTGTCTCACAAAAAACTGAATGTGCCCTGCTTGTTTCTGCTTTCAAATAATACTCATTGTAAAAGGCTGTAGAATCCATATAAACCCTGTTATTGATGATGAATTATTTTTGTAGAGTACTTAGTACTAAAAATGCGACTCTTTGTTCTAATGCTTAGATGTGGTAGAAAACACTAAATAATCAGAGCCCATACATTTCGCCTAACGGTGGCTACATCTGACGTTGCGCGAGCCCATTAGAGCAAACCCGAGGCTTCAAGCGAGGGTTTGCGGGCGAGCGCAATGTGGTGGAGGCGCGCGTCGCAGCGCGCCGGAACCCGAGCACCGCAGGGCGCTTACTGGCGCCCGAGGAGCGCCGCTGATGTAGCGTGTTAGGTGCTGGTCTATTCCGGTCTTTACCGAACAATCGCCGAAGACATGGATGTCTGAGGCGATTCTCCAATTTCTTAATAATACCTCATAAATTTCACTTAAGTAGAGAACCGTGACCGTCGCAGATTTGATTTAAAGCGTTTTTTGGTCAAATCCTTTTTCAGGAATACATGCTTTTATAAACAATTTGCCAAAATCAGTTAACTCAAACTTACTATATCTTCTAATACCAATTTGATTTCCACCAACAATTATTGGGTCTTGCTTATAAATTGGCCATGTTACAAGACTTAATGATTCTAAATGTGAATAATACAATTCAATATTGTTTTTAAAAAACATCTTATCTTCAGGTAAATCGCTTTTTTCAATTCTCCTATTTATAAATCTATTCTCACTTCTAATAAAATCCATAACATCAACAATACTAAATGGTCTAGACTTAAGCTCATATAATAATACTGATTCATCACGTGAAAGTTGGCTAATTATATGAATAAAAGAAGGATGGGCTTCATTTCTTCTTTCTGAGTCAATTGAGCGAGCAAGAAGTTCTTCATACATTCTGCAAAGTTCATCATCTTCGGGTAAGTACTTTAGTTTTCTATAATTGGACCGACTAATTGCGGAGGAGCAGGTTGTCTCCTATTCTCTGGAACTTTGTTTCCGGCATTTTCCAGAATCTTTTCAACCTTGTCTTGAACTTTTGCCAAAGCTTGAATTGGCAATGTAAAAAGCCGTATTGTCTTTAGTACATCGGTACCAATTTTCCCTATCTCAGAGACCGATCCTGATAATCCATTTTGATATATTTGTTTTGCTACTTCGCTTTCAATGATTTTTGCAACATACTCTGGTAATTGATCACTCATCTTTTTCTACCTCTGCGCTCGAAGCGCATCAGCCAAACATTCTGTTTATAATTTTCTCCAACTAACAAATTTCCTTTGCGCGCTAGGACGGCGCGCAAACACAACTACGAAGGTCCGGAATAGACTTGCACCTAACGGTGGCTACATCTGACGTTTCGCCCGCCCATAAGAGCGAACCTGAGGCTCTGCGAAGGTTCGCAGGGCGGGCGAAATGTGGTTGAGGCGTGCGAGAGCGCGCCGAAACCCGAGCACCGCAGCGAGCTACGCGAGCGAGGAGCGGAGCTGATGTAGCGTGTTATGTGACAGTAAAAATGGCCGCGGTGTTAGCGCTTGCCGCCTAAGCCTATCTAATTCTATTTTTTCTTCTTTCTATTAATCCACTCTTTTTTTTATCTTTTTAATCTACCATTTTTATTGCACATAACGGTGGCTATCTGACGTTTCGCCCGCCCATAAGAGCGAACCTGAGGCTCTGCGAAGGTTCGCAGGGCGGGCGAAATGTGGTTGAGGCGTGCGAGAGCGCGCCGAAACCCGAGCACCGCAGCGAGCTA
>JAKPVM010000066.1 GCA_029572555.1 Verrucomicrobiota bacterium | reverse complement strand
CCGCCACCTGTTAGACTATCTAACCCCGCTTCTTTTAATTCAATCAATGTCTCTTCAATCGACTTTTTGTTTAAGCGCGAAAGATGCAAAATTTCAATAGCGGTAAAAGCCTTTATGTGCAGCGAAGGAAAGACCTTTTTTATAGCCTTTAAAAAGCCCGTGTAATATTCATACGGGAATGAGGGGTGAAGTCCGCCGACAATATGCAGTTCGGTTGCGCCTAATTTAAGCGCTTCGCGCGCCCGTTCAACGATTTCGTCAATCGTTAATTCAAAACCATCGTTATTTCGTTTCTTTCTCGCAAAAGCGCAAAATTGACAGGAGAGGATGCAGTAATTTGAATAGTTGATATATCTGTTCAGTAAATAACTTGCCCGATTTTGGTTCTTCTTTTTACAAACAAAATCGGCTAACGCGCCTAAGCCGTTTAAATCATTTGTCTTAAACAAACGAAGCGCATCTTCTTCATTTATTCGCTCGCCATTGGCTATTTTTTTATAAAAATCACCAAATTCGCTATTTTTTATTACGAAATCCATTTCTTTATGAAACCAATCAGGCTAATTTAATGCGGATTTGGGCTAAATTCCAGTTTAAGTTGACATAGTCCCTAAGACCCGAATGAGCTGGAGTCTTGTTATATCCAGGTCAAATTCGTTCCAGATAACAAAGTCAGAACGATTCATTTTTTCTGAAAGTGGCAACTGCGCCTTTGTCCTTGCCTCAATCTGGCTTTTATCCCATCCTTTTGCAATAAGCCTTTTTATCCGTGTCTCTTCCAAACAAGCAACACAGATAACGGCGTTAAACTGATTTTGCGCCTCTGTTTCAAAAAGCAGCGGTACGATAACCGCTGCGAATTTAACACCATCGTTCTCCCATTGCTGGACACAAGCGAGCCATCTTTTGCGGATTTCCGGGTGAAGGATGGACTCCAACATTTTGCGAGCATTTTCGTCCTTAAAAACAAGCCCTGCCAATGCTGTGCGATTCAATGTGCCATCAGAATTAAAATATTTTGCCCCAAACGTCTTATAAACTTCTTCAAGCGCTTTTTCTCCCGGTTTTACGACCTCCCGCGCAATACAGTCTGTATCGATAACCTTGACACCGAGTTCTATTAACACGCCGCCGACAGTAGTTTTACCAGTGCCTATCCCGCCGGTTATTCCAAAAACCACCATCTTTACTTTTTCCGAATACGATAGAATTTATTTCCTGTTAAGTCGATAGGAACGGTTATCTGGTAATTATTACCGTTAATAGCTGGGGTATTAGTCAACGGCGTCCAGACACCGTTTAGTTCAGTTGCTGTTTCAATAATCCATTCTCCCGGTAAGGCAGGCCATTTAAGCAATAGGTTTTTGTTGCTGTTGGCTACAAATCCCATAACAACTTCATTAGGATTAACTTGTCCTACGGTACTGATAATGACCGAATTATCAGCCATATTAGAATCCTGTTCAGTTGAACTTACAGATACCCAATTAACAAATACACTCTGCGGCGCAACTATTTGCGCCTTTATTGTAATAACTGCATTTGCGCCTGGCTGCATTGTGCCAATCAAAGCGGTGACCAAATTCATATTAGTGGTAAACTGCCCATAAGGATTACTAACAGGATCCAATGCTACCCCCTCTAGGGGATCCAATGCTACCCCCTCTGGCAACCGGTTATTCATTATCACTTCGGTCGCTACAACAGGGCTTTTATTGGTTATGGAAATCGTATAAGTTAACTTCCCACCAACAATTAATATGTCAGACGAAACAGTTGCAGACACCGATAAATCAGGTGTCGGCAAAACGCCCTCTGTGGTGACCAATGTCAAAGACCAACCGCCTGATATGACGCCAGAGTCCCCTCTGTCGTCATCAACAACATATAAATGCCAATATCCGTTCGGGTTAATACCTTTAAACACTGACAAATCGCAGGTATAAGGCCCAGACGGGGCGGTCTGTGGGAATGAATCCGCAGCAAGATAATTTGTCGGTTTATAAACACCATTCGTAATCTGACTGTTCTCAGGCAGAACTGTGGTTGCGTCATCGTCGAACGTCAAAGTAACATTATTAAGCGGATTCCCTCCGCCAGCATCCGACATCAAGACCGATGCTTTTCCATCTGGTGAAACGAGCAACATATCAATATCAGACGGATAACTATGACTCAGTCCATTCAATTTAACGGTCACCTTGTTTACAACGCCAACAACACCTGAGACATTGATTGTTGATGGATATGGAGTGGCATTAGTATTGTCGTTTATAACGATGGCCGTAGCATTAACGAATTGATTCGGCACCTTTCCTATAATAAGCGAGAAATTCACTATCCCCAAATTCACACCGTTATCTGTCAATTGTAATTTTGCGGTTATAATTGAGCCATTAGTTCCCGATGCTGTAAATGTAAATGGCTTATAAACCACTGCGCCAGCAGGCGCAAGAACACCATAAGTTTGATTAGTTGGCCATATATTTGTTGTAATCCCGTTGCCCGGTAATAACGTCGCAACAAGGTTTGTAGTGCTAACAAAACCAGAATTTCTTAAACCGAAAGAAACAGTTACCGTTTCATTCGGGTCGATTATATTATTTGTCGGCGTTAAACTTTCAGCAATCAACACCGTTCCTGCTGGGTCTATCATCCCCAATTGGCTATCATAAATTTTCAATGTCGCCTGAGATGGCGAACCAATAAGAACGCCGCCTTGCGCATTGGTTAAACTTAACAAGACGGTCTCAGCTCCTTCGATAATTCCGTCATCAAAAACAGGTATCAATATTGACTTGATAATCTCACCATTTGCGAACACAACTGTTCCGCTTGCGTTAGTATAGTCAATGCCAGATGTCGCCGTTCCGCCTATCGCTGAATAATCTACCGACACAACACCATTGCTTCCACCTGTTCGGAGCAAATTAATCGCTGCATAGCCCTGCCTTTCGTTCACCCGATATGCCTGTGAACTAAAGGCAATGACACCGGCATCGTCAACAATGGTTAATGTGGCAAAATTAGTTTCAATCATTACACCGCCGGTTGGATTAGATAAAATCAAAGCCACCTGTTCAGAACCTTCAACAATAGAATCATCAATTAACGGGACAAGAACCGTCTTAGGTGTAATATCTCCCACCGCCCATTTTACTACATTGCTTGTAAACACATAATCCTGTCCAGCAACAGCGGTAAGATTTGATGTTGAAAATACCACCGAGACTCCGCCTGTGGTAATTCCGCGTCGGAGAAGAGTAATAACTGCGTTTGTTGATTTTTCAGCCACGACATAGTTCGTGCTCGAAAATGCAACGCTTGCATCGTTGTCTTGAATAATAAGAACCGCTGTTCCTTGCGTACCAACAACTGCTCCACCAGTTGGATTAATAAGCGAAAGATTTATAGTTTCTGGACCTTCCACTAAATTGTCATCCAGAATATATAAACTAAAGCTGTTGCTTATCTGTCCGGGCGCAAATGTAAGCGTCCCATTTGTTCCAGCCATTGTATAATAATCCAGATATTGTGTAGCAGTGCCATCTTGAATAACATAATCGACACTAAAAGCGTCATTTGTATTGCCCGACCTAAACACTGTGATAACCACATTAGTATATGCTTCATCAACAGTATAGGTTGGCGAACTGAAGTTTACCTGTTTGTCATTTTCAATTATTACAACCGGCGCGCTGACTATCGGTCCAAGAGTTGCACCTGCCGTTTGACCTGATAATGTTATATAAAACAGTTCATTAGATTTAACAATTGTGTCATCTATTATCGGCACATATATAAATTGGTTAGTTTGTCCAGGCGCAAATGTCACAATTCCGTTTGTTGCGCGATAATCCGAACCTGCAATCGCTGTACCATCTGATGTATTATACCTTGCCGACACCGATATATTTGTATTGCCAATCCTAATTACGCTGATTACAGCAACTATATCAGTTTCGCTAACACTGTAAGATGGACTTCCTAAACTTATACCAACTTCATTGTCAATTATTACGATATTCGCCGAGCCTTGTGGCCCAATAAAAGCTCCATTGCTCGGATTTTGGAGAACCAGACCTATGGTCTCTGGCGTTTCAACAATTGCATCATCAATAATTGGAATATTGACCGTGTCATTGGTAACTCCATTAGCAAAAGTAAGAACTTTACTTACACTGATGTAATCAACGCCCGGAGTTGCTGTTCCGCTGGTTGTCATAACAACAACGGAAGCCTCACCAATTTTACCACCAATTCTTTTTACTTCTACAACCGCATTACCAACACCTTCAGAAAAAACATATTGATTGGTGCTGAAAACAAATCCTCCAACGCTATCATCATCATTAATTACAAGAACCGCGGTATCAACACCAATAGTAGCTCCGCCAAGAGGTCTTGACAACTTCATCAATACCGTCTCGTTTCCTTCAATAATGTTGTCATCTAAAATCTTTACAGTAAATGTCTTGACGGTTTCGTTTTCAGCAAAGGTGACCGTGCCGTTTGTTGCAACGTAATCTTGACCAGCTGTTGCGCTACCACCAACTCCAATCGTGTAATCAACAGACACAATCCCGCTATATCCATTCGTCCTTATCAAAGTAATAACCGCTGTTGGGGAATTCTCAATCACAGTGAAATAATTAGTGGCAAAACTTATTGTTCCCGGACTGATGTCGTTATCTATAATCTTTAGAACCGCATTGCTTGAACCAATAGTTGCGGGTCCGGTAATATTCGATAATTCAAGCGGTACCGTCTCTGTCATTTCGGGTTCAAAATCGTCAATAATAGGTATATTAACTGTGAGTCTTTGCATCCCCGGGCTGAATACAAGTGTGACCTTTGAAATCGGGTCATAATTCGTGCTGGAATTAATTGGTACATAATCAATGTAGGGTTGAGCGGTGCCATTTGTACCAGTAGTAAATAATACCAAGACAGTCCCATTAACACCGCCGTTGCGAACCACAGTAATTCGCGCATTCGTCACACCTTCAACCACATTGAATTCTTGCGATTCAAATTCAACCACAGAATCATCTTCAAGAATGTTTACTGTTGTTGAGG
>JAKPVM010000064.1 GCA_029572555.1 Verrucomicrobiota bacterium | reverse complement strand
TTGGGGATGACTTCCGCTCCCTGCGGGAACATGGCCTGTTTGGCATTGTTTTCCACCCAGCGGAAATTGAATTTGGTAAAGATGTCTTTAATATAGTTCAGAACGTTTTCATCCGTATATAAAGGAAGGCCGAAAGCCCTGGCAATAGCTTCGGTGGTAATGTCATCGGCAGTCGGTCCCAGACCACCGGAACAGATAACGGCGTCGGTCATGGAAAGCAGGTAATCCAACCGATCTTTGATGGCGGCAAAATCGTCACCCACGGACATGATGGCTTCGACGCTCCAGCCCTGCTGATTGGCTTCGCGCGCGATGAAGGACGCGTTGGTGTCGGAGATGCGTCCGTTCATGAGTTCGTTGCCAATGGTCAGGATTCCAATTCTCACAAAATACCTCCGATTGTTAACAGCCACATTGCCATGCCCGCATAAATTCCGGCGGCGACATCATCAATGACAACACCCCAACCGCCGGGAAATCCCTGCATGTTTCTGACCGGGAAGGGTTTTAAAATATCAAATATTCTAAAAAGAACAAAACCGGCGCAGAGGCTTGGAATATTTATTGCCGCCGGCAGCATCGTTATCTGAAAGCCGATAATTTCATCAATGACAATGCGCTGGTCGTCTTTTTTCTGATAAATTTTTTCCGCCTGTCCCGCAATATAAATAGAAAGCGCCAACAGGACAAGAACAAAAAACAGTCGCAGAATCCAGGGCATGGGAAGACAAAGCGCGCAAATCAAGACACCGACCAGCGTGCCTGCCGTACCCGGCGCAAAAGGCGAGAGGCCCGAACCGAATCCTGTTGCCAGAAATGTTATCAGTTTTTCGTTCAAAATTACCCCGAAGTTAATTAAGTTAATTAAAGATTGCTTAAATCCCATTCGCTTCGCTCAGGGATAATTCAACCATTAAGTTTCAGTTCACTTTGTTTCTGAAACTTGGGTTTCATTATTTCTCTTGACAATAGAACGATCGTTCTATATCATAGATTCCATGAAAGTCAAGAGAACTTTACAGGATGTGGAGAAAAAAATCACCGACTTTTTCCTGGATAACGGAAGAATGCCTACCTATTCGGAAATGGCTGAAATTATTGGAGTACGGTCCAAGAGCGTTGTTCATTTCTGGGTGGCAAAATTACTGGATGCCGGCATTTTGCAAAAAGACGCCAAAGGATTTTTATCTCTGACGCGTAACCCACGGGCTTTAAAACTGGCCGGAGAAGTTTGCGCGGGATTGCCGACTTCAGCAGAACAGGAAATTAGGGATATTGTGTCCTTTGATGAATATCTGGTCCGAAATCCGGAAAAATCTTTTTTACTTTCCGTTACAGGCGACTCTATGATTGACGCGGGAATTAGGGAAAAAGATCTGGTTATTGTCGAAAGCAACAAGGAGCCGAAGAACGGTGATATCGTTCTGGCGCAAGTGGACGGCGACTGGACGATAAAGTATTTTCATAAACAAGGGGACATGGTTGTTCTCGAAGCGGCCAATGCCAAATATTCTACGATTGTGCCACGCGCCGATTTGCGCATTGCCGGCGTGATCACTGCAGTGGTCAGAAAATATTATAGGTGAAATTCTAATCGGAAATTTGAAAAGTTTCAATCAAGTATACGTCATTCAGTTGCATAATCCCTTTTTTTTAACGTTTTCTAATGCATTGCAGTTACCTAATCCACATGCTTTGTTTGCAGTCGTGCAGCCTAAGTCAATTTTTCCAAAATTTATATAGGAAAAGGCCAAGTTGCTCCAGGCATTGGCGTAATGAGGCTTAAGCCTGATTGCTTCATTAAAGTTATCAATAGCTTCTTGATAAAGACCAAGTTTATCAAAGATGATTCCCCGATTATTATAGGCATCAATATAATCATTATTCAATCTGATTGCTTCATTTAAATCATCTAGCGCAAGTTTATATTGTTCAAATATTTTTCCATACATAGTTCCTCTGTTGAAGTACAGTTCCGCGGAATCAGCTTGCAGACTTATTGCCTTGGTATAATCATCTAGGGCAAGTTTGTATTGTCCAAGTTTACCATAAGCATTCCCTCTGTTGTTATAAGAGGGGGCGTAATACGGTGCGATATGAATTGCTTTATTATAATGATAGATAGCTTCCCGAATTTTGCCTTTATTATACAAACCGTATCCGAGAAAATTATGAGCCATGCTGTTGTTCTTGGTTATCTCTATATCATGTCTGAAAAGGGTTATGCTGTCTTTCCAATAGCCGCATTGATGCCATGTAAAAATTGCGAAAGTAATTAAAACTACCAGTCCCAAGGGAAATAAAATCTTTTCACGCAATTCCTGTTTTTGTATCAAGGTTGAAGTGCCCCATGCCAGAATGATGCCTACCCCTATAGAAGGCAGATATGTGTAATGGTCATGCATCCATGTGATACCATATGGCAGGAATCCTAGCACGGGCAGGATGGTTATTGCATACCAGAACCATCCAGTGAAAAGGTACGGTAATCGACTTGCCATTATGATTACAGTAATGGAAGAGAACGTTGCCAGGAGGATTGCTCCCCATAATTGCCATGTAGGAAGGTTCAGTGAAAAATAATGAAAAAAATGCATGTTATGCGGCCAAACAATTTTCCCGAGATAAGTTATAAAAACGACCGGCGCATTGGCAATACGAGAAGCCATCGGGAAATCCTGTCCGGAGGATGGATCATGCCAAATAGAGAGAGTAATAATGGAAAAAACAGCCGATAAGATGAATAAAGGTATTTTCTCCTTTAGTTGCCAAAAAAACCAGTTGCTTGTTTTTGATTCAAAACGTTTTAGTGGCCAATAATCCAGAAGAATCATGATAACAGGCAGAGTTACAACCATTGATTTGCTCATAAGCCCACAGGCAAAGCAAAAAAGAACAAGCAAATATCTTTTAATAGCGGGTTTTTCCGTATAATAAACATAAAAACATAAAGTGAGCATCCAGAAGAAAACGCTCAAAACATCTTTGCGTTCGGCAATCCAGGCAACCGATTCCAATTGGTGGGGATGAAGAGAAAAAAACGCCGCAATAAAAGCGCTCTTCCATATTTCTTTTGTCATGCGATTGAACAGCCAGAAGAGGAGAAGGGCGCTCAGGATATGAAAAATAAGGTTCGTAATATGATAACCGCTGGCATTAAGACCATAGACTTGGTAATCCAACATGAAAGACAGCCAAGTCAAAGGATGCCAGAAACCCGCATAGGTTGTACTGAATGCCCACCGAATGCCTTCCAGCGTGATCCCTAATGGTACATATCGGTTGTCGGTTATAAAAGTAAAATCATCGACATTGATGAAATCAAATTTACTGACCTGCCAGTAAACGGCAAGAGTAGTTAAAGTGAGAATGATATAAACTATACATTTCTGTTTATCGGGATCGATATTTATTTTATTTGCCATAAGCCGTTTCCATTTATATTTTGCTGAATTGATTTTTAAAGAATATTCGTCTACGTGATAATCTCCATTAATTTTATATTAGAATAATATTTCATTAGCGGCATAAGCTGGTAGCTTGCAGTGTCAAACAATTGCCCAGTGAACATGCTTTTTTTGCATCGGCACAGGCAAGTTCAGTGCTCCCAATTTTTAGATAGGAGAAAGCTCTGTTATTGTAGGCATTGGCGTAATCCGGCTTTAGTTTTATTGCTGTGGTAAAGTCTTTAAAAGCATTCTGGTATTGACGAAGTGCATTAAACGCCAGTCCTCTATTATTATAAGCTTTTTCATGTTCAGGGTTAATATCAATGACTTTGTTGAAATCGTCAATAGCCAGTTGGTACTGCCCAAGTTGGCCATAAATTCTTCCCCTGTTGTTATAAGCTTCGGCGAAATCAGAATTCATCAGGATGGCTTTATTATAGTCTTCGATGGCCGGTTGGTATTGTCGCAGAGAGGAGTAAGCCATAGCTCTGTTAAAAAAAACTGATGAATAATCATGTTGCAGCTGGATACCTTCATAAAA
>JAKPVM010000071.1 GCA_029572555.1 Verrucomicrobiota bacterium | reverse complement strand
CTGGAAACATATTGCAATTTACCGAACAACTGCGCCAGATCCTTATGGATCCAAAACAAATCTCGGAGTATGGTCAATCCGCACTTATGAACGACCGTGCCAATTTGGGCATTGAGAACAGCGCCAATCAGTTTTTTCGGTTGGTTATTTAGTTTGCCGATTGACTTTTATGGGGTTAACTTGACAGTAAGAAGTGAATGAAAATGAATTTTAATGAATTAATCCGATTGCTAAAATCTGATTTGTTGCGATATAAGGCGACTGGAACAAAAAGTGCCTGGAGAATCATTCTTTTTTATCAGTCATTTTGGGCGACATCTTTTTTTCGAGTATTCAGCTATTTATATATTAAAACAAGTAAAAGCCGTATTACCCGCTTCCCCGTAGCTTTGTTTTACCATGTGGGTGTTAAGATCATCCAGATACTAACAATGATTTCCCTGCCGGTTGGGGCAAGAATTGGAAAGGGTTTATATCTAGCTCATTATGGACCAATATTAATTAACGGTGGTGTGAAAATTGGTGATAATTGCAATCTGGGCAATCAGGTTATTATTGGGTTTGGTCGTAAAAATGAGAAAGCAGGATCTCCAGAGATTGGTAACCGTGTTTTTGTTGGTCCGGGGGCCAAGATATTTGGGCCGGTAAAAATTGGGAATGATGCAGCAATTGGAGCAAATGCTGTTGTTACTCATGATGTTCCAGATAGAGCGGTAGTCGGTGGCATTCCCGCAAAAATTATCAATTACCATGGCAGTTTCAGGTATATTTATTACGATAGTATGTATCAGGATGGTGAGCGCATGGAGAGCTTTGAGTTAGCTTGCCAGCAAGATCCATCGCTCAGAGATCAAAGTGAGTCTGGCGGGGATAATTAATTTGATGAAAAAATTGCTGTCAATATTTATCATGGGCTCTGAAGTACGCCAATTTGTTCACGCTGGCTTATTTTCATTGATGAGTGAGAATGATTGGTCCATTACGATCATGACAAAAATAATTGACCCTGATCTCAGGGCTCAACTTCCCGAAACGTTTGAACTGATTCCAATGCTGCCGGTAAAGACACCATTCTTGGCCAACGAGATGTCCATAATCCTTGACAAGGCATTTAATATTCGACGTGCTCGTCAAGGAAGCAGTACCTGGCAATATGGACGCAAGACCGCGAAAAATTGGCGCCAGTCCTTGTTACAAAAATTGGAAACCATCCTTGCGCACGGCATATCATTATCTAATTTCTGCATGAAAATTGCCGGCCATATGGAAAATTATTTATATAAGAGTTCTGATCGTACCGCATGGCGGAAATATTTTTCCAATAACCCGACAGATGCAATTTTAGTAAATGTTCCACGTCAAAATTATTGGAACCCCATGTTGATCACTGCCCACGAAATGGGAATCAAAACTTACTTAGTTTATCATACCGCAAAAGATATCGTGGCAAATGGCCGGTTGAATCA
>JAKPVM010000043.1 GCA_029572555.1 Verrucomicrobiota bacterium | reverse complement strand
TGAACTCTTGTGGAGTAAGGTTCAATGCTTGTGAACGTTGACGGAGTTGCGAACTTATATGCGAATACCGAAGCAAAAATTCTTCAAGTTGTTCGGGGGTCAGTATCCTCTCTATCTCTGAACGGAATTCCTTTCTTATCCGCGCCACTTCAACCGGGTCTTCGCTTAGACCTGCCATCCGTCGCGACGACAGATGTCGTTGGTAAGCGTCCTTCATTTTTTGATAGCTTGCGTTTAAAGCCTCCACTGTTTGAGGGGATAATTTGCTTAAAATTGGCCCTGATAAAACAAGCCCTGATACTGCGGTGGAACTTTTTTCAAAATTCTCTTCTTCATCCCAGTTTGGACCTAATAGTTGAGTCAACAACGCCCTTCGTTCTCGTTCAAGAGCCTCAAATCTCTTCTGTTCGGCATCGGCAGAGGCTGAATCGGGGTCGCTTTTCCACCACTGGTCGTTGACTGCTGGTTTTTCAGTGATTCTTTTTCGCGCATACAGGTGATTAACATCGGCGATTATAATATCCCTGATTGTGGGTTCAGGACAACCGACGGCGCGAAGGTTAGCAATATAAGTGGGGTAATCTGCGGCTTCAATTTGCTGCCAGGAAAATTGTTCTTTTAAAACATTAGTTTTAACAACAGCCCGCGCCTTTATCACTTGTTGGGTTAAAACATTTTGTGAAGCCGATGGTTTAACAACAGCGCGGACATTCGGTGATTGGCGCAAATTCAATATCAGCGCTACACCGAGTATCAGATTGCCAATTAATGATATTATTAGCAAAGCAGATACGCGCATAAATTAATTATCCTAATCCCTATCCAGTAACGCAATCTTAAAATATGTTAAATTGTCGGTCTTTTTGCCGATAGTTAAACTTCGGTCACAATGTCAGAAAGTTCTCTTCGTGTCGTGTATGGCGGTTTTTCCGCAGGATAGCCGATAGGCAAAATAACCTCTGGGATATGCCCATTTTTTGCGTTAATTGCTTTTGCGGCAAGTGTCTCTATTACAGCATCTACCCAGCAAGTACCAAGTCCTAATTCAACAGCGGCTAACATTACGTTGCAGACAGCAGCGCAGGCATCTTGCATTGCATAGACTACGGATTTTTCTCCGTATTTTTCTTTTGACCTCTCCGGAACTGAACAAAAGACAAGCACAACAGGCGCCTGAGCAAGAAAATTTTGACCGGCTGCCGCCTCCGCAAGTTTTTGTTTCATTTCCTCTTTTCTGATTACGTAAATTTGATATGCCTGCAGATTTCCTGCCGAAGGTGCTCGGTTCGCCGCTGATAAAATTGCTTCAAGTTTTTCGGGTTCAACTTCTTTTTGCTGATAAGCCCGTATGGATTGCCGTTTGTTTATCGCTTTAATAACATTCATCTATTTTCCCTTTCTGCTTAAATCCCTTTAATTAAATTTTTTAAAGCCATTCTTGTTGTTTGTTCTGGTGTTTCATTGGCGTAGCCAATAGGCAGAATTGCAACTGGTCTGTGCCCAATAGGAAGTTTCAGTGCTTTTATAACCTCTGACTCATCAAAGGCGCCCACCCAACAAGTTGCAAGTCCAAGAGCCGTTGCGGCAAGCTGGGCATAGGCTGTGGCAATTGTCGCATCTTGAATACAATAAAGAGTTTCACCTCTTTTCCCATATTTCTTTGAACGGGCTGGAACTGCACAAAATATCAGCAATATAGGAGCCTGAATCAAAGACTCCTGACCGAGAGCAGCCTTTGACAGTTTCTGCTTAATTTCACTATTGGTAACAGTGTATACCTGATAAGCCTGCAAATTTCCTGCTGACGGTGCCTTGTTAATGGCATCATAGATTTTATTTAGTTTTTCTGCTTCAACAGGAATTGGTTTATATTTTCTTACTGAACATCTTTTTTCTATTGCTTCAAACAGATTCATAGTTCCCTCTCCATATTAATTTTTTAAAATTCTACTGATATTAAAATATAACTGATTCTAAATTTATGCAAGATTATCGGAGGTCAGGAAAAACCATATTCAATGGCGGCATTTGCATCCATTTATTGTTCACAAAATAATATTCTCCGACGAGTGTTGTCTCGCCTCTGCGTCTGATTTTCAAGGAGAGAACGGGGACATCTTTTGAAATAAATCCGCGTTCTTTTGCTAAACGCACCGCATTGCTCATTGCATCAGTTAAAAGAATATAATAATCACCCGGTCTGGCGTCGCCTCTTAATATTTCGACCATTTGGGTCTTAATGTCTGGGTTTTTTGCCACAGAAGCCCAAGCAACATCTTCATCTCGCGATGTCTTTTGGATAAGTTCCCATGCTACATCGGCATTTTTTAAAAACACCCTGTCAACATCGGCTTTTAAAGGGCGGTTTAATAAAATATGTTTTCGGATTTCACTGGCATCGCCTTTCAAAATTGTCTCATAATATTTTCTGTAATAATTAATCAAACTTTGTTCAATTTCTGTTAACTTTCGGTACTGCGGTTCTTTACCTCCATTTTGCAACAAAACGTTTTCGACCTTTGTTGCGTGTTCAAATCGGGCAATTAACAAGGGAGTATCATTTTCAGTTGTAGCAGCATTTACATTTGCGCCTGCCTTTATGAGCATCTGCGCTACCGTTGCGTTATCTCTTAAAGCGGCGTGATGAAGCGGTGTAAAGCCTGTTATTAAATCGCGGACATTAACATCGGCGCCGGATTTTATTAGCAATTGAGATAATTTGCTTTCATCAGGATAAGAAGCTGCAAATGAAAGCGCCGTGTTCCCGAATTGGTCTTTTATATTCACGTCAGCTCCGGATTCAATTAAAATTCGCGCAATCTCGTAATCATAAGCTATCCCGCAGGCAAGCATTAACGGGGTAATTTTTGCTGTGGTCTGCGCATTGACATCAGCCTTTTTTGAAATAAGCAAAGTAACAATGTTTGTATTATGTTTTAACACGGCTTGATGCAATGGTGTAGAACCGTTTTCGCCATTAGCGTTCACATCTGCGCCGTTTTCTATTAAAAATTTCGCAACTTCCAACGAGCCAAGTTCCGCAGCAAAATGCAAAGGTGTAAATTGAGATGGATTTCTTGCATTAACCGAATCAGGTGCGACCTTCAATATTGCCACAATCTGTTCAATATTAGTTGTTTTAACAGCCTCAATTATAGGAACGACAGATGTTCTAATTGGAGAGACAATCGTTGATGGTGATCGTATGCCTGTAATTGGCGTTTTAGTAATTTGCCTTTGTGGTTTTACAATCTCGGCTGTTCCGCCGTGCTGTTCAAGAAATTGGACTATATCTTTTTTCCCAAAGCCTTTTGCCAGATAAAGCGGTGTTATCCCGCTACTGTTTCTGGC
Organism: Verrucomicrobiota bacterium; assembly: GCA_029572555.1. Classification (GTDB taxonomy): domain Bacteria; phylum Verrucomicrobiota; class Verrucomicrobiia; order Limisphaerales; family JAKPVM01; genus JAKPVM01. The sequence continues at coordinate 3,305 of JAKPVM010000043.1, read as the reverse complement.
GTTAACATTTGCACCTTTCTGGACTAACCACTTAACAACGTTCAAATGCCCTTTTGCCGCCGCATAATGAAGCGGTGTTTTGCCTTCTCTATCCGGGGTATCAACTAATTTGGGGTCAGCAGAAACGAGTTTTTTTACACTCTCTAAATCGCCGTTTTCCGCGGCATTGTGGATTTCTGCTGCCCCAAGATAAAATTCTAATGCAAGAATTAGAGTCAGAACTATTAAAATCCTTTGCATAATTCAACCATTTTTGTCCTTATCATTAATACTATACTGTGTTTTATCATATTTTCCAGTTTGTTCTGCAAACTTGTCTCACTATAAATTCCTAATATCGGCTCAGTGATGAAATAACAGAACACCAGTCATAATTTATCCACACAAATTAATTTTATCCAATCAATCTCACTAACACGCTTTTACCTAAATCTTTCAAAGGTGAATTTCTTTGAATTTTCCAATTTTTCCTGGTTATTAGGAGCGGAATTAACAGCAATTTTTCTCATCTTTTTAATTGCCACCTTCATATTATGTTGCTTGAACAGACCGGTTCCGCTGACTATGGTGTCGGCTCCTGCTTTAGCAACCTCTTCAACGGTTTCGAAATTTATTCCACCATCCACTTCGATTCTGTAAGATAAATTTAATTCCTCTCGCCATTTGTATGCCTGCAATATTTTAGGAACGGTTTCATGAACAAATGGTTGTCCACCGTAGCCGGGGTTCACGGTCATAACGAGCAACAAATCTATAAGCTTTAAAAAGTTCTCTGTTGTTGACATTGTGGTCGGCGGATTAATGGCAAGTCCTGCCATAAGCCCAAGCGAATGGATTTTATATAATAACAATTCCGCATCTGCTCCGAGTTCAGTATGCACTGTTAGACAATTTGCCCCGGCTTCGGCAAATGGCTCAAGCAATATCTCCGGTTTTGAACACATAAGATGAACATCAAGAAACATCTTTGTGCAACTTCTTATTGCTTTAACGATGTCCGGACCGAATGTTAAATTCGGGACAAAATGCCCGTCCATAATATCTATATGAATCCAATCGGCGCCGGATTTTTCAGCCCGTTTGACCTCATCCGCAATTCTGCCCAAATTAGATGCCAGCAGTGATGGCGCTATAACCATAGTAAAGAAACTAAAATAAAATAGCCAATCAGTCAATAGAACGAAACACAGATGGTATAAAATTATAGTCGAAGGACAAAAGCCATAGAAAAAGGTTAGTTAAGATTTGTTAAATTTAAAGAATTCTTTTGCAACCGAACAGGTCATTTGTGCGAGTTCTTCTAATGAACATTGTTTGATTTCAGCAATAGTCTCGGCTGTGAACTTTACAAAGGCAGGTTCACACCTTTTTCCCCTATGAGGAACAGGAGCAAGAAATGGACAATCGGTCTCAACCATCATCTTATTAAGTGGTGTATTTTTAACCGCCATCCGAACATCTCTTGCATTTTTAAATGTTACAATCCCTGTGTAACTGACAATCCATCCGCTATTTAAGATTTTTTGTAGAACTTCATCAGAATCGGTAAAGCAATGGAATACCGCCTTGACCGATTTAAATTCAGAAAGTGTTTCAAAGACATCAGCAAAAGATTCGCGCTGATGTATAATCACATTTAAGCCTGATTTCTCGGCAACTTTAAGGTGTTGAATAAAAAGTTCTCGCTCTCTTTTTTTAATCGCTTCATCTTTAAGTTTAAGTTCAGGATTTTCTTTTGATGGGAGGCGATAAAAATCCAGTCCGCTCTCGCCTATTGCAACAACCTTTGGATGGCAAGTTAATCTAAAAAGTTCATCTGTTATATCTTCTGGGGCGCGTTCTGCGGATGATGGATGCCAGCCAATTGCGGCATATACTTGTTCAAACCGTTCACTAATGGCTATTGCGCCCTGGCTGCTTTCAATATCAGTTCCAACCGTAATTACCCGACTGACGCCGGAATCCATAGCCCGTTTGATAACCGTTTCTATATCAGTGTTAAATTCCGGATAATCAAGATGAGAATGCGTATCATATAGTTCCATAGGAACAGATTAAATCAAAACCTAAACTCTAATCAATTTTAGATGATTACAAATATTATTCGGTGTGTTGTTAGACTGCTACCACGGTTTAAGGATACAATTTGAGAGGTTAGTATCTCCTGTATTTAACAGAAATTGGGTTAATCCGGCGTAATTGAGTTGTCTGACACTGCCGTCAACCACTGCAATATTTCCTGCGCGTTGGTGAAGTTCAAAATCCCATTCACCAACCTCCGGACTTGCCATTGTTATTACACCCTGAATATTCACAACGCCACAAGTAGCGCCATCGCGTCCTTTTAGGCTTCTATCCCCTGCGAGGTGATGTTGAGGTAAGATATCTCTTGCTTCGGAGGCAAAGAAATAACTTAATGCTTTATCTTTTAGACCGATAAATCCTCTGTTTGGGTCATCGCTCCAATCAGTGGCTGGCTTTTTAACCACCGTATCGCTTGGACAAATAAGAATTCGCGGTGTGCTGAATTCGTTTGATACAATAGAATAATGCTGCCATGCCTCTAATAACAACTTTGTGCCACCATTCGTTTCATCAATCCACCAAGGATAATAACCACCGTTGTCATCCGCCCAGAGTTTGAACGCAATAGTCACCTGCCTCAAATTGCTTACACAAGCAATTCTATAAGAGTAAACCCCGCAGTTTTTAAATCACTGCGCCATTCCCGTAGCATCTTAGCTTTTCCCACATTCATAATACTCTAATTAAAATAGACGATATGAAACTGGAAAAGGTTAAAAATATTTTGTAACATTATTGTTTTTTAGTTACCAAACATGAGGGTATTATAGGCTTATAACGATAGGTCATCAGTGGGTAAAATAAAAAATATATCACAGCCATCCCATAACAAAAATAAAAAGTGCTAGCTTTATTTGAATCATTAGCACAGATATTGCATTAGCATACAATAAATATATATCCATAATTTTGACAATTAATATTGCGAAAAACATTTTGTCCGTAAAATATCAATCAGCCGAAGGCTGCCATTATGAAACTCCATAAGGAGTGGCAGGATTATAGCATGGACATTAATACAGAGGAAAAACCCCGTTAGGGGTGTCAGAGCGATAATTTGGAAATCCAATAATGGTTCTGTCACCGCTTTCAGCGGTTTATGATGTTTTTGTATTGCTATTGCTATAATCCTGCCACCTGCTTTCGCAGGTTGTAGAATGTGTTATACCATTTTTGCAACCCTAACAAATATTCACCTAAAAATACAATTTTTATTGGTT
>JAKPVM010000033.1 GCA_029572555.1 Verrucomicrobiota bacterium | reverse complement strand
TCCCTGTGATAAATACGCGTTTATCACTGTTTTAAATATTTGCGAGAAATTTTAATATTAACTGCTTTTGCAGATTAACGAAGCTGTTTATATTATTGTGTCAATTCAACAAATATCCACCCATATATCCAATTGTTATTTGTTTGCTAATGATTGAGGAAAAAAGGGATAAAATTTCTAAAAGTGATTGTTAAAAATGCATTAAAAACCCCTGAAAAATCAGGGGGGCAGGATTTGATTTTTATCAATTATGGGATGATAGTGAAAAAATATTTTGATAATGGTTTAATCTAAAACTTTCTGCTGTTTATTTTTATAATTCAAACTCAGATAAAAAGTATGTTTAAAAGCGGTTTAATTTTTTCCTCAGACCAATAAATAGTTTAAAAATATCCTTAAATAAAAATGTTAAAATTAAAATTATACCAAGCAGTGTTACATCCAGAGCGCCGACAGGTAAATCATATTTATACGCAAGTATAAAACCCAAAAAGGCGCAAACTCCGCCAATTAAAGACGAGAAAAATATAAATCCACGCATACTTTTCACTAATCCGCGAGAAATTAAAGGTGGAATTATTATAAACCCAAATGCGACAAGTGGTCCCACTACTAATACTGCTATGGCAATTGTTGCGCCGATTAACAGAAAGAGCAATAAATCCCAGAAAAGGACATTCTTTTTTAAAGTAATTGCCATTTCACGGTCAAATGAGACGAGTGTAAATTCCCTGTTAAATCGCCAGAAACAGAAGATGATTATCCCTAATCCAAATATTGTGAACCACAAGTCTGAATCTGATACTGCTATGATTTCCCCCTTCAACAAATTCATCCAGCCTTGTTCTGCAACTGGACATTTAGCAAGGATTAATATGCTCGCAGCAAGTCCGATTGCATAAACTGCGCCGAGACGACTTTCTGAATAAATTTGATTTTGTTTTTCGGAAAATGCCAACCAGATTATTGCAATTAAGGACAACCCGATTGCCCCTGCATACATCAGGATATTTTGTTCTCCTAAATGTGTTGGATCAGCGTGTCCGAACCAAATATGGAGTGAGAGGACAAGCGCGATTCCAAAGGAGGAAATTTGCGGCAGCGCAACACCCAGAAACACCATTTTTCTTAATGTGATATAAACGCCTATTATTGGACAGATTAATCCAATAGCCACGCTTACATATAGCGAATTTCGGAGTAAAAAGTCAGCCGATAAAATTTCCATTATTGAGTTCATAGTTTTTAATCAATTGAAATGTTGAGCAATGTGGCAATTTTTTCCGGAGTAGTAATGTCCTGCATTACAGTCCTGTGAACCTTATTATTGTATATAATAAGAATCTCTCTTGCGTAATGTTTGATAACATTTATGTCATGCATAACAAGTAAAATGGAGAGACCTTGTTCCGTGTTAAACGTTTGAAGTGTTTGCATAATGCTCTGGCTTGTGGGGGAATCAATCCCTGATGTTGGCTCATCAAGAAGTAATAGTCTTGGTCGCATTGCCAGAGCCCGGGCTATTAATATTCTTTGCCTCTGTCCGCCTGAAAGTTCAAAAAACGGTTTGTTAGCTAATTGTTCGGAATCAATGAGTCTCAGGCATTTTATTGCAAATTCTTTTTCCTTTTGTGGAAGTGGTCGCCCGGCTTTTACTCTGCCATAAGTCCCCATTAAGACTACTTCATAACCCGTTAATAAAAAAGCCGGGTTCAACGTCTCCCTTTGTGGAACATAACCGATAAGGTCATCAAAATCATAGTAATTAATCTCCCCGCTTATCGGTTTTAAAATGCCTGCTATGGTTTTTAACAATGTTGTTTTGCCACAACCATTTGGTCCAAGCAAGGCTATGAAATCACCCTGTCGAATTTCCAAATCTATCCCGTCAAGGATAACATTGGAGTTATATCCGACGGCAACATTTTTTAAAGAAACCAACGTGTTTGTGTTCATTGTTTTAGAGATTCAGAGATTGTTTTGACGATGTAATCATACCAGCCAAAAAAGTCATCAGGAGAACCACCGCCACCGGGCATTAATGGAAGAATAACCATTTTTGCGCCGATTGTCTTGCCGAGTTGATTTGGTGTTTTTTTAGGTCTGTTCGGTTCGATGATAATAAGTTTAACATCGCTGTTTTTCGCCTTTTGTATAAGTTCGTTTATGTGAGATGGCGAAGGCTCAATACCCGGTTTTGGTTCAATTGTCCCAAAAAGTTCAAATCCAAAATAATCAATAAAATAATCAAAGGATTTATGATATGTAACAACCCGCGTGCTTTTGTAAGGTTGCAACATTTTTTTCCACTCAATAATTTTTTCGTTCAACCGTTGTGTGAATTTCTCAAGATTTTTTTGATAAAATTGCGCCCCCTGTCGGTCAATTTTTGAAAATGATTCTGTGATGTTTGAAGCAACTATTAGACAATTATCAGGCGATAAAAGGTAGTGTGGATTACCCATTGGATGGACATCGCCTTCTGAACGGTCTATTTTACCGATAGGAACTTGAAGCATTTTTACTCCTGTGATACCGATGATATGGTTTGGTGAATAACCAAGAATTTTTGGATTTCTGGCATTATTGACAAGTGGCGGTAGCCAGCCGGCTTCAAGTTCTGCCCCATTATCTATCAAGACATTGGCTTGATTTAACACCCTTATAAAACTCGGTTTGGGGTCAACAAAATGCGGGTCTTCGTTTCCATTTGCAAGAACAGTAAGTTTGATACGTTCTCCGCCTATCTCCTTAGCAATGGAGCCAAGGTCTGGCAAAGTTGCCACCACATTTAGTTTTGATACCTCAGCCTTTATACTGAATACCATCAATAACGTAAAAATAATTGCATTTAATTTTTTCATAGTATAATTCCTTTCTTATTAAAATTTGTGAGCTGCGTGTTGTCCGAGCATAAATTCAAATTGTAGCCAAACGGAGTGGTCTGGACCCATCAACTCTCTGTAGTCGTAGTTATATTGCAAACGTAATTTTGAAAACTCGCTTAAATACCACGTAAGCGCTGATGAAAGTCGCTTTCGCGTAAGCCTGTGTTCATCTCTGCCAGTTATTTGCTCATAATAATTTTTATCCCCTGTAAGATATTCACCCCTTAGGGAGGCAATCCATCCCTTTCTAAATCCCCAGTTTAATTCAGAGTAAAACCCATAATCTGTAATCTTTTCTTTTGGGAAATAATCAGGTATTTTATCGTCGTTGAAATCCATTTCATCAGGATCAAGAATCCCATCTGAGTCCAAATCCCAATCAAACTGGTCTGCGGTATAGCGTCTTAACATAAATTCACTCTGGAATGAAACAAACGGAAATCCTCCGTGGTGTGATTGTGGTTTCCACTTCCAGAATATATCGGCGCCATAAATTTCAGTGCGCGCATCTGAACCAGATGAGTTTGGACCAAATGCACTTGATAAGCCAAGTGCAACGGTTTGCTCTTTTGTTAAATCAAATGAGACAACATATCTTGGAACAAATAAGAGGTCGCCAAATGTGTGTAGTGTTGTTTTTGTTCTTGGTCTTCCAAAAGGTAGGTGTGTTTCATCGCCGTCACCATGATGATGACCTTCGCCGAGAAAACTTCCTGCTGTTCCCCCGCTATTTTGAATCGATAAAAACAACTCTGAATAAAACGGCACTGGCATTAGCCACGATATTCTTGCACCTGGATTTCTAAGTCCATCTTCACCTAATAATCTTGAATTAACAAGGGGTGAATCAACAAAATTCCATTGATGAGGATGCGTCGCATTTAGCCGTCCAAAATCGCTGTAAAATTGTCCAGCCCTGACTTGAAGATTATACGGCAATGACATTGTATCTGCATAAACTTCCTCAAGTTCAATATCCGATTCACCCGAAGAATCAAGATTATAGACTAAATTTGCCTGTCCAGTGAAATACGGGTCAACTGCGCCACTCAGAACAAGTTCTAATTGTTGAAGCGTGAATCCCCTTTGTTTTGGGTCGTGCCCACCCATTTGCAGTTCCTCAACATCATCAGCCGTTGAAGAACCTGCTGTCATAAGCGCATCAAGTGACAAGTCAAGATAGTTGTTCCCCGAACCGACTAATCGTATTGGCGAGGTCGGCGTCCACTTTTCATTGGGTTGCGTTTTTGGAGTTGTAACCTCTTTTTTCCAGTCTATATCTGGCGGCGGTTTTGGCTTTTCAATTTGAACGCTCTGAACCTTTTCAAGGTTGTCGATACGTTCTTTTAGCAATTGAATCTGTTGCAGTTGTTGACGTTGTATCTGTTCAAATTCTTGCTGAAGTTTTAATAATTGTTGTTTTAGTAATTCAACATCATTTGTCGCTTGTTCAGATTTTAAACTAACAAGCGAACTCAATATTAATAAAAGGATAATTTTAGTTTTCATAAGTTAAAAAGTTTATGGTTTAGTTAAAATTTATGTTTATTAGTTTATGGTTAAAATATTTGGGTTAAAAACGTATATAGAACGTAGGATTCAAACTACGACTCTATATTAAACAAAAAAGACCGTATTTAGTTTACGCGGATGGTGGTCCCCTTGTTAATTGGATAAAAATGTAGTCTGAATCTATCTCACTATCAGCGGGAATCTGAAATCCTGGCAATATAAGAAAACTAATTGTTTCGGTAACGTTTGTTTCGGTAATGTCAACATTGCCATTATTTAACAAAGTAATGATGCAAGTGTGGTTTACTGAGTTTGCATCGCTATGTAACCAGGAGTGAATTTGTTGATTATGAGCTGCAACAAAAATTGTTAAATACGAAAGCGCAATAAACACAGATAGTTTTTTCAACCATCTAAAATGTTTCTGTAAATCATTACGCATTGATATAATGCTAACAACGTAAGTTTTAAAATCAATAAAAAAGAATTTTAGTTTTCCTGTGGGTCGGTAGCAAATCTCTCAATGAATTTATCAGGCGTGACACCGCTTTCATTGATTAATTTGACTTGCGTCCACGGTTTACCCGGAAGTCCTTTTGCCACAGTAAGCCATTGATTAGCAACCTCTTTTCTTGATTCTGGCAGTGGCCATTTAGCGCCTAATTCTTTGCATTCTTTTCTTAATTGAGTCCATCTGACAAGCCATACATACCGTACCGGTAATCTCGCAAGTCTAACCCGTGCCAATAATTCCGGATCATTTGCAACAAGTTGTTCAGCTTCTTGCCAGAATTTTTCTGCTTCAGACAAGACCTTAAAGTTATGGAATGGCGTTTCGGTTTTAGAGAAACAAGAGAGATAGTAGCCTTTTGACGCGGCATACATCAAATCCATATATTGTCTAATCTTATCTGCAGCTGCACCATAATAACCGTCTAAAAATTCCTTAATTAGAATACGGTCATCTTGATATGGATTGTAAAGGAGTTGAGCCAACACCCATGCGCGCAATTCGGACATTTCAGAACCATAAGACTGATAAGCGCCTTGTTCAAAAACGCCTTTAACATTGTTTTGATGGAAAAATTTTAAATTCTCGCCAAGAACAAACCAGTTCGGATGTGGTTGAATATAATGAGCAAAATCCGTCGTGTAATCCCATATATAAAGGCGGTTGCAAATCTTTGCCCAGCCAAGGATGTCATCTGCGAATTTTGCATTAGATTCATGATTTAGTGGTTCGCGAAAATTACATTCAATTGAACAAAGCCTAACGATAGCATTTTTTCGCGGTGTGATAGTTTTAGGCGGTTTGCGAGTATATTGGTATGCAAGGGTATCAATAGCAACATTTGGAAATTCAGGTTCAATCTTTTCTGCAATATAATTGACAAACTCAAGGAGACTTCCAGATGGGCTACCTTCTCGCTCGTCAATTTTCTTGCACTCCGGACATTGGCAGTTTCCATGCCAATCATTTTGAGAGACAGAGACAATGGATACACCCGGCGATTCCTTTATCCATTGTTTAACACGTTCAACAACAAAATTGCGCAATTCATTATTTGAAAGACATAATTGGGCGTTTTTATATGTCCGTTTCCCATCAATCATACTGTACCATTCAGGGTGAGACTCAAAATATTTGTCCGGTGGAACAAGCGGATAAAACGTATGCACAAATCCTCTATAACGAATGCAACCACCAAGTTCCTCTGGTATACGGGCACTCTGGCTGTTTGAGAAATTTCTTACAGCCCATTCTGAATTAAAGGCTGGATACCAATAAGGGTCTCGAGATTCAAAGGCTGGTTTTTCCCTAATGTTTAAATCTTTAATAGTTAAATTGGGGTTGGTAGGAATTTTTTCGGAATACGGCGTCCAGTATCTTACACCGCATTGAGTTTGTAAAAACCGACTTACGGCGTAAATCGTTCCTCGGGGGCGACCACCGGAGATTAAAAGTTTATTGCCAGAAGATTTTATGACCACTTCTTCCAAATCAAGGGCATCAAAATTTACTTCTGAAAAATATTTTTTAGCAACAGCACTACGTCCAACAATAATAATTGTTGAAGGTGTATTGTTGTCGGATTGCTGAATTTTGAATTCTGCCCCAGTTATTTTGGTAAGAATCCTCGACAACTCTTTTGCCGCCCATTTTTCAGGGGCAGTGCTTTCAGCCTCGTTTATTATAATATATTGCGTAGAACCATTCTTTGAGAGAACAACATCCCCCTTTACTACGGTTTGCAAAAGTAGGGCTATAATTCCAATAATAATGGGTTGTAGTTTTATTTGCTTTTTCATAACATAATATAATCAAGTTTAAATTTTATCTTTCAAGACAATAAAGTTAGTTTAATTTAAATTTTGTTAAATGGTTGCAGCAATGCTAATTTAATCTAATTATTTATAGAATGAACAAGCCATTGTGTTCAATTTATTTTTCCGGTGTTACCCACCGTGGTTGTGTGCGAGACAACAATGAAGATTGTATGCTCTTATTTCACAAGGTTTTTTATGACAGGCAGGAATTATGGATTAACTCTCGTGACGAGTTATCCGGAGGATGGATTTGCGCAGTTGCTGATGGGATTGGTGGTTCAATGGCAGGAGAGATTGCGAGCCAATATGTGTTGCGTAAATTGTCCAGGCTTCGCAATTATAGCTTATTACATATTGAAAAAACGTTAAAAAATCTTAATCGCGAATTGATTAAGATGGGAAATTCAAAACACACCTTGCACGGATTGGGGACAACTGTCGCCGGGATTGATTATGATGGTGAGAATATAATTGGTTTTAATGTTGGCGATGCGCGTCTTTACAGATTGGTTGATAAAAAACTCAAACAAATCAGTATTGACGACAACCTTGCCGGGATATTTAAAAAACAGGGCTTTGAAGTAAATGGTCTTTATCGGTCTTATTTTTCGTATACCTTAACGCAGTCCTTGGGTGGGAGCGATGTTTTAAACAAGATTTCACCTCATTTATTTGTTATAAAACCGGGTAAAATCGAGAGGTTTTTGTTATGCACCGATGGTCTGACTAATATGGTTAGCAATGAAGAAATTGAAGATGTTATCCTGAAAAATTCTATCACAGAAGAAGTAGTAAAAAAATTATTAGACATCTCAATCAAGACAGGTGGAAGAGACAACATAACAATTGCATATATTGAAATTCAATTCTTAGAATAACCAAAATCTTTGAGTTTCATTCCACATAAAGGATAGATTTTAAATCGTGAACAAGGCTGGACATTATCGGGTAACGTTTATCGGGTTCAGTTTCAAGACATTTTAAAATAACTTTTTCAAGTGGGGCTGGGATGTCCGGATTCAGCTGACGTGGCATAACAAAAGTATTTTGTCTATTAAGTTGTAATTGAAGGACTTCCGCCGGCGATTCGACGGGAAATGGTTTTTGATAGGTAAGCAACTCATAAGCAGTAACGCCAAAAGCGAAGATGTCAGTCCGCTGGTCCACCTCTTTTCTTAATAATTGTTCCGGCGCCATATATGCTGGTGTTCCGGGATAGGTTTTTAATTTAATGGGTTTTCCTACTATCGGCTGGGCAAGGTCAAAATCCACTAACTTTAAGCTGCCACTCCTTGTAATAATTATATTTTCTGGCTTGAAATCAAGGTGCATATATCCATTGTTGTGGAGATGTTCAAGCGCCACAGCAGCATCTATCAAGATTGCGGCAACATTCTCGGTGAAAATTGGGTCATTGCGAGCGAGCATTAATTTCAGGTTTGAACATTCCAGATATTCCATTAACAAATATAAAGTACCTTTCGCCCGACCGTGTTCTATGTACCTTACCATCCCTTCATGAGGGGGAAGCGAAGCCAGAACTTTGCACCCGTGAAGAAATTGCGAACGAGCCTTTAAATTATATTTCAATCTACTATGGAGACGGCGAAGCGTATATGTATTGTCCGCCTGGTCAGTTGCTACCCATAAAGAAGCCATTCCTCCGCTATTGATTAAGTCGTGCAAATAAAAACGGCCAAACTTTCCCGGTTTATCCCCGAGATTGTCATTTGGAAATATTTTAACGCCAAAAACCATTTAAACAAAGGTGTTTACTAACATTTATCGTGCCAATATTAAAAATAATTTTAACTTTTATCAAAGATTAAAATGTTGTTAAGATAATTTTATGCGTCCTTTACGCAATTTATTTATTTATTTGTTAGTTGTTTTTATTGGGGGCGCCATTTTGGCGCCGTTAGTATATAATTTTGTACAGATTGGCGCTAATCACATTGACTTTTTATCCCCTATTGCGGGTAAACAATTTCGCCGTTATTTGACGCGATGTATGATGGTTATTGCGATAATTGGTCTCATTCCATTGTTTAAATCATTCGGTATGAACAGCTTAAAAAATCTTGGCTTGCCATCTATAAAGGAAAATAAAAGTAGGTTTCTTTACGGTTTTTTATTTGGATTTATAACTCTTTTAATTCCAATAGTATTAGCATACTGGTTTGGTGCAATTAAATTTGACTCAACAAAAAGCGCAGGTGAAATTTTTAAACATCTGTTTAATGCTATTCTTTCTGCAATTGTTGTAGGTATCCTTGAAGAGACTTTATTTAGAGGCGGGATACTTGGTGCACTAAAAAAGGTCTATGGCTGGATAACAGCAATTCTTATCAGCAGCGCCATTTATTCAATAGTTCACTTTTTTTCCCGAGTAGAGAGCCCATCCTCGGTTCAATGGTATTCCGGGTTTATAACATTAGGATTGATGATGCGCGGTTTTATAGAATTCAATACTCTTATACCCGGTTTTTTTAACCTTTTTATGGTCGGAACAATACTTGGTTTATTTTACAAACTTACCGGGAATATCTATTTTTCAATTGGAACACACGCAGGGTGGGTTTTTTGGCTTAAAACTTATAAATTTTTTGCAGTATTTAATCCCGACGCCAATCAATGGTTCTTTGGCAGCAGTAAGTTAATAGATGGTTGGATTGTGTTTTTTATACTTTTGCTCTCTTTTATATCCATCTTGAAATCTAAAAAATTGAATTTAAAAGTCTTTGATGTTCAGGATTAAACTAAATTGGCTAAAATCATTACTTGAAGATTTAGTAGGATTAATCTATCCTAATATCTGTCAATTTTGTGAGAAAGAAATTGCGACCACAAAAGAAGGCTATGTTTGTAAAAGGTGCAAAAATAATATTAAGCATATTGAGCCACCTTTTTGTGAGAGGTGTGGAAAGCCGTTTAGCGGTTCAATAACTGTCAGGTTTATTTGCGCTGATTGCAAAATTTCAAAGATTTATTTTGACCATGCGCGGTCAGCGGTTGAATATGAAGGCATTATTAAAAAGGCAGTACATCTGTATAAATATAGAAGCGCATTGTGGATAGAGCCAATGTTAGCTGATATTTTAATAACAACTGTGCAAAAAGATTTGAACCCCGATGAATGGGATTCAATCATACCCGTTCCGTTACATTTTGTTAAATATTACGAAAGAGGTTTTAATCAGGCTGAACGGTTATCTAATTTTATTTCTAAGGCAACTAAAATTCCTGTGAACAAAAAAGTCCTTAAAAGAATCAAATATACAGAGACTCAAACGACACGCGATAGGACAAAGCGCAGCGAGAATGTTAAAAATGCATTTGCCGTGAAAGATAAAATTGGTTGGTTAAAAGGTAAAAAGATAATTTTAATCGATGATGTTATGACAACAGGCTCCACTGTAAATGAGTGTTCCCGTATGCTGCGTCGGGCAGGTGTGGCTAAAATTGATGTATGGACATTTGCAAGAGGATAACAGATGAGCACCACATCATTTAATAAAAAAAGCATTTTAGTACAAAAAGAAAATAATAACGGCGAAGAAAACACAACCGTAAAACCAAACACGGATGCGCCCGTAATTCGTAAGCCTAAAATAGTATCCACGGGGGCTCGCAAAAAAGAAATCCCGGAGGGGTTGTGGACAAAATGCCCCCGATGTTCCTCTATGATTTATGATAGCGACCTTGATGAAAATTTAAAAGTTTGTCCTAAATGCGATTATCATTTTCCAATAGGCGCTCGTGAACGTATCCATTCACTTGTTGAAACTTGTACATTTGAAGAGATAGATGCCGATATGACAAGTGTGGATATACTCGGGTTCACCGGTGTTGCTACCTACAAGTCAAAACTTGAATCTAACCAGAAAAAAACCGGACTTAAAGACGCGGTAGTTTGTGGAATTGGAAATATAGGGAATTTTAAAGTTGCACTTGGCGTAATGGATTTTAGTTTTCTTGGCGGTTCAATGGGATCTGTCGTCGGAGAAAAGTTGACCCGTTTGGTTGAAATAGCAACAGACCGCGGTCTTCCGGTGATTATCATTTCAACAAGCGGCGGCGCCAGAATGTATGAGGGGATGTTTAGCTTAATGCAGATGGTAAAAACAAGCGGCGCCCTTGCATATCATGCAAAGCAGAGACTTCCTTATATTAGCGTTTTAACAAATCCTACTTATGCCGGAGTAATGGCGAGTTATGCAAGTCTTGGTGATTTGATAATTGCTGAACCTGAGGCAATGATTGGTTTTGCCGGTCCCCGTGTTATAAAAGATACAACTCAAGCCGAACTGCCACCGGGTTTCCAAACCGCTGAGTTTTTGGTTGAGCATGGTCTTATCGATGCAATTGTTAGACGCCCGGATATGAAAGAACAAGTTATGTTGTACCTGGACTTTCTTACCAATGGACAGAAACAATTGGCTTCAATTGGATAATTATATTTGCTATTATACAGTGAGTGAACTCGCAAATTGCAAAAATTAGACTAAAATATTTTATAGGTGTATCGGCGTTAGTCCTATCTTCCTTATTCTTGTCATCTGGTTCGGAAAGTAATGATAGCGCTTTTTCAAAGGACCCTTTTTTATGGATTGAACCATCAATTAATTCAAAACCATGGTCTTATTGGTGGTGGATGGGTAGCGCTGTGGATGAAAAAAACATAGCCGGCGAATTGACCACATTGCAAAAGGCAGGTTGGGGTGGCGTTCATATTGTCCCGATTTATGGGGCAAAAGGCTGGGAGAATAAGTATATCAAATACCTCTCACCGGAATGGCTCAAGATGTTAGATTTCACAGTTAATAAGGCAAAAGAACTTGGTCTTCAAATAGATATGACATTAGGGACAGGCTGGTGTTTCGGTGGTCCGACCCTCAGCGATGAGGATGCAAACGCAAGGGTGTTTTTCCGCACAAATTTAGTCAATGCCCGCAATAAATTTAGCGCAAGGTATAATAAGCAGAAGATTCAGGCAATTATGGCTTATGATAAAGATGGAAAATGTGTGGATTTAACACAGATGTTAAAGGATGATGGTTCAATAGAATGGCAGCCGGGACAAGGAGATTGGACGGTTTATGCTTTATGGCAACAGCCGTCAGGTCAAAAAGTGAAACGACCGGCGCCAGGTGGTGAGGGCTATATGCTGAATTTAATCTACCCGCACGCAGTTTCTAATTACCTTAAATGGTTTGATAATGCTGATTATAAAGGCGCTTTACCACGCGCCGTTTATCACGATTCTTATGAATACCGCTCTGATTGGTCGCCAGATTTTTTAGAGAAATTTTTTAAACGAAAAGGGTATAAATTGCAGGAATATCTACCATATTTTTTCAGACATATTAACGGAGAAATTTCAAAAAGAATTATAACAGATTATCGGGAAACTGTCTCAGATATAATGATCGAAGAATCAATTCCACTTTGGATTGAATGGTCACATAAAAAAGGGTTGCTAACCCGAAATGAGGCTCACGGTTCTCCTGCAAATCTGCTTGATTTATATGCACTCGCAGATATTCCGGAGACAGAGATGTTTTACCGAGACCGTAATGTATTAATTTCAAAACTTGCTTCGTCATCCGCTCATATTTCGGGAAAACAATTAACATCCGCAGAAACCGGAACGTGGCTCAAAGAACATTTTAATGAAAGGTTGATGGATATTAAAGAACTTATTGACCAAATGTTTGTGTCCGGAGTGAACCATATTATTTTCCACGGGACCTGTTATTCTCCTGATGAAGCCCCCTGGCCCGGATGGGTGTTTTACGCATCAACGCAGCTTAATCCGCGTAATCCTATTTGGAGAGATGTCTCTGCGCTTTCTCAATATATCTCCCGTTGTCAGTCAATCTTACAATCTGGCAAACCATGCAATGATATTCTTTTGTATTATCCATTTTACGATGTATGGCAAAAATTAGATGGGTTGCTTCCGCATTTTACAATTCACGGATTGAACTGGTTTGATGATATAAAAGTTAGCAAAGTCGCAACGTATCTCTGGCCAAGTGGATTCAGCTTTGATTATATTTCAGACAGACAATTAAAAAGGTTGAAATATTCCAAAGACAGCATAATTTCCGAAGGTAATGCAAAATATCAGGTTCTTATTATCCCTGAATGCGATTATATGACTGATTCAACTTTGAAGGAAATCATTCGACTTGCGTCAGAAGGCGCTACAATCATTTTTGAAAAATTGCCTGCTGATGTTCCGGGCTTTTATGACCTTCAAAAAAGAAGAGGTAATTTTCAAAAATTGCTGAAACAAATATCGTTAAGAGATTTTACGCCAAACTTAAAAATAGCAAATGTCAATAATGGAAAGATTTATGTCGGTGAAATGTCATCAGCAATTCAAAATACTAAAATAACACCGCATTTTATTAAAGAGACAGGGACATTGGAATATGTTGCAAGGGAGACCGAATGGGGTTTTTATTCGTTTCTGGTTAATCACTCGGACAAAGTTATAAGAGGTTGGTATGATACGGGTTGGAAGGTTCAATCGGCTGTATTAATGAATCCTTATAATGGAGAAAGCGGAATTGCACAATTGAAAGAGAGCAATAATACTACTTATGTTTATCTTGAATTAGAGCCATTAGAGTCGTGCATTTTACGGCTATTTAAAAATACAAAAGTTTCTGGTCCTTCATACAAATTCTGGGATTTAACATCCGATAAAATTCCCATTAATGGAGAATGGAAAGTTGAATTTATTGAGGGTGGTCCTATGTTGCCCCCTTCAAAAACGATTACTAATTTAACATCAATAACACAATTTGATGGCGATGATTGTAAGAGATTTTCTGGCACTGTAAAATATACAATAAAATTCAACCTTAATAACCAGAAAACGGCTGACGGCTGGTTTATAGATTTAGGCGAGGTTTGCCAGAGCGCTAAGGCAAAATTGAATGGAAAAGAATTAGGAACAGTTTATACAAAACCGTTCAGATTAGTTTGTACCGGGCTAAAGCCATCAGACAACATATTAGAAGTTGAGGCTACAACACTCGCGGCAAATAGGATACGGGATATGGACAGACGTAAGGTTCAGTGGAAATATTTTAACGATATTAATATTGTCAACATAAACTACAAACCATTCGATGCTTCAAACTGGGAATTAGTTGATGCAGGATTAATCGGGCCTGTTAATCTAATTCCCGCGAAAATAAAAACAATACAATAGATTTGGTTCTATCAAACTTTTTACTTTCTTACATCAAGGCAGACGAGGTTTCCGCGGGCGTTTCTGCAAAATATTTTGCCATTCGCAAGAACAGGCATTGTCCAGCATTTTCCAGTAAGGACTTGATAGGAGGAGAGTTCTTTATATCCGTTCGGAGACGCATCAGCAATTAATAATTTACCGCCATCTGCAAGGGCAACTATTTTACCATCTGCAATCATAAGTCCACCGGGTTTTAGACCGGTTTGATTCCACTTAACTTGACCTGTTGTGGGGTCAATACAACGCAAGTCGCCACCGCCAGCATTTCCATCAAAACCATAAATATAGCCATTGTAATAGACACAGGTTGCATAATGATTTCGCATATTTTTATTTTCCCATAATTTTTTAAGTTCATTATTTTGGAACTCAAATACAGCGCAACCGCGATTATACCCGGATGAAATAAAGATTTGGTTTCCAAAAATTAATGGGTCTGCGGCATTAACATCATAACTTGTACGCCACTCAACATCCCATAGTTTTTTCCCATCGGTAATATTTACTGCGGACAAAGTTTTTGCGCCGAAAATAGCTACTGCATTTATTGTTCCAGTAGAGAATGGGACTGGCGTTGCATAACCGGATGCCCCCTTGCCATTGCTCCAGATGACTTTTCCGGTATTTTTATCAAGCGCTGTGCCGGCTTCGCCAAAGTTCAATAACAAAAGGTCATTAAGAATAAGAGCTGAACTTGCGAAACCCCATTGCGGACGAGCAGCGCCGACTTCATCCATCAAATTCTTGCTCCAAATTAATTTACCTGTTTCCGCATCAAGCATATTTAGGTGTGCAAATCTACTAAATGTATAGACCTTATTGCCGTCAACTGTCGGTGTAGCAGTCGGACCGCCTTCAAAACTATCCGGCGCTAATTTGCAAGGATAGGAATATTTCCATTTCAATTCTCCTGTGTTTTCATCAAAGCAAAAAACAGTATCTGTATCATTTTGGTTACCCATTGTATAGACTTTACCCTTGCTTACTGAAACTGTGCAAAAGCCCGTACCAATTTCTGCTTTCCATAATGTTTTGGGAGAACCTTGCCAATTGCTAATCCATCCTGTTTCTTTGGAAATACCATCGTGATTTGGTCCCCTGTAACATTGCCAATCATCGGCAATAGCGCTTATACATAACAATGTGGTTATGTATAGTCCTGACAGAATTGAAGTTCTATTTTTCATAACTTTTATTAACTAATGAAAATGGATTAATATGTCAATTTAATATAGTATTGTTAAATAAATTGTTTTTTTACAATTTTTATTAGTAAGGCAATTTCAGTTCAAAGATTCGCTGGTACTCTGCGATAGCATAGCGGTCGGTCATTCCCGATACATAATCACAGATTACGCGATGCCATCCATCTTTTCGCGCCCTTGCCTTTAATTGTTTGGAGATATCCTGCCGATGTTCAAGGTAGTAATTAAACAATTGTTCAAGCATTCGGACTGCTCGTTTGTTCGGTTCGTGAACCTCAGGGTTAAAGTAAAGATTTTGGTATAGATAATTCCTCAACTCTATATTAAACTTTGCAAGTTTTTCACTATATTGAGCGAGTCCTATTTTATGTCTTCTTACATCGTCTGAATATTTTATTCCTGATTCTTTTATTAGGCATTCTGTTGTCTCTACAATTTCATTTACTTCGCGGTCAATGATACAGCGGATTATGAAATGGCGTCTGGATTCATCGGATAGATTGGGGAATTGTTTCCGAACAGATTTATAAGTATCAGCGAATATTTTGACCTCTTTTTTTAACTTATCTTCATTTAACAAACCGGTTTCAAGACCATCGTCAAGGTCGTGGCTATAATATGCGACTTCATCTGCAATGTTTGCGACCTGGGCTTCTAATGAAGGGAATTTGTGGTTGTCATCTAATTTTAGTGGGGGATTGTCGTAAGCTGAACTGTGTTTAGCCAGACCTTCTCTGACTTCCCATGTTAAATTAAGTCCCGGAAAAGACGGGTATTTTTGCTCTAATAATTCAACGATTCTCAGGCTTTGCAAATTATGTTCAAAGCCGCCGTGGTCTTTCATCAGTTCGTTTAGGGCTTTTTCGCCATTATGTCCAAAAGGCGAATGACCAAGGTCATGTGCAAGGGCGATAGTTTCGGCTAAATCTTCATTTAGTTTAAGCGCTCGGGCAATGTTTCTTGAAATGGCTGCTACTTCCATTGTATGAGTCAGGCGGGTTCGCAGATGGTCGCCTGTGCCGTTCAAGAAAACTTGTGTTTTATATTCAAGCCTGCGAAATGCCCGTGAATGTATCACGCGGTCTCTATCGCGCTGAAAATGAGTTCGTAATTCTGGCGGTGGTTCGGAATACTTTCGTCCACGGGTTTGAGAACTGA
The DNA here is from genome assembly GCA_029572555.1 of Verrucomicrobiota bacterium. GTDB lineage: Bacteria > Verrucomicrobiota > Verrucomicrobiia > Limisphaerales > JAKPVM01 > JAKPVM01. The sequence continues at coordinate 5,049 of JAKPVM010000033.1, read as the reverse complement.
ATTGCGCATAAGTAGCAAGTATTAGTTGTTCCCGTTCTTCAAGTTGCTGGCGAGTAATTGGCATTGTAGATTTAATCCCTTAAAACTTCATTTGCATTTATTCCCTTTAACTCTAAAAGTTTGACGATAACCTCCTCAATTAAATTATTTGGGCAGGAGGCGCCTGCGGTAATGCCAACTACTGATTCCCTTTGTGGAAGCCAGTTTTCCGTTTGCACCTCTTTTTGTAGATGCTGGTTGTAATGTATGATTATTTTATCGGAGACGATTTTAGATGCATTTTTTATAAAATAGGTTGGCAATTTTGCCTCGCCCATCTCGGCAAGGTGCGAGGTGTTTGATGAATTGTAGCCGCCAATGACGATGAGCAAATTTAATGGTTCATTTAGTAATTGTTGAAGGGCGTCCTGCCTATCCTGGGTTGCGCCGCAAATTGTATCAAAAAATCTGAAATGAAGATTTAAATTTTCCTCGCCATATTTTTTTGCCATTGCTGTTCTTAAACGACGTTGCACCTCTTCGGTTTCTCCGCGGAGCATTGTTGTCTGGTTTGCAACACCAATTTTTTGCAAATGCAAATCGGGATCAAACCCGTCAGAATAAGCGCCTTTAAACTTTTCAAGGAACTCTTTTTTATCGCCGCCATTAACTATGTAATTACATACATAATCAGTTTCAATCAGGGTGAATAAGACAAGATAATGTCCTTCCCCATTTGCCATAGCGCGTGAACTTGTGGCTTTGGTTTCCTCATGCCAGGATTTGCCGTGAATGATACTTGTTACGGATTCGCTTGCATATTGTCTGACCCTCTTCCATACGCTCATTACATCGCCGCAGGTTGTATCGACGAACCGTACGCCCTTAGCCTTGAGTTGCTCCATAGTCTTGATATCAGTTCCGAACGCAGGGATAATAACTATGTCGCCTTCTTTAAGGTCGTTGATATCGGCATTTTTTTCGCTGCCTGTTAAAAATTTAATTCCCATTGCGCGAATCTGGTCATTGACTTCCGGATTATGAATTATTTCGCCGAGTATATAAATTGGTTGGTCTGGAAAGACACCTCTTGCGGCATAAGCTAAATCAATAGCCCTTTCTACGCCGTAACAGAATCCGAATTCCTTTGCGAGTTTTATGGTAATTTTTCCGGGAACAACTATTTGGTGCCCGCGTGCGCGCAATTTTTCTACAAGTTCGCTTCTATAATGAGACATCACCTGCGCTTGAACAGTTTCCATAATGTCGGGGCGTCGCAGGTTTATTTTTTCTAACTTTTTATGAACTGCATCTGGCATAATCATTAAACACTAACATAATTGAAATTATAATCAAACCCGTGTTTAGCGCATAAAAATCAGACATTGAACTTGAACAAGATTATATCTCCGTCCTTTACCTCATAATCGCGTCCTTCAATTTTATAATAACCTTTGTCACGGGCGTTAGCCACTGAACCGGCTTCAACGAACTTATCCCATTTTACAATTTCAGCCTTGATGAATCCGCGTTCAAAATCGGAGTGGATTTTGCCGGCGGCTTTTGCAGCGTGTGTTCCCGCGCGGACAGTCCATGCGTGAACTTCTTTATCGTTGAATGTAAAAAATGTGCACAGACCAAGCAGGCGATAGGTTGTCCGGATAAGTGCATCTAAACTTGATTCATTTATGCCGAGTTCATTTAAATATTGCATTGCTTCTTGGGGTGGTAAATCTCCGAGTTCGCTCTCCAATTGAGCGCTGACTACAATTGTATCACAGCCATAATGCGTTTGGGCGTATTCTTTTACTTTTGCCGCATACGGGTCGTCAAAGCCGCTGGAAATTGAAGACTCTTTCAGGTTGGCAACGAATATTGTGGGTTTATCAGTCAAAAACCAGCATTCTTTGATTATCTCCTTCTCTTCATTAGTCAAATGACAGGTTGAAACCGGCTTTCCAGAATTAAGGTGTGATTCGATTCTTTGAAGGATTGTATCTTCAATGACGGCATTTTTTGTTCCATGCTTGACTTCCTTTGATATCCGTTCTCGCCGTTTATGCAGCATTTCAAGGTCAGCCATTATCAATTCATAGTTCACAATTTCAATATCTCTTATTGGGTCAATGTTTCCCGGAATATGTGCAATATCAGGGTCTTCAAAACATCTTACGACGTGGATGATGGCGTCCACTTCACGAATATGACTTAAGAATTTGTTCCCAAGTCCCTCGCCTTTAGAGGCATTTTTTACAAGTCCGGCAATGTCAACCAATTCAATAGCGGTTGGGATTAAGGTGTTTACCTTTACAACAGCGGCGATTTTAGCAAGTCTTTCATCCGGTACCTGGACAACAGCTAAATTTGGTTCTATTGTGCAGAATGGATAGTTCTCCGCCGGCGCTTTATGTGAACGAGTAACCGCATTAAAAAGCGTAGATTTTCCGACATTTGGCAATCCTATTATTCCAGCTTTTAGCATAGTCCAAAGAAAATTGAGGTTTGATTTTTAATCATAGATATATATGAACTGTTTTTAATGTTAATGTCAATTTATTTAGGCTTTTTACCGATACAAATACTTTACACTAATCGGATTATGCTTCATATTTACAAACTATGAAATGGCTTGGATTGATATTTAACGGGTTACTATTGTTTTTCTTTTCTTATGCTTCACATTGCGGAGAAATTGAGGTTTTAAGTAATCTAACGCGCGCTGTAAAAATTGCGCTGGTCTCCGACGTTCATATCAATCGGGGGACAAATCAGGCGCTTTATCAATACAATTATGAAAAAGTTATTGAGCAGGTTAATTCCGCGGGCGTCGATTTCATTGTGGTTGCGGGTGATTTAACAGAAGACGGGACAGCGGTTGAATATGCGGATTTTAAAAGGCTTACGAAAAGGTTTAATTCGCCTGTGAGAGTAGTTCCTGGCAACCACGATATTGGCAATAAAAAAATAGGGAAAAATAAGAATGAGATTACTTTCAAAAGGCTTATTGATTTTCATCAAAAAATTGGGAAGTCGTGGTTCGCAGATGAAGTCTACGGTGTCCGGTTGATTGGCGCTAATTCTCCTCTATTTGGGAGTGGATTAGGTAAGGAGAAGACGATGTGGCAGTTCCTTGATAATGAGTTAGGCAAAAAGTCTGATAAACCAGTTTTGTTCTTCCTCCATCACCCACTATTTCAAAAGAAGCCGGAAGAAAAAGGTGGAGAATACTGGAATTTAGAACCTGCTCAGCGATTTCGTCTTTTTGGATTATTTCAACAAGCCGGTGTTTCAGCCGTTTTTTCAGCCCATTTACATAAACCGTTAACAAATAATTATAATAATGTCCTGTATTACACCACGCATCCTGTGGCATTTGGATTGCCAAAAGGCAAACAAAAACCCGGTTGGACCCTAATAACCATATCAAATACGGGGATAAAACTTAATCAGTATTTCATTAAGTCTACCCTAAAACAGGAAGATAAAACGGCTATAAATTTGCAGAATGACGATAGAAATAATTAACACCGGCTCCGAATTGTTGAGCGGTTCGGTTTTAAACACTCACCAACAATGGTTATGTAATAAATTGTTTCAACTCGGGTATCGCGTTAGCCGTCAGATTACAACTTCTGATACAGCAGAAGATATTAAAACTGCTGTGCTGGATTCTATTAATCGCGCCGATGTAATAATTACAACAGGTGGTTTAGGACCTACTTCCGATGATAGGACTCGTGATGTTATTGCTGAGATATTCGGGCGCAAACTTATCTATGATGAAAATGTCGCAGAACAAATCAAAAACTATTTTGCTTTAAGAAAACGGCATCAGCCTGAAAGCACGAAAATCCAGGCTTATGTCCCCGAATGCGCTACGGTTTTACAAAATCAATTTGGGACAGCGCCCGGTATTGTGATTGAAGCAATGGTAAAAGCGTCTCATCAGCCTCGCAAGGTGTTACTAATAATGTTGCCAGGACCTCCACGAGAGTTATATCCAATGTTTGAAAATCAGGTCATTCCATTGTTAAAAGAAAAAGTACCACCTCCATATTTTGTTTCTAAAATTATAAAAACCACTGGAATCGGCGAATCAAAGGTTGAAGAAATCGTTGGGGAAAAGTTGAAGCCGTGTGAAAAGAACGGTCTAATCCTTGGCTATTGCGCAAGGGTAGGGGAGGTGGATTTAAGACTTGAGGCTTTTGGAAATGACGCTCATAAAATTGTAAATCAGGCTGAACAGATTATCCGTGAAAGCATCGGCGAATATATTTATGGCGAAGGTAATCAGACGCTTGAAGCCGTTATTGTTGAGATATTAAAGAAGAAAGGACTGACCGTTTCATTTGCAGAATCTTGCACAGGCGGATTTGTATCACACCGAATAACAAATGTGCCCGGTGCCTCCGAAGTATTCTGGGGCGGGATAGTTTCTTATGCCAACGATGCAAAGATGAAAGTGCTTGGCGTAAAGGAAGAATCGTTGAATAAGTTCGGCGCTGTAAGCGAACAGGTTGCAAAAGAAATGGCTGACGGTTTAAGAAAATTGGCAAAAACCGATTTTGCAGTCTCCTTGACAGGAATTGCAGGACCAAGCGGCGGTTCACCAGAAAAACCAGTCGGCACTGTATATATCGGATTAAGCTGTAAAAATGGAACTGTGGCAAAACGCAATTTCAATCCTTACGATAGATTGACTTTTAAACAAGTTACATCTCAACAAGCCTTTGAATTATTGAGGCGAGAACTGTTGAAGATTAGTTGATTTAATCCTTATCAATCCAGTAAATCTGTTTCATCTGCTGTGGAGGGGAAGGGAAGAACGTTGATGACGCAGATGAACAGGATATAATTTTTATTTAACACGGATGGACAGGATGGACAGGATGTTTTATAAGATCCAAGGATACAAGATACAAGAATACGATTTTTTATCCTGTATATCCTGTGTATCCTTGTTAAATTTCTTTTCCTTGTTCCAATCCTGTAAATCTGTTTCATCTGTGCAAATCAGCGTTCCATTTTCATTCACTATGTAATGCCAACCCAACTGATAACAATAAATTT
>JAKPVM010000032.1 GCA_029572555.1 Verrucomicrobiota bacterium | reverse complement strand
TAGCTGATAAAAGTGATAAGAAATATAATGTATGAAAACGATGAGATTGATTGCGGAATGTGTAGCGCTGGTACTATCTATATGTTTTTTGGGTGGTTGTTGTGGGAAAACGAGCTCTGATTCTACCACAAAACCAAAGGCGGCAATTACTGCTGACACGCAAAAGCAAACTGAGAAACAAACCGCAAAACAGACTCAACCAGAGACAAAAAAACAACAGCAAGAGGAAGCGAATTTAAAGTTTACTGAATGGGAACCGCTTTTTGATGGAAGGACTCTTTATGGCTGGCAGGAAATAAATTACGCCGGCAAAGGCGAGGTCAAAGTTAAAGATGGGCAGATTATCCTTCAAATGGGTTATATGACAGGTATCAAGTGGACAAATGAACCGCCCACTATGAACTACGAGGTTGAATATGAGGCAATGCGTGTTGAAGGAACGGATTTTTTTGCAAGCCTGACATTTTTAGTTAATACCAATCCCTGCACTTTTATCGTTGGCGGATGGGGCGGCGGGACGGTCGGGATTTCAAGCCTCAATGATATGGACGCCTCAGAAAATGAGACTTCTAAATTTATGAACTTTGAAAACGGCAAGTGGTATAAATTCCGGGTCCGGGTAACGAAAAAGAAAATCGAAGCCTGGATAAATGAGGAAAAAATCATTGATGTTGTTCATACAGATAAAAAGATTTCATTGCGTCCCGGCGATATTGAACTAAGCCAGCCATTTGGATTTTCCACATGGTCAACAACAGGCGCATTGAGAAATATTAGAATCCGTTATCTGAAAAACAATGAATAAAACAACGCAAATACCGTCATATAAAGGAAATATGAAAACAGCAATTACAACAATTGGTTTGATTGCATTTTTAGGTTTTAGCGCTGCTGCTCAAACGCCAACTGCTGGCGGCGCCCAACAACAAAAGCCAAAACCGCCACCGCCACCTACCTATCTTACGCCTGAAACCTCAGGACAGGATTATAAAGACCAGGGCGAATATGTGAACAAGTCGGAAGGCGCGCAGGTTATTGCGCTGGGAAATGATAGGTTTAGAATGGTCATTTATAAAGGTGGACTTCCCGGCGCAGGCTGGGATAAATCGCCGAAGACAGAAATTGAAGGCAGACGGTCTGACTCCGGCGCAATACTCTTTACCAATAAACAGAATGGCTGGACATATTCTCTCGCCAATAACGTTATTAATATTAAGACAGATGCGGGGCAAACTATTACAATGACAAAGACAAATCGGGTTAGTCCAACGCTCGGACAAAAACCGCCAGCAAACGCAATTGTCCTGTTTGATGGTTCCAATTGCGATGCGTGGAACGGCGGACATTTTGATGAGTTAGGCAGAAAATTGCTCGCAGCAGGTTGCAAGACTAAACGTAGTTTTACAAACTTCTTTGTCCACCTTGAATTTTTGCTCCCATTTAGACCAACAGCGCGCGGACAGGAGAGGGGAAATAGCGGTGTCTATTTACAGGATAGATACGAAGTTCAGGTCCTGGATAGTTTTGGGTTGAAAGGCGAAGATAATGAGTGCGGTGGAATTTATACTCAGGCGAAACCGCTTGTAAATATGTGTTTCCCGCCGATTGTATGGCAAACTTACGACATTGATTTTACCGCGGCAAAATACGATGAAACCGGGAAAAAGATTAAAAACGCAGTTGTTACTATAAAACATAACGGCGTTGTTATTCACGAAAATCTTGAACTGAAAGGTCCAACAGGCGGCGGCAAAAAGGAAAACCCGAACGGTGGACCAATTCAACTTCAGGGACACGGCAATCCTGTGTTTTATAAAAACATCTGGGTAATAGAGAAATAGCAGATAATTTTGATAACAGTTTAAAAATAATCTGCTAATTATAATTTAATATGACCCGTCATTGTTATAAATGTGGATGGGAATATAAATTGCCCGGTCAACCCGGCAGGTCTGAAACCTGCCCGCAATGTGGAGCAGACCTCAGGGTTTGTCTTAACTGCATAAACTACGATCCCAATGTTGCTTATCAGTGCAAAGATAAAAGGGCTGACCCTGTTCAGGAGAAAGAACTTGCCAATTTCTGTGAGTATTTCGAATTTGCTAAACGAGTTTATAAACCAAATCTGGAACAGCAAAAGCGCGAAGAGGCGGCTCGTGAAAAACTGAAAAAGTTGTTCGGTGATTAACCGCTGTCAAAGGCTATTATATGAAATCAATTAAAGCCAGTTATCTCCGCCAAATTGTGGTGGGAGCTGTACTATTTATTTCTCTGTCCATTTGTCTTTCTCAGGAATTCAAAATCCACTCAATTGACAAAAACGGTGCAATCTACTGGCAAAATCCGTTTGCGGTTGGGGTTGTGACTGTTGAATCAAAGGATAATCTGCCGCAAAGCTGGCGAATCGGGAAGAACTATTTTTCGACGAATGTTGTTGATTGTGCAAGCCTCGTTTTTGATTCATCGAACAAGTATTATCGTCTTACGATTGTTGATATATCAACAAATTCTCCAAATCATTTTACTAACCTTGTTTATTCTTACGGTATTTTTGAAACAATTGCAGGAATGTACACCTCCACTGGTGGTCAGGACCGGGTCAATTATTGGAAACCGCAGTTTGAAGGCGGTCCGGCAACAAACGCAACGCTTTCTCGACCTCACATTGCTTTTCCTGACCCTTACAACAACATAATCCTTGTTGATGAAGGGAGTGATTCGGTTTTGAAAATTACAACTAATGGACTGATTTACACATTTGCGGGAACACACGTGCGGGGGTTCAACGGCGATGGACCTGATTATGCAACGAACCTCAATCTATATCTCCCAAATGGCGGTTGGATGGGTAAAGACGGGACATTTTATATCCTTGATAAATACAACAAAAAGGTCAGACGGGTGGATACCAATGGGATTATGACTACTATCTTCACGACCACAGCGAGTATAGACAGAGGGCTATGGGTCAAAAGCGACGAGTCAGAAATATATTTTTCGGCAACAAGCGCAATTTATAAATGGACGCCAACCGGTGGAGTTGTCCTTGTAAGGAGTGGATTTTCTGACCTTGCAAATATATTAGGGAATGAAAGCACCGGCGATCTTTATATAACCGATAGGAATACTCATCGGGTTTATAAGTTAACAGCAGGAGGAAGCCTGATTACAATTGCCGGCAATGGAACAACTACTGGCGGAGGAGAAGGCTATCTCGCCACATCAACCGGTTTGAATCGCCCGCGTGGAATCTGGTTTTTGCCAAACAACGGTTATTTTATCTGTGAACATAGTCCGGGCAACCGCATCTGGTATGTTGACCCCGCCGGTATAATCCATTTGTGGGTGAATGGTGATTCCTCCAATGTCCCGCCCCGTGGCGAGGGAGTTTGGTTTTATAATCCGTCGGTAAAAAAGATAACAAAAGTTCGCTGGGTCACACTTGACTGTGAAGGCAATATTATCATTGTAGAAAGCGATATCGGTTACGTTAGGAGAATAAGATTTTCAAGGCTTGCTTATAATTAAAATATTTTCAGTTTATTTTTATTTTTCCTGCAAAATTACAGGGAAGCCGTTATTGTTCCATTGGATTTGTTGAATCATCAAGCGAGGGCGTCCATTATTGTTTGCGTCATAATAATGGTATGAAAAATATTCTACCCCATTGTGTTTAAAGATGCCTGAATGACCGGGTCCAATACGGTTTTTATAAGTTTCAAGAAAAAGTGTTCCACCACCGTTTTGCATATCCTTGCCATCGGCGTCTAAATAAGGTCCTCTTACGTCTTTGCTCCTGCCAACCCGTATATTGTAGGTGCTGTTTATCCCGCGACAACATAAACCAAAATTCACAAACAAATAATAATATCCGTCCCGTTTATAAATAAATGGAGCCTCAATTTCAGGTGCTGAAGCGAGAGAATAAATCTGGGCGTCCATTCGTTTGCCAGTCTTTGGATTGAGTTCAATAAGTTTTATCCCGGACCAGTATGAACCAAAGACAAGCCATACTTTATCGTCATCAACGAGGACTGCTGGGTCAATAGTGTTAAATTTATCTGATCGGTGGGATTCAATAACTAATCCCTTGTCTTCCCACTTATAATCTTTGTTAGATGAATCAAGCGTCTTGTTTACTGCCAATCCAATAGCAGACCTGTTTTTTCCCCACGATGAGACACTGTAATATAAATGCCAGCAGTTATTAAAATGATCAATGTCCGGCGCCCATAAGAAACCATTGAAATTTGTTACTACATCATTCCACCATCTTAACGGCTGCTCAAAAACTGAACGAGGACTTTGCCAATTCGTTAAATCTGATGATGACCTGAACAAAACCCCTCTACCAGTGTGAAAAACATAAAATTTGCCATTTTCATAGACAATTGTTGAAGGGTCGTGGACGCGGGCAGCATCAAAACGTTGAGCCATTGACGCGCGCCAACCAATCAGACAGGATAGCCCAATTAATAATATTTTAACAAATTTCATTTTAGATTTTTTGTAGCCTGAGCAAGGAATTCATTTAAGATATAATCCCATTTTTTGCTTAATTTTGCCACTTTTCCAGGATATTTTGAGGCAAGGTTGTTTGATTCAGACCTATCTTTTTTAATGTTGTAAAGTTCATACGGTTTTTTGTGGTCGCAGACGAGTTTCCAATCGCCCACTCTTATTGCTCGATTTCCTTCGTGGAACCACCAGAGATATTCGCGACGGATTGTCTTATCTTTTTCAAATGCTGGAAGAAGACTTTTACCGGGCAGTGGCGGGGCATCGGGGTAATTCAGCGGCGATTTCTGGCTACCACTTATGATTTCAAGAACTGTTGGAACAAAATCAATGATATGCGCAGGCGTGGTCCTGAATTTGCCTTTGTCTTTAATTGCATTACCCCAATGGACTATAAAAGGCGTTGAAATTCCGCCTTCGTGAACCCATGATTTATGGAGACGAAACGGCGTATTTGCGGCTGATGACCACCCCGGACCAATGGATAGAAATGTTTTTCCCGAGCCCGGCGGTGCTGATGCATCGTGCCTATCACCTCTTACAATCATTTCAGCGCTGGCGCCGTTATCGGAAAGGAAAAATATCAAAGTATCATCAAAGACGCCCATTGATTTGATTTTTTCAAGCACCCTTCCGATTTCAATATCCATCCGATGAACCATTGCGGCGTGGATTGCCATTTTGATTGGCTGAAAAGCCTTTTGTTCGGGTGTGAGTGAATCAAATGGCACCGCCCTGTTGCATTCGCCAGAGCCAAATACTTCAACCATTTTTTCCGTTGTCATATTCCACGAGGGATAGACATCGGGTTCAAGTTCAGGCAATTGACAACTTGTTATACCGAGTTTTTTAATTCGGATATATCGTTCCTGACGCAAGGCATCCCAGCCAGCCGTATAACGATTTTTGTAGATTTCAATGTCCTCTGGCAAAGCCTGTATTGGGAAATGTGGTTCTGTGAATGCGAGAAATAGGAAGAACGGTTTGTTACTGTGATTTTTCTCGTGTTCGGATAGAAATTCAATCGCATAGTTTGCCACTGCTTTGGCTGTATAATAACCGTCGTTTTCTTTAACTGGTGGCAACGGTTTATCATCAAGGGAGTGTTTTCGCGGGTAAAAGCGACGGTCATGGTCATCTAACAAATATGATTTATCAAAGCCACCTGCGAGGACAGGTCCGTCAATGTGCCATTTACCGGAGTGATAGGTTTGATAGCCGAACTGCTTCAACATCTCGGGGAGCAATCTTGCCCAGGCGGGGCGTTTTCCATTTGAACCTGATTTAATCCCCGGCAGTATATCTCTTCTAATCTGTTGCGCATAATAACCGGTCAAGATTGAACCGCGAGATGGCCAGCAACGAGTGGTGTTATAAAATTGAGTGAACCGCAAACCACCAGCCGCAAGTCGGTCAAGATTTGCCGTATGAATTTCGCCTCCATAACAGCCAATATCAGAAAACCCAAGGTCATCAGCCATTATCAGCAAGATATTCGGTTTTTGAGGTTGCGCTGCAAACAAACTAATTTGTAATAATAAAAAAATTAAAAGTGATAATTTTATCACCTTTTTTGCTACGCTTTTCATAGATTAATGTTACCGTTCTTCAACTGGTTCATCAAGTTTTTCCGCTTCTGTTTGTGCAGTCCCTGATATATAAGCCTTTTTTCCATAAGCAACGGCTTCCAGATTACCTTCTCTGACCTTTGCCTGAAATATGAGTGGTGGATCTAATTCACGGTCTTTTTCCCTTATTATAACGCCCGGATTTGGCATAACCTTGACCCATACAATTTGTTCCTTAGAACCCACTGGCGGTGTAGTTACTGTTAAATTACCGCCGACGATTTGATAAAAGTTAGTTGAAACAGGGCTCAATTCTATTTCCATTTTGACTGGTTTAGAAAAACCTGTAATCGGAATCATTTTAAACATAATCATAACAGGCTCACCCATTTTCGGGATGCCCACTGCCCTTGCTATGAGATTTGTGGCTACTTCTAATGAAAGTCGCAATGATGATTCGGGAAATACTTTTGCAATGTAGTTTTGGTCATATTTTCCTACTCGCTTTACGATTTGGAAAAAGTCCAACTCGATTCCATTAATATCAAAACATCTGCCGACAATATTTGAGGATGTGGCTTCGAAGAAAAGGAAATGATTTGTCCTTGCATAAGCAGCGAGGGCGGGATGATAAGATGAAGTTGCCAATGGAGCGCCACCTCCGCCGGTTGTTATGTGTGTAATTGGCGAACTATTTTCTAATCCTTCAGGCGCGATTGGGAAAAACCGTTCATAAATGTGGGAGTGTCCTGCTATCACAAGGTCAACGCCGGTCTTGTGAAAAAGCGGGAGATAATACTTATGTCCCCAGCCGGAGATATGCCCTCCGACATTGAACATTGGATTATGAACCATTACAATCTTCCATTTGGCTTTCGTAGATTGTAGAGATCGGGCGGCAAACCTATATTGTTCCTCAGAGTTTTTTTGATAATGATAATCTAACGCAAGGACAAATACCGGTCCCGCCTCAAATGAATAAAAGCTTTTTTTATAAGGCATACCAAAGTAATTGAAAAAATTCGCTGATTTTTCCTCATGGTTTCCTATGACAGGAAACAACGGGATTTCATCCATCACATCTCTAAGCGGTGCAAAAAATTCTCTATCCCAGACATTGTATCTTGAACCGTGAGAGACAAGGTCACCTGTGTGTAAAATAAAATCAGGCGAAAACGATTTGAAATGCTGTGCTATTCTTTTATGAGTATCCGGATTTGTTCTGGTGTCGCCATAAGCGATAAATCTTATTTTGTCAGAATTAAAAGTCCTGAATTTCTTTATCGGCGTATTTGTGTTGCCAATTTGAACATAGTAAGAATACGTTGTTCCGGGTTCCAGATTATTCAGTGTTGCCTGATAAACATAATAGGTAATTTTACCACTTGAAATACTTGTTGAACTTGAATATCTTATCCTATTTATTGCCCGCAATACAGTGTTTGGGTTTGCGCCCTCGCCGTAAAAGAGACTTGCTGGCGCGTTTACTGGCGATTCCCACATAATTGTCATTGTATTTGAACCCGGCGCTTGCAAATAAGGTCCCTTTGCAATCAGTGGTTGAGCAGCAGGCGCTAAATTGCAAAAAATGAACAAAATTACCGCATAACCTCCAAATAAAAGGATACGAGACAAGTTAATTCTAAAAACTGACATATCAAAAACAACTAATATAAACAGGCTGAAATGTCAAATTTAGTGAAATCATTCATCATTAGCAAACCGTTAACAATCGAATTTGTGGATGAAGATTTTTGATTTAGCACAATGATATCAATAGGTTCCGTAACTTGCGAAAGCAGGTAATAGATAATTTCTCGCAGATGTTCACAAATATTTAAAGACGCAGATAAATACAGGTTTGTCATAAGGTTTCTTCACAGTAAGAACAAATGAAAAATACAATTCAAAACCTGCGAAAGCAGGTGACAGGATTATAGCAAAGGAAATACAAAACATCATAAACCGCCCAAAGCGGTGACAGAGCCATTATTGGGGTTTAAATTATCGCTCTGTCACCACTGCCGTGGTTTTCTTTTATGTTAATTTCTTTGCTATCATCCTGCCACCATCTATCGATGGTTAAAAAATGCCAGCAAGAATGCTGGCATCACAAAAGAACCTCGTAAGAGGTGACATTATGATAGCAAACAAAATATAAAAACATCAAAAACTGCTGAAAGCGGCGTTTAATTTGATTGTAGCAATGTTTGTTTATACCAGTTCAGCGCCTCGTCCAGGCCGTCTGCGATTGAATGAGTGGGCTGGTAGTTAAGGAGCGATTTTGCGCGGGTAATGTCAGCAAGTGAATGTCGGATATCACCCGGTCTAAAATCTTTATAGATAGGGTCATTGATTGTTAAACCGGGCGTAGATTTCAAAAGTTTCTCCCGTAAAGTGGCGAACAATTGATTTAACGTCGTCCGTTCTCCAACCGCAACGTTATAAGCCCGATTAATCGCTGAACTATTGGTTGTTGTGGCTGCAAGGATGTTTGTTTGGACCACATTTGCGATATAACAAAAGTCCCTGCTTGTTTCTCCGTCGCCATAAATATAGACGGGTTCATTTTTTAACATTGCGGCAATCCATTTTGGTATTACCGCAGCATAAGCGCCTTCCGGGTCCTGACGAGGTCCGAACACATTGAAGTAGCGGAGTCCTATTAGTTCAAGCCCGTATAATCGCGAAAATATTTCGGCATAAATTTCATTAAACAACTTCGTTGCCGCATAAGGAGAGAGTGGCTTACCAATGCGGTCTTCAACCTTTGGCAGCGATGGTTCGTCTCCATAGACAGAACTGCTTGAAGCATAGACTACCCGTTTGACCTTTTTTTCTTTTGCGGCAATAAAAATGTTTAATGTGCCAGTTGCGTTAGATGCGTGTGAATCGGCGGGAAATTCCACAGAGCGCGGGACTGAACCGATTGCCCCTTGATGAAGCACAATATCAACATCAGCGCATACAGCCCTGCATACATCAAGGTCGCGCAAATCGGCTTCAATGAAATTGAAATTCTTCCACTTTTTCTCGCCAACAATATTTTGCACCTGAGTAAGATTTTCCTTTTTTCCTGTGGAAAAATTGTCAAGCCCGACTACCGATTGTCCCAGACCGAGCAGTTTTTCAAGTAGATTAGAACCAATGAACCCGCCGACGCCTGTAATCAACCAGCGGCGCGGTTCTTTTTCCAATTCTGAACAGACCTTCTCGTAAAAAGGATTAGTTAGTTTCACGCAGATATTTTGCAGAAACCGTTTAAAAAGTCAAAAGTTAAACATTTTTAACGTACAATTTTCCCGGTAGTTGCTTAATGATATGTTTTATTTCAAGATTGAAGAGGGCAACCGAGACTGCGGATGCAGTCAGACTGCACTTCTGGATTATTTCGTCAACTGTGCATTCGTTTTCGCTATCAATCGCCATCAGGACTGCCTTTTCGCCTTCGGAGAGTTCAATTGCCGGGAGCATTGGCGTTTGTTTGGTTTCAGACAGCATATTGGTTGAGGGGAAAAGATATTCAAACTCGCTTAAAATATCTTCAATCCCTTCGCATAGTTTTGCGCCTTTTTTAATCAAATCATGACAACCTTTGCTACGTGGCGAATCTATTCGTCCGGGGACTGCAAAGACCTGACGTCCATATTCGGCTGCAAAGTTTGCGGTAATTAAAGCGCCGCTTGTTAGGTTGGCTTCGACAACGACAGTGCCAAGTGTCATTCCGGCAATGACACGGTTTCGGATAGCAAAACTCTGTTTGTCCCCTCGTTTGTTAAATGGGAATTGCGTAATCACGGCGCCGGAGGTGGAGATTTTTTCAAACAACTCGGCATTTTCAGGCGGGAACACGACATTGATGCCAGTGCCAAGGACGCAAATGGTTCTTCCTTTTCCGTTCAAAGCGCCTTGATGTGCGGCTGTGTCAATTCCGCGAGCGCCGCCGCTGACTACTGTTACGCCAGCATACCCGAGTTGATATGCAAGCCTTCGTGAACTTTCCAATCCGTAATGCGTTGTAAGCCGAGAACCGACTATCGCAATTGCATTTTTATCTTTTGTCAGGATTTCGCCTTTTACATAAAGGACTATTGGCGGGTCATAAATCTGTTTCAAGAGGGGCGGATAATCTTCATCGCTGAGGCAGACAACTTGCGTCTTGAATTCCTCAATCCGTTTCAATTCCCCGTTAAGGTCAATGTTTTTTTCCCAGTTAGCAATGGACTTCGCAAGGTCTTCACCGATGCCGTTCACCCGCAATAAAGTAGATTCAGGAGCCTGTAGAATTGAGACGGCATCGCCAAAAACATCTAATAACTTACGTAACCTGACAGGTCCAATGCCGTCAATCATATTAAGCGCCACAAAGGCTTCGCGGTTTTCCATAACTTGTGAATATCTAAATATTTCTTATCCTGCAAGAGATAATTATTTTTCTTTAACTTTAAAAAGGCTATCTGCAAAATGGTTGAAAATGTTATCAACATTGCGAATAAAAAATTTTGCGCTTGTTGAAGAGGCGTATATTGAGTTTTTGCCCGGGTTTAACGCAATTACTGGGGAGACTGGGGCTGGTAAATCTATCTTAATTGGCGCGCTCTCGTTGCTTCTCGGGGAAAGAGCCGATAGGACAATGATTCGCAGCGGTGCAGATTCCTGTTCTGTGGAAGCGGTGTTTGATATTACAAATTTAGAGGCAACGATTAATTCTGCGCTTGAATCTTGCGGGATTGAACCTTGTGAGGAAAAACAGTTGATAATTAAACGTATCCTGACCCCAGCCGGCTCGACAAGGCAATTTATAAATGGCGCTGCGGTAACCCTTTCAACATTAAAGACAATCGGAGACCTCCTCGTTGATATACACGGGGCTTATGAACATCAATCTTTATTAAATCCAGCCTGTCAACTTGAACTACTGGATGCATTCGGGGATATCGAAAAATTACAGGAGGAATATGCGAACCTTGTTAAAAAATATCAGGATGTTCAAACGCAAATTCAGTCGTTAGTGATGGATGAACAAACATTTGCGAGGGAATTAGATTTATTGCAGTTTCAGGTTGGTGAGATTTCAAAGGCAAATCTGAAAGAAGGCGAAGACGAAGAACTCGAAGCGCAATACGATAGGGCATCAAATTCAGCAAAACTGGCTCAACTTTGCGCGGAACTTCAGAGAATCGTATCTGACTCCGATGACTCGGTTCATAGTAAATTGAATCTCGCGGGGAGAATCCTTAATGAAATCCACCATTTAGACCCTTCCACAGAACCGCTTTTTCAGATACATAACGGTTTAATTGAACAGATTCAGGAATTCAACAGGGATATGTCAAGATATTCAGAAAAAATTGAGTTGGACGAAGACCAGTTGAAACAGATTGAGTCCCGCCTTGATTTGATAAATTCGTTAAAAAGAAAATATGGGAAAAACCTTTCCGATGTAATTAATTACTGGAAAGAGGCAGAGGAAAAATTGAATCGGTTGTTAAGACGCAATGAAGATTTGGCTTTGTTGAGCGAAGAAAGGGAGAGGATAAAAACCGCAATAATTAAGGCTGCGGAGAAACTTTCTTCTGTGAGGAAGAAGGTGGCGCCTGAACTTGGGAAAATGATTAGCAGGCAAATTTCTGACCTTGGCTTCAAGCAGTCGCGGTTTGAAATTAAAGTAGATTATAAACAACCGGATTTTTCGTCTCAAATTCCGTCAAGCGGGTTTGATAATGTGGAATTTTTGTTTTCGCCAAATCTCGGCGAACCATTAAGGCAGTTGCGCTCAATAGCCTCTTCAGGCGAACTTGCAAGGGTTATGCTTGCGGTTAAGACTGTCCTTGACGAACAGGATAAGATACCGCTTTTGGTGTTTGATGAAGTTGACGCAAATATTGGTGGGGAGACAGGTCTGGCGGTTGGAGAAAAAATGCGTCAGATTGGTTCACATCATCAAGTTTTCTGTATAACGCATCTTGCATCTGTTGCCGCAAAAGCGCCTACACATTATCTTGTTAAAAAAGAAATAAAAAACCGAAGAACATACACTTTAATAGAACGGCTTGTAGAGTCGGAACGAATTCTTGAACTTGCAAGAATGCTCGGTGGAAAGTCGCAAACTGCGATAGAACATGCAAAAGCCTTGCTCAAAAAATAAACCTCAATCATTAAATTTAATCTTTTTTAATCCCACATTTTGCATTTAGACAATAACATTATATAAACGCTCGGTAAATCCAGCGTTAAATCAATCTAAAATTGTTATTATCCAGATAAATTCAGGCTATTTTATATCCATCACCTCCTATCTTAACCCTCAAAATA
>JAKPVM010000030.1 GCA_029572555.1 Verrucomicrobiota bacterium | reverse complement strand
GCTGAATTGAGCCGGGCTTTCAGCCCGCAAAAATCCCCCAAGCAGAACCGGCCCGGAATTTTTCAAGGTTCAATGGCTGCGCCGTTCAATGCCTTCGGCTTCGCCTCGGCGTTCAAAAGTTCAACTTGTTAATTGGTAATTGGTAATTGGTAATTGTTCAAAGCCTTCGGCTCCGCTTAGGCGTTCAAATGCCTTCTTCGTTCAAAGGTTCAAAGGCTTCGCCGTTCAAGGGTTCAATGGCACTACGTGCCGTTCAAAAGTTCAACTTGTTAATTGTTAATTGCTAATTGCTCATTGCTAATCCCTCGTTCTCTAAGTCTCTGATTCTCTAAGTCTCTGATTCCCTGAGTCTCTATGTCTCTTAGTCTCTAAGTCTCTGAGTCTCCACGATTGACCAGGGCTCTGCCACCTGGCATTCCCCTAAAAGTTATGATGTGTCGTTTGTAAGGTTTGTCAGTCAAATTTTCAACATGGTGAAACAAATCAAAACATTTTTTTTTAAATTTGGGTATCGACAAATACATAGGCGCCAGGGAATTATATTACCGGAAAAATGAAAACAAAATCTATTATTTCAAGCATTATTGTTCTTTTTCTGCTCGCCATTATATTGGCAGGTTGCAGAGAAGAAATAGATCCGCCCATACTTCGTGTTGAAATCAAACCAACACAAGTTGCCTACAATGGTTCCGCTACTTTAACCTGGCAGGGTGAAAACCTGGCCTCGTTGAAAATAAATGGCGAGAATCAGTCAAGTTTAAATTCTGGTTCTATGACACTGAATAATTTAATTGAAAACACAACCTACAGTTTTGTAGGTGTGGGTTTTGATGGCACAACCATTAGCCAGAGTGTTTCAATTTTGGTAGATAAGCCCAAGCCTGAGTTAATTGTAACAGTTACTCCCAACACTGTTATTCCCTACAAAGAATCGGCTACCGTTAGTTGGCAGGGTAAAGACCTGGCTTCGTTGAAAGTTAATGATGTTGATTACCTGGATTTAAAAACGGGATCAATTTCTCTTACCAAATTGGTTGCCGATACGACAATTCACTTCGTGGCCGTCGGTCTTGACGGAAGTAATATTAACCAAAGTGTTTTGGTTAAAGTTGCCGAGCCGACGCGGACTGATATTTTGTGCGGGTATAAGTGGGGATTGATTGAATCAAAATACTGGTATAAGGGAAGGTATGTTTATGTTAAAATTCCTGATGATGTCAAAGCCGAACGACATGTTTTCACAAAAGATGGCAGATACAATGTATTTGATGGAAGTGGTGAAATAATTGGCAATGGCAAATGGTCTTGGATTGGAAAAGATTCTATCAATGTGGGTGGAAGTTTAGTAAGATATGAACTATCAGATATAAATTTAATATCTTATTCCAGAAACGATAGCACTATTGTTACTCTTAAGGCATATCCCTTGTAATTGGTGACGAATTAATATAAAACGCCGTTAGAAAAATCTAACGGCGTTTTTTTATTCAATTGGCGAAGGACACGTTACTTTAAATTGAATACTCCGGACTAAATTATATATCGTTTTATGTTCTAAGGTTGTATCTAACTCCGTTCCACAATCTGGAGGATCTGCTGGATTTAATGGTTCACTTCCACAACTTATTTCTTCTGATTCATTTTTTGGATTTAAACATCTACATCGACAGGAATCTGCCCCTTTAGATACCCACCTTATCGTCACATTCTGCCCCACACCTCTTAAAACAGGACCTTCAACAAAGCGTTGAGTTGTATCTTCATTGTCCATTATTGTTACATTGACCGTCGCTCCGACAACGGTTAAAGGAATATCAAAGTGATCCTGTTTGGCAATATCTTCCGATACTGATTCTGTTATATAGAAAGGAAGAGAATAATCCAAAACTACATTCTGTATACCAGATAATGAATATTTC
>JAKPVM010000024.1 GCA_029572555.1 Verrucomicrobiota bacterium | reverse complement strand
ACTGAATTTTTTTAAATATGAATATTGAATTCTTTTTTGCTGCGAGTTCTATTGCGGATACAGCAAGGGAAACTGCAGAGAAGTTTGGTCTTAATCTTCCTCAGTTCATTGCGCAGGTTATCAGCTTTTTAATCGTTGCCGCATTACTTTATAAATTCGCATATAAACCAATATTGTTAATGCTTGAAGAACGGAGAAAACGGATAGCCGAAAGTCTTGAAAATGCGGAAAAGATAAAAATTGAACTTGCTAAAACCGAGGTAGCCCGACAGGAAATTCTGGCAAAGGCAAATTCAGAGGCAAATAAACTCATTGAAGAAGCAAGAGCGGTAGCATCAAAATTACAGGAGGCAGAGGCAAGAAAGGCAATCGCAACTGCTGAACAAATAATTAAAAAAGCCCAAGAAGCAGCGCTCGCAGACAGGATAAAAATGATGAATGAATTGCGAAAAGAAATCGGGCGGCTCGTGGTTCAAACCACAGCAAAGGTTAGCGGAAAGATACTAACCACAGAAGAACATCGCTTGCTTATTGAAGAAGCAAATAAAAATTTAATCCCACAATAATGCGATTACAATGCTGACCTCAAAACATATCAAACGTCAGGCTCAGGAATTATTCCGACTGTGTAAAGTGGACAATGTTTTAGATGAAAATCGTATTAGACTTGCTGTGGAAGAGTTAATTCAAAAAAAACCGCGCGGTCATTTACAAATTTTAAAACTTTTTAAACGGTTAATTAAACTTGAAATAGGTAGAAATACAGCCATTGTTGAGACTGCAGTTGAAATTGATAATGAGCTCAAAAATTCTATCAGTGAAAACCTGCTGCGTCTTTACGGCAAGAATTTAAGATTAAATTTTATCACAAATCCATCTTTAATCGGTGGTATGAAGGTTAAAGTTGGTAGTAGCGTCTATGACAATACAATCATAACAAGACTCAATGAATTATTGGAACAATTTTAAAATACTATGAGCGACATCCTTAAAGAAATTGAAGAAAAAATAGCAACTGTAAAAACAACAGCCACCCGACGTAATGTTGGCATCGTACGCGAAGTTAGTGATGGCGTTGCAAAAATTGAGGGACTTGACGATGCAATGCTTAATGAGATGCTTGACTTTGGAGATGGTATAACTGGTCTTGCTCTTAATCTTGAGGAAACTGAGGTCGGCGCAATTATCCTCGGTGATTACACGCACATTAAAGAAGGACAAGAGGTGTACACAACCGGGAAATTGCTTCAGGTTCCAGTAGGAATGGGATTACTCGGCAGGGTGGTCAATACATTAGGGCAACCACTTGATGGGAAAGGTCCTATAAATTACAAGACAACGTATCCCGTAGAAAAAATTGCACCGGGCATTATCAAACGACGTAGCGTCAACCAACCTGTTCAGACGGGTATTATGGCAATTGACGCTATGATACCAATCGGTAGAGGACAAAGAGAGCTAATCATTGGAGACCGTTCAACAGGTAAAACCGCTATTTGTATTGATACAATAATAAACAATGCACGACTCAATCGAGAAGCCGAAGAAAAGGGCGATGAATCATACAGAAAACTTTATTGTATCTATGTCGCTGTAGGACAAAAACAATCAAGTGTTGCTCAAACATTAAATATCCTTGAACGAGAAGGCGCAATGCCATACACAATTGTGGTTGTTGCTGCAGCATCGGATTCTGCCACAAACCAGTATCTTGCCCCGTTTGCCGGTTGCGCAATGGGTGAGTGGTTTATGGATAACGGAATGGATGCCCTCATAATTTACGATGACCTCTCTAAACACGCCGTGGCATATCGCCAGGTCTCTCTCATATTAAAAAGACCATCAGGACGCGAGGCATATCCCGGTGATGTGTTTTACCTCCACAGCAGATTGCTTGAACGGGCAGCGAGATTGAACGAGAAAAACGGGAACGGGTCTTTAACAGCATTGCCGATAATTGAGACACAACTCGGTGACGTTTCAGCTTATATTCCGACAAATGTTATTTCAATCACGGATGGTCAAATTTTCCTTGAAACTGACCTATTTTATCAAGGCGTTAGACCGGCAATTTCAGTGGGAATTTCTGTTTCACGGGTAGGCTCTGCTGCTCAAATTAAAGCAATGAAACAGGTCGCTGGAAGGATTAAACTTGACCTTGCGCAATTCAGGGAACTCGCGGCATTTGCTCAATTTGGCTCTGATTTGGATGCCGCAACACAGGCAAAAATAGATCGCGGCAAGAGGATTGTTGAAATATTTAAACAACCCCAATATCATCCAGTTCCGGTTGAAATACAGGCGGCAATTCTATGGGCGGTTCAAAATGGATTCTTTGATGATGTTCCTGTTGAAAAGGTCAAAGATTGTCAGGATAAAATGACCGATTATCTCGTAACAAGAAAGCCCGGATTACTCAATAGAATCAGAATAGAAAAGGTTTTAGATGACGTTACTGCCAATGAATTAAAAACAGCGATAAAAGAGTTTAAGAATTTTTATAAATAAATATTTATATGCCGGGCAATCGCGACATACGAAGACGAATCAGGTCAATAAGAAATACAGCGCAAATCACACGCGCAATGCAGATGGTAGCGGCTGCAAAGATGCGTAGAGCACAGCAATCAGCACTATCAGGAAGACCGTATGCAAAATTAATGAATAGGGTTATTGCCGAAGTCAGCACACATACCGGGGATTTAACTCACCCCTTTTTAGAACCGGGAAGTAGCGACAAAAGGTGCGTCATCATTATAAGTACTGACAAAGGGTTGTGCGGGGCATTAAATGCTAACCTTTTTCGCGAGGTAACAAAGTTTGATACTCAAAACACCCTGTTCATCACAGCAGGCAAAAAAGCCAGTCAATTTATAGCACGAACAAAACGGCAACTCATTGCAGAATTTTATTACAAAGATTCGCCTCAATTTTCCGAAGCCCGAGCAATATCGCGTTTTGCGCAAAACTTGTTTTTAGAGGGAAAAGTGGTGAGAATCGATATCTTATTTAACAATTTTGTTTCAACCATCGTCCAGAAACCACTGGTTGTGGAATTTTTGCCTGTTAAAAAAATAGAAGGGGTATCCACTGACGTTGCCGGAACAGAATTGGGGATTGAACTGCAAAAGTCTACGTATGAATTCCTCTTTGAACCGAGCGCTGAAAAGGTGCTTGGTGCAATGCTACCACATTATTTAAATTTTAAAGTTTATCAGATACTACTTGAAGCAAAGGCAAGCGAACACAGCGCAAGAATGATTGCAATGAAGAACGCAACGGACAATGCTACTGAGTTAATAAAAGAATTGACAATCAAATATAATAAAGTGCGACAGTCCGCAATTACTACAGAGCTTCTGGAAATAAGCACTGCTCAAATGGCAATGGAATAAAACAATAATTTAAAAATGAATAAGGGTAAAATAGTTCAAGTAATAGGTCCGGTAGTTGATGCTGAATTCAATGAAAAATTACCGGAGATTTATAATGCCTTAATTGTTAATTATAAAACCGATGACAACGAGACAACACTGACCCTTGAGGTGCAACAACATCTTGGGGATAATTGGATACGCGCAATCGCAATGTCAACCACAGAAGGATTGAAACGAGGATATGAAGTCATTGATACTGGAAAACCGATTTCAGTACCGGTCGGAGACTCCGTGACGGGCCGTGTAATGAATGTGATTGGCGAGCCTGTTGATGAACGCGGTCCAATCAAGACAGATAAGTTTTACCCAATTCATCGCCCCGCGCCATCTTTGCTTGAACAATCTACTACACCGCAAATACTTACCACAGGTATTAAGGTAATAGATTTAATATGCCCATTTTTAAAAGGCGGTAAGGTTGGCGCATTTGGCGGCGCCGGCGTCGGCAAGACGGTGGTCATAATGGAATTGATTAATAATATTGCAAAAATGCACGGTGGCGTATCAGTCTTTGCTGGGGTAGGAGAACGAACCCGTGAAGGCAATGACCTCTATAATGAAATGTCAGAGGCAAAAGTTATAAAACAGGACAACCTTGCAGAATCAAAAATTGCTCTTGTGTTTGGTCAGATGAACGAACCACCTGGAGCAAGATTAAGGGTTGCGCTTTCAGGCCTTGCAATAACGGAATACTTCAGAGATGAACGCAATCAAGACGTCTTGTTGTTTATAGATAACATATTCAGATTCTCGCAAGCAGGGTCAGAAATTTCAGCGTTGCTTGGAAGAACACCAAGCGCCGTCGGTTATCAACCTACGCTTGCAGCAGAAATGG
>JAKPVM010000335.1 GCA_029572555.1 Verrucomicrobiota bacterium | reverse complement strand
ATGGGTCAGATGAAAATACTGCGGCGAGTCTCAAGTTTATGAAGCAAATCATTAAGGAATAAGTAAATGACCAACTGTATGGAGCCTGTCAGTTGTTTGTAATATTGTGAAAACATAATAATTGCTGAGTGTGAAACATAGTTAGTCTTATGAAAAAATTAATTATTCCGCTGTTTTTAATGATGGCGAGTTTAACGTTAGTGGCGCAGGAAGTTTTTTCTCATCGTGATGCAGTTAGAATAGCCACTTATCTCAATTTTGACCTTTCGCTATTCAAAAATTCGCCGATACCGTCAGACGCCGATGTAAAACGCGCAGTGGGCGTCAGGAGCGGAGAATATGTCGGGTTAATTGTACCAGAATGTAAGTTAAGCGCCGAATCTTTTGATAACATAGGCAATAAAATAATTCCAGTTGGTCAGGTATGGTTTCATAAAATAACATTTTTAAAAGATGGCGAACCAACCGGTCTGGATAAGATGCAAATATGCCCATTCACATATCGGGACACTGAAACAAAGGTTGCTCTATGTTTGCTCGGGGTAAAAAAGAAAGATAACGGTGATTTGGAACTTCTTGTTTATGGAAAAGAAAAAACTCCATTGATTGTCTTACCATTAAAAAAGGCAGAAACAAAACAGGAATTTCCAATTGAAGCCGATGCTGAAATTTCAGGCAGTTATGCAACTGTTACTTTGAAAATTGTTGGTAAATATCAGGCAAATTTTCAAGTTACTGAACAAAATTATTAAACGATTTTATTCTTGCGCCATCGCAATAGAAAGCCATCTTTCAATTTCTGCAAGCGGTAGTTGTTTCCGTTTTTGATAATCAAGCAGTTGGTCTCTGCCAATTTTCCCAACAGCGAAATATTTTGATTCCGGATGCGCAAAATAAAGTCCGCTAACACTACTTGCCGGAATCATTGCGCAGGAAGATGTAAGACGAATTCCAGCGTATTTCTCAACATTAAGAAGAGACCATAATGTAATTTTTTCCGAATGGTCTGGGCAGGCTGGATAACCAGCGGCTGGGCGTATTCCGCGATATTCTTCCGCAATTAGTTGGTCATTTGTGAGGCTTTCATTTTTGCCGTACCCCCATTCAATTCGGGCACGTTTATGTAAATATTCTGCAAAAGCCTCTGCAAGTCTATCAGCAAGGGCTTCCGTCATTACGACGAGGTAATCCTCGTGATTTTTCTTTAATGATTCGACAAGTTCTTTGACCTTATGCCCGCTGGTTACCGCAAATCCGCCGATAAAATCAATTTTTCCACTCTCTTTTGGTGCAATAAAATCCGCCAGACAATAATTAAATTGTCCTTCTGGTTTTTGAATTTGTTGCCGCAAAAAATGAAATCTGCAAATTATATTTGAGCGAGATTTATCCGAGTACACCTCAACATCATCGCCGACTGAATTAGCCGGAAAAAATCCATAGACCGCTTTTGCGGTAAATAAATTTTCATTAACTATTTTTTCAAGATATACTTTTGCGTCTTCGAAGAGTTTTTTTGCCTGTTCGCCATATTTTTCATTATTGAAAATTGATGGATACCTGCCGCGAAGTTCCCAGGCATGGAAAAATGGGGACCAATCTATAAATGGGACAAGTTCATTGAGTGAAAAATTAGTCGCGCCTTTTTCTGCATCGTTTGAATCAGTAGATAAACTTCTGACGCCGATAAATTCTGGTTCTGGAATGTCTGAATAATCAAGGACAGGCTTACGATGGCGCGCTTCTTCGATTTTTAACAAGTTAACAGTTGGCTTTTGGTATTGTTCTCTGGTTTTCTCATAGTCAGATTTGATTTGAGCAACATATTTTTCTTTTGTTTGCGGGTTTAGCAATTTGCTTAACACAGGGGCGGCACGAGATGCATCTGGGACGTAAACGACAGGGCTGCTATAGAATGGTGAAATCTTTACGGCAGTGTGCACTTTGCTTGTAGTCGCGCCGCCAATCAGCAATGGAATTTTAAAGTCGCGGCGCTCCATCTCCTTAGCAACGTGCGCCATTTCATCAAGCGATGGCGTTATAAGCCCGCTCAAACCGATTACATCTGCCTTTTGTTCAATAGCCGCATCAAGAATTTTATCACACGGCACCATTACACCCAAGTCAACCACTTCGTAGTTATTACAAGACAAAACCGAACCAACGATATTTTTGCCAATGTCGTGAACATCTCCTTTTACAGTGGCTAAAAGAATTTTGCCGCGCCTCCGATTGCCTTTCTTTTTTTCCGCTTCAAGATATGGGGTAAGGCAGGCTACCGCTTTTTTCATCACGCGAGCAGTTTTAACGACCTGCGGCAGAAACATTTTTCCTTCGCCGAATAAATCCCCGACAATCCGCATCCCTGCCATCAACGGACCTTCAATAACGTCAATCGGCTTTTTATATTTTTCTAACGCTTCAAGGACATCCTGTTCTATAAAATCTGCAATCCCTTTGACAAGACTGTGTTCAAGCCGTTGTTCAACTGGTAATTTTCGCCATTCATCATCAACGGTTTCTTCCGATTTTTTTTGTTTGATTTTTTCCGCATATTTCAAAAGCCGTTCGGTGGCATCGGGTCTTCTATTCAATACGACATCTTCAACAAGTTCTCGCAATTCAGCGGGGATTTCTTCATAAACGGCGAGCATACCGGCATTGACAATTCCCATATCCAGACCGGCTTTTATCGCATAGTATAAAAATACGCTATGCATTGCCTCTCGCACAACATTGTTGCCCCTGAAACTAAACGAGATGTTGCTAACGCCCGCGCTTACATAAGCATAAGGCAGATTTTCTTTTATCCATTTTGTTGCGTTTATGAAATCAACGGCATAATTATTATGTTCTTCAAAGCCTGTCGCGATTGTTAAAACATTTGGGTCAAAAATAATTTCCCAGGGCGGAATTTCAGCCTTATTTACTAAAATATCATAAGCCCGTTTGCATACTTGAATTTTGCGCTCAAAGGTGGTTGCCTGTCCTTCTTCATCAAAAGCCATCACAACTATTGCAGCTCCGAGTTTGCGAATTATTTTAGCCTGTTCTATGAATTTCTCTTCGCCTTCTTTTAATGAAATCGAATTCACAATCCCTTTTCCCTGCAAACATTTGAGACCGGCTTCAATCACTTCCCAGCGGGAAGAATCAATCATCACAGGCACTTTAGCAATATCGGGTTCTGATGCGATGAGGTTTAAAAAATTAGTCATTGCCTTGACGCCGTCAAGCATAGCGTCGTCCATATTCACATCAATAATTTGCGCCCCATTTTCAACCTGTTGTCGGGCTATAGTGATTGCCGCTTCGTATTCTCCCGCAAGGATATGTTTTGCAAATTTAGGCGAACCAGCGACATTAGTCCTCTCACCGATATTTACAAAATTCATTCCTTTTCTAATATTAAGAGCCTCAAGCCCGCTAAGTCGCAAACAAGGTTCAATTTCTAGTGGAAGGCGAGGTGAAAATTTTTTTACTTTGCTTGCAATGGCACTTATATATATCGGCGTTGTTCCGCAACAACCGCCGACAATGTTGACCCATCCTGACTTTGCTAATTCTTCAAGTTCATCGGACATTTGTTCTGCCGTTTCGTCAAATGTACCGAACGCATCTGGCAATCCAGCGTTTGGATGACAACTTATATAAACAGACGCAATTTTAGAAAGTTCCTCAATATATTGTCTCATCTGCCGCGGTCCAAGCCCGCAGTTTAGCCCGATTGATAAAAGTTCGACGTGGAACACTGAATTCCAAAATGCTTCAACGGTTTGTCCGGAAAGGACGCGTCCGCTTTTGTCGCTAATTGTAAAAGAAACCATTATTGGCGGTCTTGAACCGGTAGCCTCTCCATATTTTTCAATTGCATATAGGGCAGCCTTAACGTTTAAGGTGTCGAACACCGTTTCAATAAGCAGAATATCAGCGCCGCCTTCTACTAATCCGCTAACCTGTTTATAGTAAGCATCTACAAGAATATCAAAATTAACTGCCCGATATGCAGGATTATGAACATCCGGAGATATGGAAGCGGTTTTGTTTGTGGGACCTATTGAACCCGCGACAAAACAAATACGTCCCGGATTTTTTAACATAAATTCCCGCGCTGCGTCTTTTGCTATTTCAGCCCCAGCCTTGCTCAAATCATAAGCAAGGTCTTCCATTCCATAGTCTGCAAGAGAAATTGGATTTGAATTAAATGTATTTGTCTCGACGATATCGGTGCCGGCGGCAAGATATTCCAGATGAATTTTCTTTATTGCATCGGGTCTTGTAATATTAAGCAAATCGTTGTTGCCTTTCAAATCGAGTTTCCAATCCTTGAACTGTTCGCCCCGATAATCGCTTTCATTCAAACCCAGAGCCTGAATCATCGTCCCCATAGCGCCATCAAGGATCATAATCCTGCGGGAGAGGATTTCATTCAGTCTGTCGTTGGCAGATGCAATTGTATAATTCTTACCCATTTAATTATGATTAAGTTGCACTTAATTTAAATAAAAATCAAGTTATCTTGATATGTAGATATGTTAGTTTATAATTTCGATCGTGATTTTCAAATACTGTATTAACACCATAAAATAATTCAATTTTAATCTTGCTCGGGGTAATAAAATTGGTAGTCTGGTTGAAATTAAAGTTCGAAGTTAATGACGACATTTATTTATTTGACCTTTCTGTTTACGGGTTTTGTGTTTATGCTTGCCTGTATCCTGTTTGGACACATTATTGGCGGTCATGATTCCGCTGATATTGGAAGCGGCGGGCATGCAGAGGCAGGCGTGGATTCAAGCGATGGAGCCGGAGTATCAATTTTTAGTCCAACAGTAATTGCATCGTTTATAACAGCGTTTGGAGGTTTTGGAATTATTTTCCAGCAATTTGAATGGGCAAAAAAACCATACGTCAGCGCCCCACTTGCAATTGTTTGCGCACTTGTTGTTGCAGGCATCACCCTGGAAATTTTAAGAAGAATATTTATAGAAACACAGAGTTCCAGCGAATCAAAGGTCGCTGACCTTATTGGGAAAGAGGCAACAGTTATCACTCCAATACCGGAAAACGGGGTAGGGGAAATTACTTATATTCACGGCGGTTCACGTTATAGCGCGCCTGCTCGAGAAGAGAGTGGCGCCGCAGTGCCAAATGGAAGTTTAGTAAAGATAACAAAAGTTGTAGGGGCTCAATTTTACGTAAAAATTCAAAAATAATACTATGAACACAATAATTGCATTACTGGGAAATCCGGGTTCAGGGTTAGCCATAGTTGCGGCGGTAATAATTGTTATTGTCGTAATTATGGGCATTGCGATTGTTTTAAGTCGCTATACGAAGGTAGGACCGAATGAAGTCCTTGTTGTATCGGGACGCAAACATAGATATATAGATCCTGATGGTGTGGAACGGGTAAGAGGCTTTAGAATAGTAAAAGGCGGTGGCACATTCGTTTATCCAATAGTAGAAAAGGTAGATATTCTTTCACTTGAGTTAATAACAATAGATGTGCAAACACCCGAAGTTTATACAAGCAAAGGTGTGCCGGTTAAGGTGGACGGTGTTGCCCAAATAAAAGTTAAAGGAGATGATATTTCAATTGCAACTGCCGCGGAACAATTTTTGAGCAAAGGACGTGACGAAATTAAAAACATTGCAACACAGACCCTCGAAGGACATTTAAGGGCAATTCTTGGGACTTTGAGCGTTGAAGAAATTTATCAAAACCGCGACGCATTTGCCGCAAAGGTTCAAGAAGTAGCAGCAGGCGATATGGCAAATATGGGGCTTTCTATTGTTAGCTTTACGATCCGTGACATTCGTGACAGCCAGGGCTACCTTGATGCGTTAGGCAAACCGAGGATTGCGCAGGTCAAACGAGATGCCCAGATTGCTCAGGCAGAAGCAGATAGGGATGCAATAATCAAAAGCGCTCAGGCACAACAGGCTGGACAAGAGGCAAAATATGCCGCTGATTCTAAAATTGCCGAAGCCCAGCGGGATTATCAAGTCAATGTCGCTGCATATCAAGCAGCGGTGAACCAGAAAAAAGCCGAATCAGACCTTGCTTATGACTTGCAAAAATTTAAGACAGGACAGTTGGTAAAAGCCGAAGAGGTACAGGTCAATATTATTGAGAAACAGAAACAGATTGAACTACAAGAACAGGAAATTCGTAGAAAAGAAAAGGAACTCCAGGCGAATGTTCAAAAACCTGCCGATGCAGAACGATACAAAGTGGAGACGCTTGCAAACGCAAAGAAATATCAATTAGAGACTGAGGCAAACGGCGCTGCGAATGCTACAAAGGCAACTGGTTTTGCCAGCGCAGATGTCGCGAAGGCTCAGGGGTTAGCAAACGCAGATGTTACAAAGGCAGTCGGTTATGCGGAGGCTGAATCACTCAAAGCGCGCGGTCTTGCTGAGGCGTCGGTAATTGAAGCGCAAGGACATGCCACAGCAGAGGCTATGCGCGCTAAAGCCGAGTCATTCAAGCAATATAACGAGGCAGCCGTTGTGGATATGATTACAAGGGTATTGCCTGAAATGGCAGAAAATGTTGCTGAACCTCTTTCTAAAACCGAAAAGATTGTTATTATTAATTCAGGCAATTCAGGTGGCGGCGCAAGCAAACTTACAGGCGATATAACACAGATATTAGCGCAGGTTCCACCAGTAGTGGAAAGCCTTACAGGAGTTAAGTTGGAACAATTAATAAAACAGGTACCGGCAATTAAGAAGGCGATTGAATCGCAAAGTCAACCACCGCAGGAAGGCGCCAAATCCGAATCTAAAGCTAATGAAAAATAAACAAGATGAGACTTTTTGAGGCAATAGTTAAGGCAAATAAAGAATCATCAAACCCGATTAGCTCTGTAGATTTTGACACTGCTCAATTTAAGGACTCGCTCCCGATTGTTATCTTGACCTGCATAGACCCGAGGTTGAATAAACTTTTTCCAAATGTCCTCGGCGTTTCCGATGAGGAATTTATCTGGCTGCGAAATGCGGGAAACATCATCACTGGACCATTCAGCAGCACTACCCGTTCGTTAGCGCTTGCCTGCGCTGTTAAACAGGGGAAAGTAATTGCTGTTATCGGACATACTGATTGTCTTATTGGAAAATCGACTATTCTGTCTATTACTGAACAATTTAAAAATTTGGGCATAGACCGTGTTAAATTACCGGACAACCTTGTTGAGTTCTTTGGTCTCTTTGCAAGCGAGCGACAAAACGTAATTAAAGCCACACAATTCATACGGCAAAGCGCGCTTATAAGTCCAAAAATTCCGGTTCACGGTCTCTTACTTGACATAAACACCGGTAGGATTGAATGGATTGTAAATGGCTACGAAACTCTTGGCGCTCAATCTTCGCAATTTTCAACGGCGCTTGAATCTGCGGCTACGAAGGTTCAGGCAACTATGGGTATGATACAAGATTTTCAAGTCGGCTCAACAACAGTCGCAGAAACAAAAATCGGCGAAGCAATTGGAAAAATTGGCGAACTTGCTTCAAAAGCAAAAGAAATAATTCAAGAACACCCCGAAGCAACTACCCCATCGGAACTGATTGAACAAACTGTTGTGGACTTTACGAAAAACATCGTAAAAGAACAATTATATAAGATAATCGGCAGCGACAACCGCGTTTACGGTCCTGTGTCGGGGACAAAAATTATTGAATGGCTAAATGAAGGCAGAATTACAGATGCCACGCCGATTCAAAGTCAAGGTTCAAATGGTTGGAAAACTATTAAGAACTTATTAGACTCCGACACCAGCAATTTCCCAGCCTCACCAGTAATTTCTGAAACGATTAAAAAGTTAAGAAGAAAATATTAAACCCATATTTGTTTGATTGTAAAATAGCAGTTGGTCTGTTTTAATTTTCAAATATGAAAACCACAAGACGAACGTTCTTTAAATCTGTTGCCGCTTTATCAACAGCAACGGCATTTGACAATTTAAACTCTGCTGAACATAACCGCAAAACCCACATCTCGCTTGCCGTCTCCACTTATTCTTACTGGCATTTCCGTCCGCCAAAAGTTTCAATCGAATCGGTGGTAGAAAAGGTGTCAGAATTAGGTGTTCCTGGCGTTGATATTTTACACCGTCAGATGGACATTCCTGAAAAAGAGCCATTGAAACCTGAACATATTACCTATTTGAACCAGTTGAAACGGTGCGCCCTATTGAATGGTGTATCTTTCGTTTGCCTTTCAATCCACCAAAATTTTGTTTCCCCCGATATCAACATTAGAAACCAACAGATTGAACACACCAAAAAATGTATTCAGATTGCAAGCGAACTCGGAATCCCCTGCATAAGGTTGAACTCCGGTCGCTGGAACACAATTGCAGATTTTGACGAACTAATGAAGGCGCGCGGCATTGAACCAGTTTTAGCGGGCTATACCGAAGAAGATGGCTTCAAATGGTGCATTGATTCCATTGAAAAATGCCTTCCGGACGCCGAACGTTACGGCGTTATGCTTGCCCTTGAAAATCACTGGGGATTGACTCGCTCACCCGAAGGATTATTAAAAATCATTGGCGCAATCAAATCACAATGGCTTGGTATCTTAATGGATACAGGGAACTTTCTTGAAAACCCTTATGATAAACTGGAGGTTGTTGCGCCGAAGACCGTCTTTGTTCAGGCTAAAACTTACTATGGTGGCGGCGAGTGGTACACACTTGACCTTGACTACAAACGGATAGCCAATATCCTCGCAAAAGCCAATTATTCCGGTTTTGTATCTATTGAATTTGAAGGAAAAGAAAAACCCGAAACCGCAGTTCCTAAAAGTATTAAAACTTTAAAAAAGGCATTTAACATTTCTTAATCGTAGACGGAAGTTTGGATTTATAAATAATTCATCGTTGCTTGATTTATACTTTTGTGGATTATTTTTATTTATGACAGGATATCATTTCATCTTATAATTACATCTGTTTTTTAATTGTTATGTCCTAAGTTTATTACCGATTTATTATCTTGGGCTTAATTATTTTTGAATTTACCAATTTATTATATATTATATGGCAAAGATTATGCTGGTTAATTAATCAATATGTGAATTAATAATGTTAGATGAAAATGCATAAGATATTGATTGTTAGAGTGTTGTAGATATGTGTGAAGTAAAAGTTTGTTATAGTGTTCTCAATTTTGATATTGATAAAGACATTTTGTTGGTCAATACTTTAATAGTTTTATACTGTTTTGCTAATATAAAATAAAATTAATGAACTAAAAAAATAATTGTAGCGTCAAATCTTGAACAATGACAATTTAAATAACATAACCCCAGTGATAAATATGTATAGAACAAATATAGTTTGCGGAGTAGGTTGTTTGAAAAAGGGAAATATTAAACAGACAACATACAGAATAGTTTTATCAACTTTTCTATTGTTGTTTTTGTGCACGTTCATATCATTTGGAGCAGATTCATCGTTTGTAACTTTGATAAGCACGAACGATATCTGGAAATACAATGATGATGGTGTGGATTTAGGAACGGAATGGCGAGGTTTAACTTATGATGATAGCCACTGGCTTTCAGGAAACGCAGAATTTGGTTATGGCGAAGGCGATGAAGCAACAACAAATAAATGGGGACTTGATGCAACTAACAAATACACCACATATTATTATAGGAAGACGATAAATGTTACAGATTTAGCTAATATATCAAGTATTGTCTGCAATTTTCTGCGAGATGATGGAATTGTTGTTTATATCAATGGAACGCTTGCCTTTTTTAATAATTTTCCGGAAGGGACAACTCAAATAACTTATTCTACTTACGCAAATACGGTTGGTGATGTAGAAGAAACCCAATGGTTCACTACAAGCATTAGTAAGAGTTTATTTATTGAGGGGCAGAATGTTATAGCCGTTGAAATCCACCAGTGCAGTGCGGAGAGTAGTGATGTAAGTTTCAATCTTGCTTTGATTGCGGAAAAAGTTAGGACACCGGATTCATCATTTGTAACTTTGATAAGCAAGAACGATGTCTGGAAATACAATGATGAGGGAGTAGATTTGGGAACAATATGGCAAGGCATAACTTATGATGATAGCCACTGGCTTTCAGGAAACGCAGAATTTGGTTATGGCGAAGGCGATGAAGCAACAACGAATAAATGGGGTCCGGATGCGGACAATAAATATCCTACTTATTATTATAGAAAAACGATAAATATTACGAATTTGGTTAGGATAACCAACTTTATTTGTAATTTTTTGCGAGATGATGGAATTGTTGTGTATGTCAATGGAACGCTCGCCTTTTTTAATAATTTTCCAGATGGGACAACTCAAATATCTTATCCTACTTATGCAAATGTGGTTGGTGGAACGGAAGAAACTCAATGGTTCACTACAAATATTAGCAAGAGCTTATTTGTTGAAGGGCAAAATGTTATAGCTGTGGAGATACATCAGTGTGATGCAACAAGTTCCGATATAAGTTTCAATTTAGCATTGATTGCGGAGATTGGTCCTAATTTGCTGCCAACGATTACATTGGTTCAGCCGACAAACAATTCTTTTTACTATGTGCCCACCAATATCACCATCACAGGAAATGCCTCTGATAGCGATGGCGGGGTCGCAATGGTCGAATTTTTTTCTGGTTCGCAAAAAATTGGAGAGAGCACAAACAGTTCACTGAGCAAGAGTTATTCTGCTTCGACCACATTGAGCAATGTGGCTATTGGAATTTATAGATTTTATGGGGTTGCTACCGATGATGAGGGCGGGAAAGGTTATTCACAAACGAATTTGATTCAAGTGTATCAACAACCTACGGTAGTCTGGCGGGCATTTAATGACCATTATGCTGGTCCAAACACCCACTCAAATGCAACGGCTTGGAATCCACTCGGGACGACAGGAGGGGCGCCGGGTAATTCGGGGAATTTAATGGATATTGTTAGCGGAAGGAATTTGCCGGCGGTATTGACAATAACAGCAACTGCTACCAGCACTGGTTCTTATATGGGAAAACCAAAGGATGGGACGCCCGCGGGGAATTGGTTTAATCCGTATATTGATTTTGCCAGTAATGATTTACCACACGCGGTAATGGTGGCGGGAGATTCTGAATATGTTACTTATACATTCAGTGGTTTAAATCCGAATTGTAAGTATATCTTTAAAGGAACATCGGCTCGTGGCGGTGATTATTTAGACCGCTGGTCAAAGGCTACATTGAACGGCGCAGTTTCTTTTAAGTCTGCACATACTCCGGAATGGAATGCGCCCGGGCTAACCTATTTTGGCGCTTTAACATCTCAACAAGTTCCGACTGATCTTGGGACTAATGAAGTTGCGTGGGATTCAGGAGAAAATCAGGCTGATGGTGTAATGGTGGAGTGGGATGATATTGTTCCCGCCTCAGATGGGACAATTTCCGTGGTTGTTAAACAATATACGGGTAGCGTACCCGGAGGACAGGTAACCACAGGCAGATATGGTTATGCATTTTCAGCTCTAAGCCTTGAATCTGTGAGTTCTCCCCCAATTGTTTTACTTATATCTCCAACTAATAACTCCATTGTGCCTGTTAATTATTGTCAACTAACAGCAGATGCGTCTTCAATTGCCGGGATTTCATCAGTATCATTTTATGCAAACTCAAATTTGGTGGGTTCTTCGTCTCAATCTCCTTATAGTGTTTTATGGACAAATATTGGGGGCGGCACTTATCAAATTTATGCTGTTGCTACGGACTTAAATGGAGCGGTATCCACATCGCAAGTGGCAAATGTTCAGTTTTTATCAAATCTATTACCACAAGTAGCAATAACAACTCCGCAAAATAATTCCACATTTTTTGCACCGGCTACTATCACTATTATTGCGACTGCTACAGACCCGGACGGGAGTGTAAGCGCAGTTGAATTTTATCAGGGGACAACAAAGTTAGGTACGGCAACCAGCACGACATCAACATTCACCTTCCAGTGGGGCAATGTACCTGTGGGCAATTATACATTAACCGCGGTTGCAATTGATAACTTAGGCGCAAGTCAGACTTCATTGCCGGTGACAATAAATGTTCAAGAGATAATTGGAGGCTGGGTGGCATTTAATGACCATGTTGCTGGCGCATCAACGCATCCCAATACTACGACCTGGAATATTTTTGGCGATTCACCGGGGAATAGCGGATACTTAAAAAACATTGAAACAGGAGCGACATTAAGCGCTTTATTGACTATTAATTATTCAGGTACTGTGCAAAGAGCTTCTACCTCAGGAAGACCTGCGGCAGGGACGCCGTTATATAATACGTTTAACGGCTATGTAGATTTTGGGACGGCAACTTATGGGATTGCTCAAGTGTATCCTGATGGAAGGGTGGTTTATACATTTTCAAACTTGAATCCGAATGCTCGGTATAGTTTTAAAGGCGGTGTTGTAAGAGGTGAGGAGACCTATACAAATCGGTGGACAATAGCCGGGATTGAGGGGGCGGTTTCGTATAGAAGCGCACACACCGCAAATGCCTTAACTCATAATAATTATCCAAATAACATAAATACAAATGAAGCGGCGATTAATACCGGTATTAATCATACCCCGACTACGGGTGATATGTGGGATTGGGAGGATATAGACCCGGGTCCTGATGGTAGTTTTTCTGTTTATTGCACTCAATATACAGGTCCGGCGCCTGGCACCACAACAGATGGTACTTATGGATATGCTATCGGTGGAATTAGGTTGGAACAGTATGCGCAGGCTGATACAGTCGCTATAACAAGTCCAACTAACAATACAGTAATGACTGCCCCGACAAGCATCACAATTACAGCTTCTGCCACATCTTCTTTAAACATTGTTTCAGTGGGATTTATTGTTAATGGTGTTCAAATTGGCGTTGTATCAAATACGCCGTATTCTTATGTATGGAACAATGTCCAGCCGGGAGAATATCAGATACAAGCTTATGCGGTAAATAGTGCTGGTTTATCTGTCACATCTGCCCCAGTAAAAGTTACAGCTATGGTAAATAATCCGCCGTATGTTTCTATTTTATCACCGTTGAGTGGAAGCAAATTTAGTACTGTTGAAAGTATTCCAATAATTGTATCAGCGACAGATGAGGTTCAGGTTGTTAAGGTTGAGTTTTATGCTAATAACAATTTACTTGGTCAAGATGATGTTGAACCATTCCAATTTAACTGGACTCCTTCATCGTCAGGCAGTTGGTCGTTAACAGCCGTGGCTACGGATATAACTGGACTGAAATCTACATCAGCGCCGGTAAATGTTACTATTGTTTCCGGGTCAAACTATGGTGGTTTGTCTTTTGATGGTGTTGATGACTATGTTACTTTTGGAGTTGCAAGTGGTTTATGCGCATCAAACTTTACAATTGAATTATGGTTCAAATGGACAGGTGGGGGTTCGTCTGCGAGCACTGGCTCTGGAGGCGTTAGTGCTATACCGCTTGTAGCCAAAGGCAGAGGGGAAAGCGATGGAAACAACCGTGATATGAATTATTTTTTTGGTATTAATCCTCAGGGTGTTTTAGTAGCTGATTTTGAGGAGGGAGCGACTGGTTCAAGTCCGGGACTTAATCATCCCGTTACGGGTAAGACCACTACTCCGATTAATACATGGACGCATGGCGCTGTTACTTATGATGGGACAACTTGGCGTATTTATGTAAACGGTGCGCTTGACACAGAACTCTATGTTGGTCAACCCCCAAGATGGGATAGCATTCAACATGCTGCGCTCGCATCGGCGCTTACTTCCACCGGCGCTCCTTCAGGCGCCTTTGGCGGTGTGATGGATGAAGTTAGAATCTGGAACTACGCAAGAACTGCAAGCGATATTTCTGCGAATATTAATAAACAAATTGCTCAGGCAACTGGTCTTATTGGAAGATGGTCTTTAAATGAGACCAATGGGTTGACGGCGTATGATTCATCTGGCGGCACTAATAATGGAACATTAATAAATGGACCTGTTTGGAGTCCCGGATATACTTTTGCGGTTGAGCCTTTTATTTCAGCAGTAAATCCTCAGCCCGGTTCAACGGTAACAAATCTTCCTTTTATTACAGTATCTTTTAGCGAACCAGTAACAAATGTTGATGCTTCGGATTTACTGATAAATGGCGTTCCAGCCATAGGTCTAACAGTTTCTGGTACCAACTTTATTTTTAGCTTTGCGCGTCCATCTTATGGTTATGTCCATATTAGTTGGGCATCTAATCATAACATTGTAGATTTAGACGACCCGCCATTGCCATTTAATAGTTCAGCTCAGGGCGCAACATTTGATTATTATTTTCTGAATCCTTCTACT
Source organism: Verrucomicrobiota bacterium (assembly GCA_029572555.1). Classification (GTDB taxonomy): domain Bacteria; phylum Verrucomicrobiota; class Verrucomicrobiia; order Limisphaerales; family JAKPVM01; genus JAKPVM01. The sequence continues at coordinate 13,039 of JAKPVM010000335.1, read as the reverse complement.
CCGCTTATTGTTTCTCGCGATCCCGAACCCGGGTCATTTGTGGCAAAGTTAACTAATGCTGTTGTTACTTTTAATAAACCCGTGAAAAATGTTGATGCTTCGGATTTGTTGATTAACGGTGTTCCTGCAAACCAGGTTCGCGGTTCAAATGCTGTGTATGAGTTTTTATTTACACAGCCGCAATATGGTGTGGTTAATTTTGTGTGGGTTACAAACAACGGTATTTCCGATTTATCTACGCCGCCAAACGTCTTCGATATTAATTCGCCTGTTGCCAATTGGAGCGTTACTCTGGTTGAGCAGTCCGCCCCTTATATATGGTCTCAAAATCCTCAAGCTAATTCTGTTGTAACAGATTTGACGCAGATTCAAGTAGTGTTCAGCGAGAGTGTGAAAGGAGTTGACGCTTCGGATTTATTGATTAATGGCGTTCCAGCCACGCAAGTGTCCGGGAGCGGTAGTATTTATACCTTTACTTTTACGCAACCTCCTTTCGGAAATGTTGTTATTAGCTGGGCGACAAATCACGGAATTACCGATATAGTGCAGCCGCCAATTGCGTTTGACAGCGCTGATGCTAATGCAAGTTGGACTTATACTCTTATGGATTTAACGCCGCCTACTGTAGCATCTGCTACACCTACACCGGGAACAACGTTGAATGAACTAACATCGATTAATATTATATTTAGTGAAACGGTAACAGGAGTTAATGCGAGCGATTTGTTAATAAATGGAAGTCCTGCGATCGGATTAGTCGGTTCAGGGAATAATTACACCTTCTATTTCCCGCAACCAACTTATGGCGCCGTTCAAATATCATGGGCGGCAAATCATGGAATTACTGATTTAGCAGTCCCACCAAATAGTTTTAATGCGGCAGGTGCAACCTGGCAGTATAATTTAGACGCACCGCGTACTGTCCTTGTTGCCACCAATGCCTCGTGGAAGTGGAAGAAGGGGACATCGGAAGCATCTGATCCTATTTATGCATGGCGATATCTTAATTTTGATGATTCATCGTGGACTGAATCACTTGCTCCATTTTATTACGATACAGATGGAACATATACAGGGAATACGCTCATTGATGATATGCTAAACAATTACACGATGATATATATGCGTAATCGTTTGGTAGTTTCAAATCTTTCCTTTATTAAAAGCATTACAGTGAATAGTTTTACAGATGATGGTTACATTTTATGGATAAATGGTAATGAACTCGTTAGATATAGTGTGAATGGCACAGGAGATATTACTTATAACAATACAAGACCAGGAGTTAATGTAGCCGAACCATTAGTTATGCAGAGTTTTACGTTTACAAATGTTGAATCATTCTTAGTTAATGGTACAAATCTTATTGCTGTTCAAGGACTAAATGCAAATCTTCCAAGCACCGATTTTCTAATAAATATTGGAATTACTGCGGTTATTTCAGACCCGAGTATTGAACCGCCCAAGGTTGCCAATGTAACTCCGCAGGTTGGTGAGGTTTATTATTTAACAAATATAACTATCACATTTACCGAACCAGTGCAAAATATTGATACCTCTGATTTATTGATAAATGGCGCTCCTGCAAGTTCAGTTACCGGAAGTGGAAATTCTTATACATTCACTTTTCCACAGCCCTCTTATGGGAATGTTATTATCAACTGGGAGGCAAATCACGGAATTGTTGATTTTGATACTCCACCGCGTTCGTTTGACGGGTCTTCTCCTACGGCAACGTTCCAGTATGTTTTGTTAAATCCAAATGCCCCAGTGATAACTTCTAAAAATCCCTCTGCTGGTGCTACCGTGAGTAATCTTGCCCAGATAACTGTTACATTTAGCAAACCAGTCGCAAATGTTGATGCCTCGGATTTATTAATTAACGGTTCTTCCGCGTCTGGTGTAAGTGGCGATGGACAGATTTTCACCTTTATATTTTCTCAGCCTGCTTATGGAACTGTAAATATTGGCTGGTCTAAAAATCATGGAATTGTTGATGCAACAAATCCGAATAATAAATTTGATGAAACAAGACCGGATGCAAACTGGCAATATAACCTCATAGATTTGACTCCGCCTGTAATAGTCAGCCAGGATCCTCCGGCTGGCGCTAATGTTACAAATCTTACTCAGATAAAGGTAACTTTTAGCGAACTTGTATATGGTGTTAATGCCTTTGATTTGCTTATTAACGGGGTGCCAGCGACATCAATAGAATGGAGTGGACCGATTTATACATTTACTTTCCCGCCTCCGAATGGTTCGGTTATCACAGTTGCGTGGTCAAGTTCCCACGGAATCACAGATCGCGCTCCTGCTGCTAACCCATTTAATGAAAATGCACCGGCCTCAACGTGGCAATATCATTCTCTGGATACTACGCCGCCTAAAATTTCAAATGTGAACCCAATGCCGAACATAACAGTCCGAGAGTTGACGAGTATAAAAGTGACATTTGATGAGCCGGTAATTGGTGTTGATACTTCGGATTTGCTTATTAATGGTATGCCGTCTCAAACTGTGAGTGGTTCAGGAACAGGACCTTATATTTTCACGTTCAATCAGCCTATTTCTGGACAAGTAGAAATACAATGGTCACACAACAATGGCATAACCGATGTCGCTACACCGCCAAATTCATTTGTTGGTTCTTCTTGGAGTTATATTCTTGATCCTAACGCGCGATTTGATTCAAAAGTTGTCATAAATGAAATAATGTTCAATCCGCCTTCTCATAAAACCAATGATGAATGGATAGAGATTCACAATACTTACGAGGGAACAATTAATTTGACTGGCTGGAGGTTTACAAAGGGATTAAACTTTACATTCCCAAATGTAACGATACCTCCTGGTGGTTATCTTGTTATTGCCTCTGATACCAATTCATTCAAAACAAACTATCCAGGTGTAACAAATGTGATTGGTAATTTCCGCGGTAGATTAAGCAACATTGATGAAGATATACAGATTGTTAATGTTTATGATGAAATTGTTGATGATGTGCATTATGCAACAGAAGGAGATTGGGCTGTTCACAGACGCGGTTCTACCTCCTGGACTTATAGCAGAACTTATCGCGGCTGGGAGTGGTATAATGAAGCCGATGGATTAGGAAAATCAATTGAATTGATACAATCTGAACTTCCTAATGAATATGGACAGAACTGGAAGGCAAGCGTTAATAATTTTGGAACGCCGGGTAGAGTGAATAGTGTATTTAGCACTAACCTGCCGCCTATGATTCTTGAGGTAGCGCATATCCCAGCGGTGCCAATGCCAACAAATAATGTTACCATAAGGGCGCAAATTATCGATGAAGAGACAAATAATATTTCTGTGAAGTTATACTACAGAGATGCAAGCACAACAACGCCGCCGGCATTTAATTCTGTTCAAATGTATGATGACGGCGCTCATAACGACGCAGCTGCAGGGGATATGGTTTTTGCAGCAGAAATTCCGGCAATGGCAAATAATACAATAGTGGAATTTTATGTGGAAGCTTCGGATAGGTTTGGTCAATCTCGGACATGGCCTCCTCCTGCTTATGAGACAAATGGTTCTTTGCTCGGTCAGGTTGCAAATGCGCTCTATCAAGTGGATGCAAATGCTCAATTAAGATATGACCAGCCGATTTATAGATTAATAATGACAGAATCAGAACGGCAAGAATTACAAAGTATCTGGGGCGATGACAATATTAATCGCAGAATTAATGCCGAGATGAATGGCACATTTATAGCCATTGATAATTCTGGGACAGATGTAAGGTATTTGTGCGGATTTAGAAATCGTGGTAATGGAACACGCGGAGCTTCACCTCACAACTTTAAAGTTAATATCCCCAATGACCGACGTTGGAAAGGGCTTCAAGCGTTGGTTCTAAATACAATGTACACTCATTCGCAAGTTATGGGCGCGGTAATGTTCAAAAAGGCTGGGTTGCCGGCTGAAGATGCACACTTTGCAAGGGTTCGTGTTAACGGTTCAGACCTTGCAAGATCCGGAAGTCCGCAATATGGGTTTTATGTCCATGTTGAAGAATTAAACTCCGATTGGGCAGAAAACCAATTTCCGCTTGATGGCGGTGGAAATGTGTACCGGTGTATGCGCGTTGCTAATTTAAAATACCTTGGCACAAACTATTTGAGTTACACCACCGGCGGATATAATTATTCAAAACAGTCAAATCGCAGTGAAAATGATTGGAGTGATTTGTTCAATTTAACTTATACACTTGATAACACACCAGACGCAAGTTGGAACGAGGGTGTTAGTAGGGTAATTAATGTACTTGAATGGCAGAGATACTTTGCTGTTATGAGTCTGGTTGGTTATGGCGAAACTGCCATTGGCAGCGATGGAGATTCCGATGATTACACTATTTATAGGGGGGAAATAGATAAACGATTTGTTGTAGTTCCGCACGATAACGATACCGATTTTGGTGAAGGAGACGGTTCCCGCAGACTGGCTACAGATTCAATATTCAGGGCTGTTACTGCCAGCGCTTATTCGAAAGTGGAATTTGTCAGTAAATTCCTTTTGAATCAAGGTTTTGCGCCGACTTATTATGGGCAGTTATATGAACTCGCAATGGGTATTTTCCAGACAAATGAAATTCATCCGGCGCTTGACCAGTATTTGAAGGGCGTGGTTGATACTACAACATTAAACAGAATGAAGATATGGACAGCGCAGAGAGTAGCCAATGTGCTTTCTCAAATTAACTTAAATTTGACTATTACAAACTTTGGTGGTTTAACATCAAATCAAGGATATTTATACACCACAAGTTCCAGCCTAACGGTTGGTGGAATGGCTAATGTGATTCATACAAGACAGGTCAAGATAAGCGGTGTTTCTGCTAATTGGGTTGCCTGGACTGGAAACTGGCAGGGTACAATAACCCTTAATCCAGGAGTAAACACAGTTTTGATTCAGAGTATAAATTCAAACAATGTTGTGTTCGCCCAGACAAATATAACTGTATGGTATGATAAAGGTAGTGTAACCACAGTTTCAGGGACATTGAGCGGCAATCCAACATGGACACCAGCCATTGGACCTTATTATGTGTCTGGCAGCATAACAATTCCTTCCGGTGTAACGTTAACAATTCAACCCGGAACCACAGTTTATTTGAATAGTGGGGCAAACATTACTGTTGCAAATGGAGGCAGGTTATTGGCTGAAGGCTCTGCTGAATTGCCGATTAGATTTACTCGCACGCCAGGGACAACAGTGAGATGGGGAGGAATAACGATAAACGGTGGGGCTGGTTCTCCTGAGACAAGAATTGCTTATGCGCATATTGAATATTATGGTTCTACCGCTATACATTCATCTGGCGGCACGGTTTATCTTGACCATTTGACATTTGGTTCAACAGATTACCAATATTTGTCGCTGGACAGTTCATCGTTTGTCGTTAGTGATTGCACATTTCCGACCCCAACCGGTTCATTTGAGCCAATTCACGGCACTGGTGGGATAAAGTCTGGCGGAAGAGGTATATTTATAAGGAATTTTGTGGGCGCGCCAAATAATTATAATGATTCAATTGATTTTACAGGCGGGAACCGTCCATCTGAAATATTGCAATTTATTGATAACGTATTTTTAGGATCAGGCGATGATATACTTGACCTTGATGGGACAGATGCCTGGGTCGAGAGAAATATATTTATGCACATTCATAAGAATGGTTCGCCTGATTCTGCAAGCGCGGTTAGTGGAGGAAAAGATCAGGGCGGCCCGAATGTTTCAAGAATAACCGTCATTAATAACCTATTTTATGATTGCGACCATGCGGCAACAGCAAAGGAAGGCAACTTTTATGTACTGTTGAATAACACAATTGTGCATCAAACTAAACAAGGTGGGACAGATACGGCTGCTGGTGTAATAAACTTTACCGAACCCGGTGTTGCCGAAGGCGCAGGGATGTATGTTGAAGGCAATATTATATACGATGCCGAACAGTTGATAAGAGAGCCAGTTGTAAGCGCAATTGTCACAGTAACTAATAACTTAATGCCGTTTACATGGACCGGTGCGGGTGGAAATAATTTTAACGCCGACCCGAAGTTTAATTACATACCTCAGATTTCTGAGACCAGTAATTTTACAAGTTGGGCTGATGCTCAGGTAATGTGGAATTGGTTTGGTTTAAAGAATGATTCTCCTGCAATAGGGAGTGGTCCTTTTGGTTATAATCTTGGAGCAAATAGACAGATGGGCGCCCTTATTACGGGAGTGCCTAATGGTTTGACAAGCAGAGGCGATGCGGTTATTTGGGTTGGATTAAACAGGTCCGGCAATGGCATTCCGACGGCTGGTTGGTCTTATGGCGCTGGATACACACATTACAAATGGAGAATTTCCGGTGGACAATGGAGCGCTGAAACTCAAATTAACAATCCGATTGTTTTGACAAACCTTCCAAATGGAAATTATCAGTTAGAGGTAGTAGGAAAACGGGATTGCGGGTTCTATCAAAATGATTCGGCATACACGAGCAATGCGGTTGTTACCGTATCAAGAGTATGGACAGTAAATCGGATGCTGGCGCCGATACGAATTAATGAAGTTCTTGCCGCTAACCGTTCAGCAGTTGTCCATTACGATAGTTCACCTGATTTAATAGAACTTTATAATGAAAGCGATGTGGCTGTCTCAATTGCCGGAATGACGATTACTGATGATCCATCTATTCCGAATAAATTTACTTTCCCTGCTGGGACAACGATTCCAGCGCGCGGATATATTGTGTTGTATGCAAACAATCCTGATGGTTCACCCGGGTTGCATTTAGGGTTTAATTTAGCGCAGGAAGGAGAGTGTGTTTATCTGTATGACAAGTCACAAAATGGCGGTGGTTTAATTGATTCAGTTGTCTTTGGGATGCAGATAACCGATTTGTCAATTGGACGGCTTGACGACGGTTCGTGGGGATTGGCCATCCCAACATTTGGAGCAGCAAATAAACCTGCGCCACTCGGAGATAATAGAACAGTAAAAATCAATGAATGGTTGGCTTCCGGCGGTTATTGGTTCCAATCAGATTTTATAGAACTTTATAATTCACAAAATTTGCCGGTTGCGATTGGTGGAATGTATTTAACAGATGAAACAGGGTATCCAACTCGTCATCAAATAGCGCCATTAACATTTATCCCCCCATCTGGTCATCTTGTATTTTATGCTGATGGAGACACATCTAAAGGTCTTAATCATCTCAACTTCAAACTTGCTTACGAACAAGGGCAAATTGAATTATACGATATAACAACAAACCTTGTTGACCGTGTGATTTATCTGACACAAAAGCCGGGTGTTTCACAGGGACGTAGTCCTGATGGTAGTTCTTCCACTGTGTCGTTTTTACAACCATCACCGGGGATGATGAATTCAGGGACTACTCCAGGTTCGGGGGAAATCTCCATCGGATTTGTAAATTATACTGATAATTGGAGATATGACCAGACCACAACAACCTTTGGCTCTGAATGGATTGCAACTAATTATGATGACTCCGCCTGGCTACCAGGTAATGGGACACTCGGATATGAAAACGCAGCATTGCCTATACCGATAAATACACAACTTACATTGGGACAATTAACCTATTATTTCCGTAAAACATTTGTTGTTACAAATGAGGTTTCGCAATTAAATTCATTGAGGTTGTCATATTTGATTGATGACGGCGCGGTGTTCTATCTTAATGGACAGGAAATCCATAGGATAAGGATGGGAAGTGCTGGCAGCCCTGTTTCTTATAGTACTTTGGCAGACTCTCCTGCTGTAGGTGATGCGACAATTGAAGGACCTGTAACGTTATCAACATCGTTGTTGCGAAAAGGGACAAATTATCTTGCTGTAGAGGTGCATCAACAGGCTTCTTCAAGTGGTGATATTGTTTTTGCAATGCTTCTTGAGGGGATAATAATAACGAACCCGCCAGTATCAACGGCAGTTGTTATAAACGAAGTCCTTGCTTTGAATTCTACTTTAGAAGAGATAGACGGTTCCACACCGGATTGGGTTGAACTTTATAATACTTCTGGTGAAACGATAGATTTGAGTGGGTGGTATCTTACAGATGATTTGAGTAATCTGCAACGATGGGCATTTCCACAAGGCTCAAGCATACCGGCTTATGGTTATTTGAGGATATTATGCGATGCGAATAAACCAGTTTCAGCAAACAATACTGGTTTTGGATTAAGTGGAAGTGGTGGAGCGGTTTATTTAATCACTGCGGATAGTATTCTGATTGATTCAGTAAATTATGGTATTCAAACACCTGACTTCTCAATTGGTAGAATTCCAGATGGAAGCCCAAATTGGGGATTAACGTTGCCGACAGAAATGGGCGATAATATTGCTGTTGGCTTGGGAAGTATATCGCCGTTGCGAATCAATGAGTGGATGCCAAATGATAGTAGTGGCAAACCGGATTGGTTTGAGATTTATAATCCGCAATCACAACCAGTAGCAATTGGCGGATTGAAGGTTACAGATGATTTGACACAGCCTGATAAGAATGTATTTCCACCGCTTTCGTTTATTGGCGCCTTTACCAATGGTTATTTGAGACTATTTGCTGATAGTAATCCTGCAGCAGGCACCGACCATCTAAAATTCAAACTTGATAACACATCTGAATCAATTGGTTTATTTACATCCGACAACCAAACAATTGATTCAATTAGCTATTATAATCCGGTTAGCGGGGTTTCAGAAGGAAAATTTCCTGATGGTTCTACTACTATTGTTCGGTTTTATAAGACGGCAAGTCCAGGAGCAGCGAACTACTTGTTGTTGACCAATGTTGTCATTAACGAAGCATTGGCGCATACCGATTTGCCGATTGAAGATGCGATTGAACTTTATAATCCTACTGATGAACCAGTAGATATAAGCGGATGGTATTTGAGCGATTCTATTAATAACTTGAAGAAATTCAGAATTCCGCCGGGGACGGTTATACCGTCGCATGAGTATAAGGTATTTTATGAATATGAATTCAACTCAGACCCGGGTGTGAACCCGCTTGCGTTTGCGTTAAGTTCTTTAGGTGACCATGTATATTTATCAACTGCTGACGCTCTTGGGGAACTGACCGGATACAGGGCGAGTGTGAAATTTGGATCTTCGCCGAATGGAGTATCATTCGGAAGGTATGTTAACAGTGTTGGTGAAGATGATTTTGTGGCAATGGATTATATCACATTTGGGGTTGATGACCCCGGCACCGTGGAACAATTCCGCCAAGGACAAGGCGCTCAAAATAGTTATCCAAAGGTAGGTCCGGTTGTGATTTCGGAGATAATGTATCATCCGCCTGACATCGAGACAAACGATAATGTTAGAGATGAATACATTGAACTGTATAACAACTCTGGAGCAGCAGTGCCATTATTTGACACGGCTTATCAAACAAACACTTGGCGTTTACGAGATGCTATTGACTTTGAATTCTCGCCGGGAACAGTAATTCCGCCTTACAGTTATCTCCTTATAGTAAGTTTTGACCCACAGACGGATGCGCAGGCTCTTGCTGAATTTAAGGCGCAATACAATGTCTCTGATAAAGCGATAATTGTTGGTCCTTATCGTGGTAAACTCGCCAATGCTGATGAGAATATAGAATTATATCGTCCGCTTGAACCGACCCCTGATACAAATTCGCACGGTGTGGTTGAGATTGTAGTGCCTTATGTCCTGGTTGAGCGCGTTCATTATTATGACAATGGCAACTGGCCAGTTGAGGCTGATGGGAACGGGTATTCGTTAAATAGGGTTTCATTTACAGGCTATGCTAATGACCCGCCTAATTGGGTGGCTTTAGCACCAACGCCCGGTCCACAAGGATTGGAGTTTGTATCGCAGCCAAAAAACGTTTCCGCAATTTGTGGTGAAAACGTCAGTTTCTCGGTTGCTGTTTCGGGTATAGGACCGATAAGTTATCAGTGGTATTTTGAAACGTCGCCTATATCAAATCAGACAAACTCAATTTTTAATTTGGTGAATGTCTGTACCAATAATGCCGGTAATTATTATGTTGTAGCTACAAATCCTCAAGGATGTGTTACAAGCGAAGTTGCAACATTGACCATAGTGCAAGGAGAGGCGCCTGTGGCTCAATCTGACAATGTTGTAAGCGTTAAGAATCATCAACTTATTATTCCGAGCGAGTTATTGCTTGCCAACGACAGCGATCCCAATAGTTCAACATTGAGCATCATCAACGTTTCTGGAAGTTCATCAAGTGGAGGCAGTGTATTATTAGTAACTAACAATGTTATTTATACGCCGCAGGCTAATTATATCGGTATTGATGAATTTCAATACACAATAAGAAACGGAAATGGGATGCAAGCGATGGGGGTAGTATATGTAACGGTTGCAATCAGCACTAATTACAACAATGTCACTTTGAATAAGGATGGGGCGAATTTCCAGATTAAATTTGAGGGATTGCCGGGATATACTTATGAAATATTACGAAGCGCAGATTTAATCCACTGGACAGTAATTCAAGATGTGCAAGCCGATACCGATGGGCAGATTATATTTGATGATACATCTGCGCCTGACAACCTTTCATTCTATAGAATACGACGCAAATAATTTTGGTGTTTTAATTTTCCCCGAAACAATAGAGCGAACCGTTGTCGCAGCCGATAAGGATTTTAGAATCCACAACTGCGGGAGAAGAACTTGAAATATGACTTGCAGTGTCGTAGGACCAAATTTCTTTGCCGCCATTGAGGTTTAAGATGTAAAGCCGTCCATCTTCAGAACCAACTACGACTTTATCTATGGCAATGGCTGGCGAACTATCAACTTTGCCTTTTGTGGCAAAAGTCCAGATAAGTTTTCCATTTATCCTATTCAAGCAGTGCACCCGTTTATCTCTGCCGCCAAAAACGACTTTATCTCCCGCAACAGCTGGCGAAGAATAGTATGGGAACTGGTTATTAGAATAAGTCCAGAGATTTGTTCCTTTCTCTATATCAACAGATGAAAATGAATTTTCCATATTTCCGAAATATGCCAAATTATCCACAAGAGCGATTGAACAAGCAATATAAGCGCCGATTTCAATTTTTTTGAGTTCTTTTCCATCTTTAAGGTTTATTATATGGAGGATTCCATCACAGCCACCAAAGGCTGTAAAACCGTTCCCTACTGCCGCTGCGCCGTTAATGAAATTGCCGGTATCATAACTCCAGACCTGTTTTCCAGAATCCCCGTCAATACAATGAAGATGGTTATCGTAACTTCCGACAACGATATTTGTTGAGTTGCCGATTTTAAACCAATTCGGCGATGCAGATATTTTCCCTCCGGTTTTATATTTCCATTTGAGCGCCCCCGATTTTGAATCAATGGCATAAAGATAACCGTCATCCGAACCGATATATACAATACGGTTTAAAACAAGCGGGGAAGATTGCACTGGTCCTTCTGTTTTAAACGACCATATTTTTGAGCCTTTTAAGAGGTCAACGGCATAGATATTAAAATCGTCCGAACCGATAAAAACAACGGAATCCGAGACGGCGGGCGACGAATTTATTGCGCCTTCTGTTTTGAAAGTCCATTTTAGCGCCGGTTTTGATGGAACTTTTGCGGTAGTAAATCCACGCAAGTCAGGCGAACAATGGAACATTGTCCATTCTTTTGATTGATTTGACTGCGCAAAAGTCGGATTTAATATTAAAAATGTAAAAAGAAATGTTAAACTATTTGCGATTTTCATATCTATTAAATTAGACGATTAAAAATAAAATGGAATTAAGAATATTGCGTTTTATTTTAAAAAGTATAAAAAGCAATTTATAGATTTAAAATGGTACAATATCTTGAATTATTAAAATATATAATCGAAAACGGTAACAAAAGAAAAGACCGAACAGGCGTTGGGACTTATTCTGTATTTGGCGCTCAAATCCGTTTTAATCTTGAACAAGGATTTCCTTTGTTGACGACCAAGAAATTGCATACCAAATCTATTATTTACGAACTTTTGTGGTTCTTACGCGGTGATACAAATGTGAAATATTTACACGAACATAATGTTACAATATGGGATGAATGGGCTGATGAAAATGGCGATTTAGGCAGGATTTACGGCGCGCAATGGTGCGACTGGCGTACTCCAGATGGACGTTCAATAAACCAAATTGATTGGGTAATTAATGAAGTCATAACAAATCCGACAAGCAGAAGATTGATTGTGAATGCATGGAATGTTGGCGAACTGGATAAAATGGCATTGCCGCCCTGTCATATTTTATTTCAATTTTATGTATCCGAAGGAAAATTAAGCTGTCATTTGTATCAAAGAAGCGCGGATATATTTTTGGGTGTGCCGTTTAATATTGCATCTTACGCTCTATTAACAATGATGGTTGCGCAAGTTTGCGATTTAAAGCCCGGCGATTTTATTCATACTTTTGGTGATGTTCATCTTTATTCTAACCATATCGAGCAAGCAAAACTCCAACTTACCCGTGAACCTAGAAAACTGCCGACAATGAAAATAAATCCAGATATTAAAAATATCCACAATTTTAAGTATGAAGATTTTGAATTAATTGGATATGATCCGCATCCACCAATTAAAGCACCTGTTGCGGTATGAATTACTTTAAAATCATAGTAGCAATGTCTGAAAATCGCGTCATCGGAAAAGATGGTCGTATTCCGTGGCATATTTCAGAAGATTTGAAATGGTTCAAAAAGACTACAATGGGGAACGTGGTTCTTATGGGGAGAAAAACTTTTGAATCAATTGGTAAACCACTGCCCGGCAGAACTAATGTTGTATTGAGTCGTTCGGTGTTTAATGTTCCTGGAATTATCACTGTAAAATCTATTGAAGAGGCGCTGGAAAAGTTCGATGGGCAAAATATTTTTATTTGTGGCGGGGCGCAAGTGTATTCCATTGCTTTGCCTTTATGTTCTGAACTTTTTGTCACCCATATAAAAGGAATATTTGATGGAGATTCTTTTTTTC
>JAKPVM010000328.1 GCA_029572555.1 Verrucomicrobiota bacterium | reverse complement strand
ATTTTGAACTTATAAAGGTCAAAGACTGGAGGTAATACATAAAAAATAGCCTGAATTTATCGGGATGATAACAATTTAAGATTAATTTCACGCTGGATTTACTGGGCGTTGACATAATGTTATTGTCTAAATGCAAAATGTAGGTTTCATTTTATTTGCATAAATTTATTATATTCGTATATTTTTAAGAATTATGATTAGCAGAAGAGATTTTTTAAGCCGGTCCGGAATGCTGGCAGCAGTTGCCTCAGTTCCGCAAACTGTTCGTTCCGCAGAAGAAGTCCAAAAGTTATCCAATCATAAACCCAAAAATATTATCCATCTTGTAGCTGATGGGATGAGTATGGGGACGCTTACCTGCGCAGACCATTTTTCTTATAAACTACGCGGAAGAGGTCTAACATGGCTGGCGCTGATGGGCAATCCAGCGGTGAACTTCGCATGGGTGAATATGCGTTCATTGAACTCGTTAGTTACAGATTCCTCAGCAGCGGCTTCCAGTTGGGGCAGTGGAACTCGCGTACTCAACGGCGCCTTAAACCAATTACCCGACGGCAGGAGTTTAAAAACACTCTACGAGTTATTTGCGCAGGTAGGTTGGAAACGCGGATTGGTTACCACAACAGAAATAACACACGCAACACCAGCCGGATTTTCAGCCAATGTTGATGACCGAGATACCGGAACAATGATCGCGCTTCAATATCTTGAACGGGAGATTGACCTCCTTTTAGGTGGAGGACAAAAGTTCTTTGACCCAACCCAAAGAAAAGATAAGCGAAACTTAAAAAAGGACTTTGCTAATGCTGGTTATGAAGTGATGGAAAATTTAGACGGATTAAAATCGGCGCCTGTGGAAAAGAAATGGCTCGGCATATTTGACAAATCGCACCTGCCATTTATGATTGACCACATTAATAGCGAAAAAATTAAGGCAAAAGTCCCAACCCTATCTTATATGACGGAGAGGGCGCTTGAATGGATGTCAAGATATCCAAACTTTATCTTACAGGTTGAAGGCGGACGCGTTGACCAAGCCTGTCATAATTGCGATGCCCCCGCAGCATTTTATGAAATGATTGAATTTGATAAATCAATTGAACTATGTCTTGATTTCCAATCAAAAAATCCCGAAACCCTTATAATCATCACAGCAGACCATGGTAATGGCAATCCGGGCCTTAACGGTATGGGCAAGACTTATGGGCAAAGTTCCTGGTTGTTCTCAAATGTCGGCGGATTTAAGGCTTCATTTCCAGAAATTATCAAAGCAATAAAAAATAACGGAAAATCTTTAAATATAACCCAGGATAATGACAAGACAGAGAAAGAAGATGATGGACCTTCTGTCGATAACAACAATGACTCTAAAACTACTAAAAAAGAAACAAAACAGACTCCCGACCAATTACCAGAACCTACCAGGATTGTAGAAATTATACGAGAGTTGACAGGTTTGCCGTATGTATCGTCTCGTCGTAGCGAAGTTTTGCGCTCACAATTTCAGAAAAAGACATTCCCGCTTTACGAGGTAATGAACAATGAAACTGCGGCATTAGGGCAGTTGTTAGCAAATTACATCGGGATAGGTTGGGCAGGTGGAGTTCATACCGCTGATTATGTCCCATTGACAGCCGTAGGACCGGGTTCAAACAAGTTCCACGGCTTTTTACAAAATACTGAAATCTTTTATAACTATTTAAATCTTGGCGGAATTGACTATAAAAATCCTTCAATGGATTTAATTGCCTACGATTCAAAAGGTCCGGAGGCTACCGATGTGGAAAATATCCCAGAATATGCCCTTATTAATTCTAATTACGTGGCTTAATAGGATTGTATTATAATTAATAATCGTCTGGTGCGTCTTGCCAAAATAAAGCCTTGTTTTTGTTTCTTTCTTTAATAATGGCAAAGAAAATGCTAATCTATTGCTATGCAAATAAGGCTTTATAAGAAGCAGGGCTTGTTGTGGGTCAGTTTTTATTTACTATCTGGTTTCTTCAGTATTTTCGGCGCATCACAAATCCATCTTAGGAATGCCACTATCAATACCGCTAACGTAAAAAGCCTAACTGCCCCAGATACCCCGACTATCAAATCAAACGAACTTTATATCATTCAATTTAAAGAACCGTTGAATTCTCATCAAATTTCCGATTTAAAACAGAGTGGCATAGAATTGTTAAGGTATATCCCCGATGGTGCGTATATATCAAGAGTTAAAAATCAAAAGTCATTGACCGCTAACAAATTGACACAATGGATTGGCATTTATCTCCCCGAATATAAAATTGATAAACGGTTGTTGCAAAATGGCGTTGTGAATAATACGGATAATCTTATCAGTATAAAAATCCAACTTACTCCGGGCTTAAACATTGAAGAAAGACGAAACCTTTTAAGACTTCTTGATTCTATACAAGGCGAATCGCTGCTACGGAGTGGTTCAATAATGAACGCAAGACTAAAATCTAATAGGCTGAAAATTCTAAGTCAGTTGACATCGGTATTGTGGATTGAACCAGCTCCAAAAATGAAACTCCTTGACGAAGCATCAACAAAAATCGTTGCAGGCGAAACATATACACCGGGTTCATTTGCAGCAGTTCATCAATTAGGATTTGATGGAAAAGGCGTAACAGTTGCAGTAGCGGATAGCGGATTAAATAACGGCGACGCCGAAACTATGCACCCCGATCTTTATGGGCGAGTCGATGCCTTTTATTATTACGGGAATTTGACTGATGCAGCAGATGAACATAGTCACGGCACGCACGTTACAGGCATCATCGCAGGCAATGCCGCAACGGGTGAAACCGATGAATATGGCTACCGATATGGACTGGGAGTTGCGCCTGCTTCGCATATCGTTGTTCAAAGGCTTTTTGATGGACAGGGTGCGTATGAAGCGCCGCCTTCTTATGAGGTTTTGACACATGACGCAGTTAACTCAGGGGCAGTTATCGGTTCAAACAGTTGGGGCGACGACACACAGGGACGTTATGATTTAAGCGCAGCAGAGTTTGATGCTCTGGTTCGCGACGCTAATGCCTTTCTATCCGGCGACCAGCAATATATACTTGAGTTCTCCGCAGGAAATGCAGGACCGGGTTCTGAAACAATGGATTCTCCTGCTGTAGGGAAAAATGTTATCGCAACTGGCGCCACTGAAAGCACACGGGTAGATTTCTTTCTATATAGCGATGGACCTGATGTAATCGCTGATTTTTCAAGTCGCGGACCTTGTGAAGACGGCAGGATTAAACCTGATGTTGTAGCGCCGGGAACATGGATAGCCTCCTGTCAGTCTGAATCGGCAACGGATGAAAACGCCTGGGCGCCAATATCTTCCTACTATCAATATCAAGGTGGAACAAGTCAGGCTGGTCCGCACGCATCCGGCGCCGCAGCAGTATTTGTTCAATATTACAGACAAATCAGCGGCGGTAAAACTCCCTCACCTGCTCTGGTAAAGGCGTCATTGATTAACTCTGCGGTTGACCTTGATGACGAAATGGGAACATATCCCGCCCCAAATTTTGATGAAGGTTGGGGAAGAATCGATTTAACACAAATCATTGGTTCGGATAGAAAATATGATTATGTAGACCAAACCGTCCTATTGCAGACAGGACAGGAATATGTCAAAAGAATAATTATTTCCAGCGATAGTATGCCATTAAAAATTACCCTTGCTTATACGGATGTTCCCGGATTGCCAGCAGCAATACCTTCGCTTGTAAACGACCTTGATTTAATCGTAATTTCACCCAATGGCAATGTATTCAGAGGCAATGTATTTGATGATTATGGCGAATCTGTCCCCGGTTCTCAAATTGCTGACAATATTAACAATGTTGAAGCAGTCCATATTTTTAGCCCTGAACCGGGTGAATATACTATAAAAATTGTCGCTAAAAACGTGGCTGAAGATTCAAGGCAGGATACACCCGCGATTGACCAGGATTTTGCCCTCGTTGTAAGCGGAGACATTCCAATACCCGGCGTCGGTGTTATTTTCTTTAACAAATCTTCTTATACTGCGCCATCAACGGCAATTTTAAAACTTTACGATACGGATTTAATTGGTCAATCATCAGTGCCGATTAAGATAACAAGCGACACGGAAGTTGATGGCGAAATGATTACTTTGTTTCCTTCTGAATTAAGCGGTCTATTTACTGGCAAAGTCAGCACTGTTACTGGCGATGCATTGCTGGACGGCAAATTGCAGGTCAAACACGGCGATCAAATAACTGCTTTTTACTTAGATAATTCGCCACAGTCGATGCAAATCGCAAGCGCCATTATTGACCTTTTACCGCCTGTAATTTCCAATGTTTCCGTTACTAATCAATATGGAAAGGCTTATATAAGTTGGACATCTGACGAACCAGTAATGGGCATTGTTTATTATGGGACAAACCTTCCACTGACATTATCAAGAACAAACTTTACTTTAGAAACTCAACAATCGGTTGAACTGACTGGCTTAAGAAAAAACATTCAATACAAATTTTATATAATTGCCGTTGACGACGCCGGCAATGCAATAACAAACAATAATAACGGAAATTATTTCAGTTTTGTTGCTCAACCACCAGCAAGTTTGCTATTTGTTGACGCTTACTATCCTTTTCCAGAAGATCCAAGCCCAATCATTTCTCAGACGGAATATACCGACCCACTCAATCAATCTGGAATTAGTTATGAAATCTGGGATGTAAATCAACGCGGCCTCCCTACAACAAATGATTTAGCAAGCTACCGCGTTGTATTCTGGCGCGTGAACGATAGTCTTTGGGGTGGACTACTTGGTTACTCAGGTTTAGGAAGTTCTGAACAAACATTGTTAAAGAAATATGTAAATGGCGGCGGTTCTTTGTTTATGAGCTCAATGGAAATTTTGTCCCGTATGGGGACAGGCGCATCAAGCCTTGATTTTCAATCAAACATATTGCAAGTAATTTCATTCAATGAAGACGCTGGTGTCTCAGCAATTGAAGGTTCACCTTATGACCCTGTTTCAAGCGGTATCAATGTTGGCATTGATTATTCAAATTATGATTCAGACTTCTGGGAACTGATAGGACAAACAACCGATGTCTCAGATACCTTGATAATATCTACAAATGCCGTGCCAATATATTATGATGTTTCAAGCGGTGATATTGTTGGATTAAAATCGCCTAAATTTGGTCAGCCTACCGCTGGCAGAGTTGTGTTTTTGAGCGTCCCATTTGATGCCATTCCAAAAGACGGTCCACCGCCTAATAACCGCGCAAATATTCTTAGAAACATACTTTCATTTTTGGTGCCCGGGGCTGGAGGAATTGGAACTTTATCGTTTGATAGTTCGGCATACACAATTCCTTCGCGTGTGCAGATAGAACTTTCAGATTCAGACCTTGAAGGCTCGGGAACGACCAATGTCAAAGCCTTCACCAGTTCATACACAAATGGAATCGTGATTACATTAAGCGAATCGGTAAAACCAGGAAGGTTTTTTGGTTCGTTCGTAATTTCAACCAACGTCTCAGATGATACATTGCCCGCTATAAATGGCGATATAATCTGGGTGGAATATTTTGATGCCTCGGCTAATTCAATTACAAGGGCAGTTGCGGATATAGATACGACGGCTGCAATAATTTCAGAACTTGAAATAGAAACTGACTATGAAGAGGCTACCATCTATTGGAGCACAGATAAACCGGCAGATTCACTTGTTCAGTATGGAGAATCAACATTTCTTGGACGCACCGCATATAGATCAGATTTGACAACCGACCATACAATTACTCTATCAGGTTTACAACCTTCCAGAAAATATTACTTCCAGGTTGTAAGCCGAGACCGAGCCTACAATACAACAATTGATGATAATCAAGGGTCGCTATACACATTTGAAACATTGACACCTTTGCGTCCACCTGTGATTTGCAATTTCGATAATGGAAACAGCGATGGGTGGACGGTTTTCACTGGTGAGGATAGCCAATCAGAATGGTCTCTTGATATCCCCGACAACGGCGTTGAAACTGCAGCTCATTCGCCATTATATGCCTGGGGTAGCAATATAAAAGGCGCATCGATTGATTACGCCGATACATTTTTAATTAGTCCGGCGATTGAATTAACCGGTGGAAATATAGCCACATTAAACTTCTGGCATAGCTACGATTTTACTGAACGTTCCGAATACGACATTATTGAAGTTGGACAACTCATAATAATAACCAATCAACTTGCCGACCCCGTTATAGTGACTGAATTTTATGATAGTTCCTATGGCTGGACCGAGGAAGAGGTTGACCTCACACCTTACATTGGCAGGGTTGTATATATAGTCTGGCTTTACCAAATGCTCTCTCTTGATACTGCCCCAAGACCGGGCTGGTTGGTCGACGATGTATCAATAACAGTTTCAAACTTACCAACTGGGACAATAGTTGTATCTAATAATATTAATCTGGCGGGATTTACTATTACGGGCACAAAAAGTTACACAGGCAAAGGCGCTTTATCTACCTTTACAAACTGCCCTGCAGGACAATATGTTATAAATTATTATCCTGTTCAATTTTATCAAATACCGCTATCTCAAACAAACTCTCTGGACGCAAATCAAACAATTGTCTTTACAGGCAACTATTCATTCAGCGATACGAATCACAACAATATAAGCGATGAGTGGGAACAATATTATTTTGGCGGCACAATTACGAACCAGTTCAGCGATAGCGATAACGATGGATTGAGCGACTATGCCGAATTCATAGCAGGAACGAATCCGTTGGATACAAATTCTTTGCTTAAATTACAAGCCAGCACGGTTACAAATGGTCAGGTCTTATTAGTCATTCCAACCATATCGGGCCGCGGATATAGAATTTCAGAAACAGACGACTTATTTAACTGGTCAACCTTGTATGATTGGTTTAGGGCAACAAATGCCTTAACCACAATCCCGATTCCATCCATAACAAATCAAATGTTTTACAGAATAGAGGTCAAACCTTAGGCTGACTTAAGTATTTTGTTAATATTCCGAATCTCACCGGGTTTGAAAATTCCTGCTGGTGTAATAATGCCGGTTACAAGTTCCGGCGGTGTAATGTCAAAACCGGGGTTTCTCGCCGGGGTGGTCGGATTTGCTACTCTCACATAAGCATATTCATCAATGATTTGCCGTTTTTTTGAAGCCGTCTTTTTTACCATTCCCCAGACGCCAAGAACCTCTTCAGGGTCCCGCTCTTCAATGGTTATTTCATTTGAAGATTTGGCATTCCAGTCTATCGAAGAAAATGGAATAGCCACATAAAACGGGATTTTATGTCGATGCGCAAGAACGGCTTTTGTATAAGTCCCGATTTTATTAATCACCTCGCCTGTGCGGGCAATCACACGGTCGCTACCAACTATAACCATATCAATTTCGCCTCTGTTCATAAAATAACCAGCGGCGTTATCGGCAATGATATAGTGAGGAATTTTAGCCTGCGCAAGTTCCCACGCAGTAAGCGAAGCGCCTTGCAATCTTGGACGGGTTTCATCGCAAAAGACGGTAAATTTGACGCCCTTTGAATGCGCTTCATACATCGGCGCCGTTGCCGTGCCAATATCAACGCAGGCAAGCCAACCAGCATTGCAGTGGGTCAAAATCCGCATCCCATCTTTTATTAACTTTTCCCCATTAACACCAATAGCCTTGCACTCTTCGACGCTCTTATCTGCAAATAACTTTGAGCCTAAAACAGCAAGCGATTTGAGTTCCCCCACAGTTTCGCCTGCATTCATCCACCACAGGACGCGGTTCATTGCATTAATCGGGTCAACAGCGGTTGGACGCGCGTTTTTGAGTGTCTGAAACACTTTGTCTGTATGCTTGCGAAATTTATTAATATCATTGCCTTTAAACTCGCATAAACCCTGAGCCAATCCATAAGCAGCTGTTGCGGCAATCGCAGGCGCACCGCGAACAGTCATATTTTTAATTGCCTCCGCTGTCTCAATATAATTTTTGGTGTTGATTAACGCAAACTTATGTGGCAGCAATCGTTGGTCAATAAGACAAACTTGATTCAGTTTTTCATTATAACTAACCGTTCGGATATCTTTGCTGCGACCATTAATTTTTACCTTCATAAATCCTTATTGTGGTTGTTCAGATTCAAGTTTTGCGAGGACTACCGGGTCGCGAACATCTACCCAACGCCCTTCTATTTCATAACCAACAAGTTTATTGCCTGCCTGAACGTATTTCAGGATTGCGTCTGTCAGTTCATATTCGCCGCGAGGCGACTTTCCTATCTGTAGAATAAAATCGTATATCTTTGGTTTAAAAACATAAATCCCGGCATTATACCAATAAACATCGCCGTCTTTGATATAACCGTTTTTCTTGAGCCCATCAATTTGTTCTTTGTTCGGCTTTTCAACAAGGTGTCGTAAGAAAAATTTATCATCAAAAAATAGCAAACCGCCTTTTGTATAATCTTCAGATTTCGTAACAGTTATGACGCCATCATTTTTCTCAGGAATGAATCTTTTTAAAATCTCCGAATAATTTTCTGGCTTCACAAGAATATCCCCATAAGTCAGCAAAAAATTATCATTTCCAACAAACTGTCTTGCCACAAGAGGCGCCCTGCCAGTTCCGTCCTGAACAATTTGCCTGCCATAACTAATCTTTACTCCAAACTTCGAACCATCTTTAAAGAAATCTTCTATGACCTCTGGTTTATGACCGGTCACGATAAAAATCTGTTTAATACCGACATTTAGCAAACCTTCAATTATATATTGCAAGATAGGTTTGCCTTTAACAAAAAGCATTGGTTTGGGACGTTCAATGGTTAAATCTTTCATCCGCGTCCCTTTGCCAGCTGCAAGTATTACCGCTTTCATAAAATAAAAAACCGCCTTGTAATGAAATACTCAAGGCGGCTTTATAAGGCAAGGATTAACTAAAACCGTTTTGTAAATGTCAAAACTATATTATGCCCTTCTGGTCTATCATTTGCCCCGAACTCGTAATGATATCTAAGCGAGGTAATTAATCCAAGTTTAGGACAAACAGCACTAATCTCAGGACCGATACCTATTACCCTGTCATTAATATCCGGGTCATAAAAAGGATGGGCTAACCTGTATGTTGTCAAATCAGCAGATGAAATATCATCCTCGGTAACCTGATAATGGAAATAGCCAACCACACCGACATCAATGGTTTTAGTTATGCTTTTGCTCAATCCCCATTCAATTGTCCATGTCTGTCCGGGTTCAATCCCGGTGTACTTTTGTTCGTGGTGAAATTCATATCGGTTCAACACCGAAAGGGCGATTGTTTTTTCGGTATCAAAATAATATGTGCCACCAAGCGTCAACATATGACTCCAGAAACCTGAACCGGGTTTTTCTGGATGCGCAGGGTCAAACTCCCCCGTTGGCGCCCAAAAGGCATAACCAAAACTGAGATCGAACTGTTTAAAATTCCAGGAGAGCAACAATGGCTCAACAGAAATATCACCAATACCAAAGGCGCTGTTCTTATAGCCCGGCGCTTTAAAGTCGGTGTAGGTGAATGGTACAAGCACATCGAATCCGTAGTATGCGCCGAGGATTTTATAGTCAGTCATATAAATTACCCTCGGCACTTGAGAATAGACATTTACCTCAAAGGAATCGCCCATCGGCAGACCATTCCGAAGTCTGTCAGCTGTATAAAACACATTGTAATCCCGGAAATAGAGACCGGGTGGTGGCAAAGTTGCGGCTTTAATTCCTTCTACACCAGCAGGATAATGTCCGCCAACTTGCGCATTGGCAACTGTGGAGACAAAAATCCCCACTCCGCATAAAGATATTAATCCTTTTAATGCTTTCATATCTTTCAGTTTTTTTAGTTATTGGTTTTTAATTACAACTACACAGAACAAATTTATACATCCTGCAATTTTCCACTAAAGTAGCTTTCGTAAGCGCTTAAATCAAGCAAACCATGCCCTGACAAATTAAACAGTATCACACGCTTTTTCCCTTCCTCGCGGGCGCGCTTTGCCTCTTCAACTACTGCGTGGATAGCGTGTCCGGATTCTGGGGCAGGGACAATTCCCTCAGTCTGCGCAAATAACACAGAACTCTCAAACACACTGGTTTGATGATAAGCCACAGCCTCAAGCAATCCCAATTTTTTAAGATGACTCATTGTAGGTGCCATTCCGTGATAACGCAAACCACCAGCGTGAATCGACGGCGGCATAAAATTATGACCAAGTGTGTACATCATCAACAGCGGCGTCAAACCAGCAGTGTCGCCAAAATCATAACGCAATTCGCCTTTTGTCATCTTTGGACAGGCCGTAGGTTCAACAGCAACAATTTTATATTTTTTATTTTCAGTTATCTTTTTCCGCACAAATGGAAATGAAAGACCTGCGAAATTGCTGCCACCGCCAACGCAACCATAAATGCTATCGGGTTCTTCACCAGCCATCTCCATCTGTTTAATCGCTTCAAGCCCGATAACCGTTTGATGCATACAAACGTGATTCAATACGCTGCCGAGCGAATATTTTGTGTTCGGGGTTTTAATGGTATCCTCAATAGCCTCGCTAATTGCAATGCCAAGACTACCGGGATTATTCGGGTTTTCAGCAAGCAATTTTCTTCCAAACTCAGTCTGATCGCTTGGGCTTGGATGAACCGTTCCTCCCCACGTATGCATTAACATCCTGCGATACGGCTTTTGTTGATAACTAACGCGCACCATATAGACATTGCATTCCATTCCAAAGAACTTGCAAGCAAAGGCAAGCGATGATCCCCACTGTCCGGCACCGGTCTCTGTGGCAAGCCGTTTAGTGCCTGCTACCTTGTTATAATAAGCCTGAGCAACCGCAGTATTTGGCTTATGACTTCCCGGAGGACTTACACCTTCGTATTTGTAATAAATATGCGCAGGTGTATCAAGAGCCTTCTCCAACCGAACTGCACGTATCAACGGTGTTGGACGCCAGAGGGCATAAATATCTCTCACTGGATCCGGTATTTCAATCCAACGTTCAGAACTAACTTCCTGTTGAACAAGATTTTCTGGAAAGATTGCAGTCAAAGCCTCGGGAGGGATTGGCTGTTTTGTCCCCGGATGCAACGGCGGAGGCAATGGCTCCGGAAAATCAGGTAAAATATTATACCAACATTCGGGTATATCCGATTGTCCTAAATCAAAACGTGTTTGTTGACTCATAATTTAATCTTTTGATTTTATGCAAAATCACCGCAGAAAATGCAATACAAATTATTAATTTTAATTGTTAGTCTTAATTATTAGCAAATTGATAACAATTTAGTTTGTGGATAAATATTTTTGAATCACCACAATAGTATCAATAAGTTCCATAACTTCCAAAAGCAGATAATTGATAATTTCTCGCAGATGTTCGCAGAGATATAAGAACGCAGATAAACGTAGAAATACCATAGGTATAATTGCCTTGAGAGACAAAATGGAGAAATAAGATTTACAGGTATTCTTTTATTTTTAACACGGATAGACAGGATGGACAGGATATTTTATAGGATAATTGAATCATTAGCATAAATAGTGGAATAATATACTAAATGGTGAAGATTAATACGTGATGTGTCATCCATAAAATATCAACCAGCCGAAGGCTGGCATTTTAAAACTCCGAAGGAGTGACAGGATTATAGCATAAACATTAACACAGAGGAAAACCCCGTTAGGGGTGTCAGAGCGATAATTTAGAATAATGGCTCTGTCACCGCTTTGGGCGGTTTATGATGTTTTTGTATTCCGTTTGCTATAATAATGTCACCCGCTTTTGCGGGTTTTGAAATGTGTTTATCCTTGTAAGGGAAGAACACTGATGACGCAGATGAACAGGATATAATTTTTATTTAACACGGATGGACAGGATGGACAGGATGTTTTATAAGATACCTGAATCATTAGCATAAATAGTGGAATAATATACTAAATTGTGAAGATTAATACGTGATGTGTCATCCATAAAATATCAACCAGCCGAAGGCTGGCATTTTAAAACTCCGAAGGAGTGGCAGGATTATAGCATAGA
>JAKPVM010000327.1 GCA_029572555.1 Verrucomicrobiota bacterium | reverse complement strand
ATTTTGAACTTATAAAGGTCAAAGACTGGAGGTAATACATAAAAAATAGCCTGAATTTATCGGGATGATAACAATTTAAGATTAATTTCACGCTGGATTTACTGGGCGTTGACATAATGTTATTGTCTAA
Organism: Verrucomicrobiota bacterium; assembly: GCA_029572555.1. Classification (GTDB taxonomy): domain Bacteria; phylum Verrucomicrobiota; class Verrucomicrobiia; order Limisphaerales; family JAKPVM01; genus JAKPVM01. Next base: position 9,682 of record JAKPVM010000327.1, on the reverse strand, counting down.
ATGCAAAATGTGGGCTAATCAATTTGAAGCAGAAAGGATTGATGTTGCAAAGTTGCACCAGGTCGGTTCCGGTTGGTGTTTTTAGCCATTTAGAAAATATCGCCGTATTGTTTGTTCCTCAAATTTCTTTACTATTTGCTAATTGTTTCTTGGTAAGATTAGTTTTTCACTTCGGTGTCCCAACCCGCCAGAATCCACTTTTTACCAACTATAAACGTCGGAGAACCCTATGTTATTGGTCTATTTGTTGTACTGATTGGATTAATAGCGTTTAAATAATACTGTGAAAGCGTGTATCAAAATATCAGATAAAATAACCGATCTGGTTTATTTTTGAGATTTACTTATTTTTTTGATTGTATCTATTTTAATTTTATCAAGGTTAGGTTGCAATTCTTCGAGTGTGATACTATCCATCCTATCGATAAACAAAATACCTTTTAAATGGTCAAGTTCGTGTTGAATTGCCCTTGCAAGAAGTCCGCTGCATTTAAAGTTTATTTGTTGTTCGTTCTGGTTAATGGCGGCGACTGAAATTTTTGAAGGTCTTGTAATATCGGCATAGATTTCTGGAAAACTTAAGCAACCCTCCGGTCCGGTTTCCGGCGCTCCTTCCGGAATAACCTGCGGATTAATAAGCGCAATCGGCATAAGATCTTCCGGTTTAACCGTTTGTCCATCAATATCCATTGAAGAAGGACGGTCTTTTACACCGCGCACATCTATAACCATTAATTGGAGGGCATAACCAACTTGCTGGGCTGCAAGACCGACGCCATGGTTTGCAGCCATTGTTTCAAACATATCATTAATTAACTTTATAATCTCAGGCGTAATTTTCTCAATTTTTTTACCTGTTTTCCGTAGGATGGGGTCGCCGTATTTAACAATTTGTAGTATCATTATTTAAAAATACCACATTAACTAAAAGATTATTTTTCATTAGGCCAGTTTTTCATCAAGCCGACAATATCTTCAATTGAAGGGCTTTTAGCGGTGCGGACGTAGAATCCACTGGTAGAAACGCCGCACAATAGGCTCATTGCATTGTCTAAACCAAGCAACTTGCCAATGCAGAACCCTGCGTTGAAATGGTCGCCAGCGCCAGTTGTGATAAGCGGTTTGCTTGCATAAGGGCCCTCAACGAGCGTAGTTTTTCCACACGTAGATGCAACCGCATAAGCAGTTGGATGAATGACGAGAGTTGAAACTGGAATGCGTTTGTCCAATTCAGTGGCAAGTTCACAAATCCCGTCATGTGTATGAGATTTTGCTGGAACGCCAAGAGCGTTTGCGACTTCAAAGGATTCTTTTTCGTTCATTCCAAAGATTACATCAAAATATTTGTTAAATTTGACAATTAGTTCAACCGCCTCTTGGAGGTCTTCCGCCTTTCGTTTTTCAGGGTCTGCTAAATCAATAAACAAGACGGATTTTTTGCCCTGCTTTTGTGGGCAGAGTTCTTTTAGCAACACCTTCCAGATATCGCTCATATAAGGGAGCATTGTCCAGTTAACGAAACCAACAAGGTCGGAATTGTTGAAGAGTGTTTGGAATTTATCTTTACCAAATCTTTCAACAATCTTTTCCCAGTTGACATCATTTAATGGGGTAAGTTTGCCAAATAATAGTTTGCCATCGTCAAATTCAAAAGCGTCAGTATGTCCCGGATCTGCTATTGAATAAACCTCTGCTCGTTTAATAAATTCGTCAAACACAGGTTCAATATTAGGCCAGCCAAGGGCGCCAAGATAAGTCACTTTCATTCCAAAGGCTGCGAGCGAATTCGCCATAATAGGGCCATTGCCGCCGAGTTTCATCATTTTGCGGACAAGTTCAATATTAGTGCTTCTGCCTGCTGCAGCCGCAATCCGTTCAGCAAATTTGGCTATTGTGGGTATCCTTTCAAATGTATTTACATTGGTTCGTTTATCTACTAAGTGGATAATTTCGTCAACAAATCCGTCAAGTCCAACGAAAGCCTTAAGATTTTTTACATTTTTAGCAGCCGGCGACAATTTTTCCGCGCAAGCGCCTCTTAACTCATCAGTATTACAATTTATATTAGCCATAGTTTTTTAGTTTATCTAATCGAGTTTTACTCCGACAATATTTAAAATTCGTTCAAGTTCATCGTTTGAAAAGAACTTAATTTCAACCGCTCCTTTACCGTCTCGATAATGAAGCGTAACTTTAGTGCCCAATTTTTGCATAAGTTGCTTTTCAAGGTCAACAATATGTGTATCGCGAGTTTGAATTTTTTTAGTGCGGGTCTTAGTATCAACAGATATTGCGTGTGCTTTTAAATAATTTACCAACTCTTCTGTTTGCCTGACATTAAGTCCATCTTTTATAATTTTTTCAACAGCAAGTTTTTGCAATTTAGGATCCTCCAGTGAGAGGATTACCTTTGCATGCCCAATTGAGATATTGCCTGAACGAAGCAAGGATTTAATTTCATCGGGAAGTTTTAGTAAACGTAAAACGTTTGCAACTGATGCCCTATTTTTACCTACTTTTGCAGCCGCCTCTTCTTGAGTTAGATTAAATGTATTTATAAGATTTGCATAGCCCTCAGCCTCTTCAATTGGATTTAAATTTTCCCTCTGTAAATTTTCCACAAGCGACATTTCAAGAGCTTCGCGGTCGTCCACATCTTTGATAACAATAGGCGCTTGCGTTAAGCCTGCAAGTTGCGCGGCGCGATGCCTTCTTTCGCCCGCGATTATTTCATAAAATTTGCCTCGTTGACGGACAATCAGCGGTTGTAAAATCCCCTGTTGCTTAATTGATTCAGCAAGTTCGTTGATTGCCTCCTGGGAAAAGTCTTTTCGCGGTTGGTTCGGCGACGGTTTAATTTTGTCAATCGGCACAATACGGACCTGCTCGCCTGTAGCAACATCTGGTTTAGTATCAGCCGTTGCAGGCAAGATTTTATCCTTTGGCTGGGAGTGTTGCACAGCCTCTCCTGGCAATGGAACACCCTTTGCTTGCTGGTTTGCTCCTAGCAAGGCACCAAGCCCTCTGCCTAAAACTTGTTTGACCATATAATCAGAGTGTATGAGATTACTCAAAATGCAAAGCCAAAAAATGTCAATAAAACCTTTTAATTAATTTTTTGGTTAAAAAACGGCTTTTTGATTAAAAAGATTTCGAATAGACCAAAATATTTTTAATTCAACATAAAAGCCCTTTGCAGCAAATAAAATATGATTGCCTTATTTTTGTTCTTATTAAGATTAAAACCGTAGGAAATAAGATGGATGACAAAAATACAGCGATAAAGTGTTATGTTAAGGCTTTGATAGTGATTATTGTTGGTGGATTGGTTTATAATTAGGGGATTATATTACCCAAAATATTGGACGCAGATAATCATCCACAACAAATTGTTTAACGCACCTTCTTTTTTATTTAAGTTTCAATTAATCGTTTAATTGTTCGGGAGAAATTTCAAGTAATGTATCAACGATCCAATCTGGTTTATGAATAGCAAGTTCTTCGCGCGCATAGCCGCCTGTGGTTACAGCAAGCATACGCGCCCCTATTGCCCGAGCGCATTTGATATCATACGGTGTATCACCAACTACCACAACCTCATTGCCCTGTAATTCATTGTTGAGCATTTGGCTAGCTCTTGCAAATGCGATACGCGCAATCTGATCTCTATTTTCTGAATCGTCTGCGTAAGCGCCGACCTTGAATTTATCCCAAAGTCCAAAATGTTTTAATTTGATTTCAGCGCCGAGACGGATGTTTCCTGTTAGTAATCCGATAAGCGGATTTGAAGGTAGTTTATACGCGGCATAAATAAATTCTTTTACACCCGGACAAATTTCGCCATCGGATTGTCTAATTAGGCGCTCGAGCCATAAGATATAGCAAGGGAAGAAGTCTTGAATATCTTTCTGGCTCGGCGTGTAATGATTTAATCGGAAATATTCTTTTACAAGGCTGATATCAGTACGTCCTGCAAAAGATATTTTCTTTGTGGTGTCAGGGAAGTTGAACAAGGAATGAAAAGCCCTTGCAAAGGCTTCAACTCCTACGCCGTGTGTGCGAATAAGAGTGCCGTCAACGTCAAAAAGTATAACCTTGACCATTAGTGTTTATAGGAATTCGCGTGGATCGGTAATTTTGCCGGTTAATGCGCTTGCTGCGACTGTCATTGGCGAGGCAAGGAACACCTGACTATCTTTGTGTCCCATTCTGCCGGGGAAGTTTCGGTTTGTTGTGCTGATACATTTTAGCGGCGCATTCATTCTACCGAAGGTATCAACCGGTCCGCCTAAACAGGCAGCGCAACCGGCGTTTTCCGTCATTCTAACACCAGCGTCCACAAGGATTTGCCATACTGTTTTATCACCCCAGTATGTTGATTGTAATTCACTAACAATCTCCGGTGTTGCAGGAACACCAAAGGTATCAATTACAACCTTTTTTCCCTGTATGATTCTTGCAAAATCTAAAAAGTCGGTAATTTTTCCGCCTGTGCAAGAACCGATATATGCTCTATCCAATTTAATATTGTTCAACTCTTTTGCAAGTTTGCGGTTACTTGGATTGGGATGACAGGCTACGAGTGGTTCCAATTTTGAAAGGTCAATTGTAGTATCAAAGACAAATTTTTGCCGTTTGTCTCGTTCAACTGGTTCATAAGTAGATTTTGTGCCATTGAGTTTTGTCCGATAATCAACATAAGCCTTTGTTTGGGCATCAAATTCAAAGATTCCATTTTTGCCGCCAGCCTCAATTGCCATATTGGCGATAGTCATTCTATCTTCAATTGAGAGAGAACCAACGCCGGGCCCATCAAACTGCAATGCCCTGTAAGTAGCGCCGTCAACGCCGATTTCACCGATAATGTGGAGGATTATATCTTTAGCCATCACACCGGGATTTAATGCGCCTTCAAGTTTGAAGTGCATTGTTTCCGGGACTTTTAACAAGATTTTGCCTGTCCCCATAACAAAGCCGGCATCTGTGTTGCCGACGCCAGTGGCAAATTGATTGAATGCCCCTGCGGTGCAGGTATGCGAATCTGTCCCGATTAGGACTTCGCCCGGGCGAGTATGTCCTTTTTGTGGCAATGCAGAATGGCAAACGCCAGCATAATGCGAGCCGTATTGTCGCCTATATTCACCTTTTGATGAATCAAACGTCCATTTACCACTTGGGTCGTCTATGACATCATAAAAATATTTAATGCCTTGTTCTTTAACGAATTCGCGCAAGATATCCACATTGCGATTACACTTTGAATCATTGGTAAAGATGTAATGGTCAGGGGTAATAACGATTTTCTCACGATCCCAGACCTTTGCGTTTTGGCCAAACTCTCGTTTAAAAACGCCGATAGTTCCTGGACCGCAAACATCGTGAGTCATTAATATATCAACGTTTACCCAGACATTATCGCCCGCGCTTACTTTGGTTCGTCCGGATGCCCTTGCCATAATTTTTTCGGTCAATGTCATAAGTTTAAATTAATTGTTTATATTACACGATTTTGATATTATACAACAAATATTGAATAAATTCGTGCATTTTCATTTATTTTTCAATGTGTTTTTGATGCGTTATGGATACAGTGGTTTAATAGGGAATTGAGAATTTGGAAGTTTTCAAAGCCAATTTAAACATTTGATTCAATTGATAAGGCAAATTATTTTGAGTGATATGAATCTTGCTGAACAGATGATGGATTTGGCCGCAAAGGCAAAGGCGGCTTCTCGCGGAGTTGCAAAATTAACAGTAGAAAAAAAGAATGGTTGTCTTTTGGCGATGGCTGATGCCATTGAAAGAGAATCTGCTCGGATAAAAGAGGCAAACGTTAAAGATATGGAGATTGGATCGGCAGCAGGATTGTCTTTGGCGATGCTTGATAGGTTGAAGCTTGATGATAAGCGGATTTCCGCAATGGCAAAAGGACTTAGAGAAGTGGCGGCTTTGCCCGACCCGGTTAGAAGAATTTTAGAAGAACGGGTGAGACCTAACGGTTTAAAACTTCAAAAAGTAGCGGTGCCAATCGGCGTCATAGTTATTATTTATGAATCCAGACCTAATGTTACTGCTGATGCAGCAGGATTATGTTTTAAAAGCGGCAATGCAACAATACTCCGCGGGGGGAAAGAGGCAATGAATTCTAACAGGGTGATTGTGGAGGTAATGCTTGAGGCTGCAAAAAAATATTTACCGGAATTTCCTCAATATGCGATTCAAGTCGTCCAGACAACAGATCATCAGGCAATCAACGAGCTGCTTTCACTAACGCAATATGTTGATTTGTGCATACCGCGTGGAGGCGAAGGATTAATCCGAGCGGTAGCTGAATGTTCAAAAGTACCTGTGATTAAACATTACAAAGGTGTATGCCATATATATGTCCATTCAAAGGCAAATCTTGATATGGCTGAACAGATTGTTATGAATGCGAAATGTCAACGTCCTGCTGTTTGCAATGCAATGGAAACATTGCTTGTGGATAGACAGATTGTGGCATCTTTTTTACCACGGATTGCGAATTTGTTATGGGGAAAAAATGTGGAACTTCGCGCGGATGCGCAGGCGTATAAAATTTTAACGCCTCTATCAATTGGAAAGAAACTTATTCAGGCATCTGAAAACGATTTTTATAACGAATATAACGACTACATAATGAACGTGCGGGTGGTTAATGACGTTAATGAAGCGGTTGAACATATTGCAAAATATGGTTCGGCTCACTCCGATGCCATTGTTACAAATGATGAGGTTGCTGCGAATATTTTCTTGGATGGTGTTGATTCTGCTGCTGTTTACTGGAACGCATCCACCCGATTTACAGATGGCGGGGAATTTGGTATGGGGGCGGAGATTGGTATAAGCACGGATAAGATTGGCGCCCGCGGTCCGATGGGACTTGAAGAGTTGACAAGTTATAAGTGGATTGGCATTGGCAGTGGACAATTGCGGATCTAAAATATTTTTGTGTTTTACTTTGTTCATACAGATTGATTTGAAGCAGGAAATAATATCCAATCTTGACTTTGAATGCGAATTGTTGTGAATATCAGAATGGTGTAAATAACCTGTAAACACTAAAAAATCTATTAATTATTATGGTAAAAAAGACTAAGAAACATACTCGGTATCGTGAGGATTTGTCGGAATTGCCCGACTGGCTTAAGAAAAAGAAATGTCCTCATCGCGACAAATATTTATCTGGAAAACGGATTTTGCCCAAGAATTTGACGGGTAAAGAATCGATTGAGGAATTAATGGAAAATACATTTTTGGCATACAATTCTGCGCGATTGCGGGAAGGTTGCCAGTTGTATGTGGAGAAGATGCTTGAACCCGATGTAACAATCGGAATGACACTTTCTGGGGCATTAACGCCAGCCGGTCTTGGTTGTTCCTGTGTAGTCCCGTTAATAAAAGCCGGGTTTGTGGATTGGATTGTGGGTACAGGGGCAAATCTATACCACGACCTTCACTTTGCATTTAATTTTCCGGTTCATACCGGTAGTTTCAGGCTTGATGACACCGATTTGAGAAATAACGATATTGTCCGTATTTACGATGTGTTGTTGGGGTATAGCGATTGCTTGATGGCTACGGACGATATTTTAAGAAACATACTTATTCAGCCTGAATTTCAAAAGGAGATGGGAACTGCTGAATTGCATTATCTACTTGGGAAATATGCCGCCGAGTGGGAAGATAAAAATGGTCTTAAAGATGTATCAGTCCTTGCTGCGGCATATCGGGCTGGTGTTCCTTGTTATACATCGTCGCCGGGCGATTCTACAATCGGAATGAATGTGGCTGGCGTTGAATTGCGCGGAAATAAATTGCGGATAAATCCGTCAATAGATGTAAATGAAACTACGAGTTTCGTCCTTGCCGCGAAACGAAGCGGCGGAAAAAGCGCTGTTGTTTTGTGGGGTGGTGGCAGTCCTAAGAATTTTATGCTCCAGACCGAACCGCAAATTCAAGAAGTTTTGAGAATAAAAGAGTTCGGGCAGGATTATTTCTTCCAGGTAACCGATGCAAGGCCTGATACGGGTGGGTTGTCGGGTGCAACTCCAAGCGAGGCGGTAAGTTGGGGCAAGGTTGACCCGGATAGACTTCCTGACGCTGTGGTTTGTTATACCGATACTACGATTGCAATGCCAATCTTTACTCATTATGCCCTTGCAAAGCATAAGCCGCGAAAGTTGCGTCGGCTCTTTGACCAACGTCCAGCCTTAATGAAAGCGCTCAAAAAAGAATATTTTACGCATAACAAAGTGAAAATGATTGATGGTAGCGATCCTGTTCTGGATTAAGTTTGCATAGATGTTCAAAGGCGCTGATTTTTCAGCGCCTTTTTGTTTTATAGACCTCTTCAAAACGTTGAAATTGAAACATTGCTTTTAACAGAGAGTATTTTGTGTCATATTTCGTCAAATCACTGTGAAGATGAAAAATTTAACATTGCGGACATTGGTAACGGGCATATTTGTTTTTTTAATACCGCTGACGGTATTGTCAGCGTCCCGTGAAAAGGAATGGAAGCAGGTGGAGGATGCCATAAAAAAGGGGTTGCCAAAAACTGCAATTGAAGCTCTTGACCCAATAATTACCGCAGCAATGAAAGAAAAAGCCTACGGTGAAGCAGCAAAGGCAATCGCAAAAAAAATTACATTGGAATCTGTTATTCAGGGATATAAGCCGGAAGAAAAAATAATCCGAATGGAGAAGGCTCTTGCCACAGCACCACAGGAGATTAAACCGCTACTCTTGACCTTACAGGCAAACTGGTATTGGCACTATTTTCAAAATAATCGCTGGCGATTTATCCGTAGGACACAAACTGCCAAGTCGCCGGGTTCGGATTTTACCACGTGGGATTTGCCGAGACTTTTCGCAGAAATCGATAAACTCTTTTCACAGGCGCTGGCAAGTTCTGAATTGCTAAAAAAAACGCCGATTTCTGAATTTGATGAGTTCCTTGTAAAAGGAACGATGCCGGATAAGTATAGGCCAACGGTTTATGATTTTGTGGCATTTCAAGCGCTTGAATTTTATACGTCGGGAGAACAGGCTGCTGCAAAACCTTCCGATGCCTTTGAGATTTCGGCTGATAGCCCGATATTTGATTCTGCTGAAAAGTTTTTATTGTGGAAACCTGAGACCACAGATGTTACAAGCCCAAAACTTCAGGCTATTATAATTTATCAAGCATTGCTTGATTTTCATAAAAACGACACGGATACCTCCGCTTATGCAGACGCAGATTTATCACGGCTTGTGTGGGGGTGGAATGTAGCCGTTGGAGAAACAAAGTCCGAACGGTATAAAAAGGCTTTGAATGCGTTCATTGAAAAATATGTGGAATATGAGATTTCCACAATGGCAATTTATAATCTGGCAAAAACTATCAAAGAAGAAGGCGATTTTGTTAAGGCTCGTGAAATAGCATTGCGCGGGTCAAAGGTATTCCCAAATAGTCCGGGTTCTTCTCTTTGTAAAAATTTAATCACTGAAATAGAATCGAAATCGTTGCAATTAACAGGTGAGGTTGTTTGGAGTAAATCGTTCCCGAAAATCAATGTTAAATACAGAAATATTGATGTTGTTCACTTCAGGGTCTACGAGGTTGATTGGCAGGAACGGGTAAAAGGCGGACGGTATTTTCAATTATATTATAACGCAG
>JAKPVM010000305.1 GCA_029572555.1 Verrucomicrobiota bacterium | reverse complement strand
AATTTTTTTCTGCCAATTGAATGCGGGCGCGCAAGCCCATAACAGTTCCATAGAAAAAGAAGTATTCCGAATGCGATGGGTATTGTTTAATCTGGTCCGCATAAATTTGCAAAGCCTGTTCAATATCCACAAGAAATTGTTGATTACGTTGGTGATAGCCGATTAATCCTTCGTTTTGATAATATTCGACCGCTAATGCTCCCAGTGGGCCCATAGGATGAAAGGGGGTGGAATTTAATACTTCGTGGAAAAGACTGGCGGCGCATTTGTATTCCCGATTGTACATTGCTTTAAGAGCGATTTGAACTCTCTCTTCCTGCTGTTCAAATGTGTCAGATTTCAACTCGGTAAATCCAGCGCATAGCAAAATGATTATTAAGGTCTTGGTGAGCTTCATATATTTTTTATATTATGCAAAACTGATTCTAATCATTAGGGGCGCTAACAATGCTATTAGCCACAATTAAATTATTCAGGGGATTAACCGCAATCTGGAAGTTGTAACTCGGTCCCTGACTCTTGGGCATAAAACGGGCATCGTGGTCAACAACGTTGATTTGATGATTAGCGCAGTGATCTTTCATCAATTCCTTCTTACGCGATTGGAGTTGCGACTGGCGTTTTACCAAAACTCGCTCCCGATTTTGTAATATCTCAATCTTATTCCTTAGATTTCCTAAACACTCCGGCTTTTTAACCTTATCCTCACAGCAAGTCATATACTCAGCAATACCCTGGCATAAAGTCTCGATTTTACCTGATAACTGATACTTGCCCTTTCTCAGAACAAAATATGATATACTGTACCCTATTATTTTCATCTGATTACGATCGTGGGAAATAAAATCTATTGTAAATTTCTAAGTTTAAATTAAATATCACCTAAAATATCAACGGAAGTTACATAATCTAGTAATTAAAAGTTATAAGAAACTGCAACAGCCTGCTCGCGGGCTGAATCGAGTATCTGGTCAGAGAGCATAGTTAGTCAAGCTATCATAATTTAAAATTTTTTCATGTTAAAATTTCCCTCGGGAAATAAGAAATTGATAAACTTTGGGTGGCAGGTCACTATTTGGACAAAAATTGATCAGATCGTTAAAAGCTGAAGGAACTGCGGCTTTCTTGTCTAATTTTAAATAGCATAAACCAATCTTGACCGGGGGGGCGGGTGAGGAACTCGTGCCCTGACCAAAGTCAATTACGGCCGTAATCACAACCGTTATAAGTGAAAGATTAAATGATTGGAGTATTATCTATAAACCTCCCAATCAATATTTATAACCTATGAATTGTCCGAAATCCTTAGGGATGATCATCTCGAAATTTCCGGTAGCACCCGGTAACAGTGAATTATTACTTGTAATTCCCGTGCCTTCAAAAGTAACATAAGAGCCTTCCACAAAAGCTGTTCGGGTTTCAGTATCGCCGCTCCAATTCTTACGGAAAACGATATTGATTTTGACAAAATCAGCCCGACGACCTCCAATATTTTTAATTTCTCCGGAGAGAACGGTATTGCCGCTTAGATCCTTGCGTTCTTTGATGTTTCCCACTAGTACACAATTAGGAACACGGCTGGTCGCTTCACCGATCGGTGCTGGTTCACCGGTTTTTGATATATAAGGGGCTTGGATGGTGATTGGCTTGTCATCCTTAATATCGCTGGCATGTTCGGGCGGCACATATTGTTCGTCTGGCTTCTCAACTATATTAGTCACAACTCTCACCACCTGATTTTTGTCTATATTCAGATAACCGATCCAGGTTTCAACTTTAATCATTTTTTCGTCTTGATAAATGATTTTGCCGAAAATCGAGGTGCCATTTGCCATGATAATTTCTTTATCGTAAATGGAAAGAGGATTATCCCACATTTGGCTCTTAGCCTGTAATTCTTTCAGGGCTGATTGGAGATGTTTTACCTCGGCGGATAGTTTTTTTACTTCGAATATAAGTTCATTAATGACCTAGTCCTAGTCGGGGATGGTGGCTTTGACTGGCGCTGTGGCTATTTTGGGCTGGTGAGCTCAAGACGTTGATTTAGAACTTTGCGATTCGGGTAAGTTTTCAGCTTTTTCCAATTTGGCTTTAGTTGTTTCTTCGCCGGTCTTTTCCGGTTTAGCTCGAGAAGCGCCACACGCACTAAGGCTTATCGCCAGAATGATAGATACATAAAATTTTGGCTTTCTTAATCTCACACTTTTAGATAAACAGTGCCTATATTTTTTAGTTTGACACTATAGCGTTGCATCCAGATAGAATATATATTTCAAGATAGTAAAATATCATATACAAACTTGACATAAATAAACAAGTAAGCCAAAATAACTTAAATTTTTAATTGAATTGAGCTATTCAAATGCTTCCGAGATAATTTTTCCCACGCAACAAGCGATTTACAAGTCATTTTAACCACCGATAGAGAAGCGTAAAATAGCCGCAATCCCCGCATAATCATCCATATTGCAACTTACAAACTGGAGGTCTACCCCTTGTTTCAAAGCTCGGTGAACCAGATGTTCAACCAGATCATTGGTTCTTTCTAATTTTCCGCATCCGGCTGGGCAAGAGGCGAGTGGTTTTAAGCTAAGAAAGCCACAATTACGACAGAATAACCCTTTTTTAAAAAAATGTTCTTGGATGATGAGTTTATCAACCCAATTGTCCTGGATTTTATCGAGAACAGCCTGAATACCGTCTACAGTCTGGCCGGCT
>JAKPVM010000301.1 GCA_029572555.1 Verrucomicrobiota bacterium | reverse complement strand
TTATACTTTTATTTAATCATTCGGGAACCTTGAATGATTGTTCCCATTATCCTGGTCAGATGCTATAGCTTGTCTCTGTAAGGCTTTTGTATTAAGTTGTTGTACACTGCCATCTCCGAGACAGAGGTTTCCTGCATTTACATGCATAGTATCGTCCCACTCGCTATTTTTGTCTAAAACACCTGCTTGCGCTCCTGAAAAGGCACTACAACTACTGTTGTTATTAGCACCTTTGATATTTCGGTCGCCAGAAAGGATACTTTGCGGGAACGTTTCTTGCGCATCGTAGCCCACAGTGTAGCTACAATGATCGTTGTTATTAGTGAAAACCTGCCAGTCTGATGTTAGAGTCTTATTACCATCGCTTGGACATACTAATACCTTAGGGGTACTAAGTTCATTTGATATTGCAAGAAAATGCCTGAATGTTCTCTGATCTGTGGCGCCTTTTGTACCGCCATCATTCACATCCACCCGCCAGGGGAAACGTCCGTCGTTGTCGTTTGCGAACATCCTGAAGGCAAGCCCCACCTGTTTAAGGTTGTTCACACAGCTAATTCTTTGCGCTTTGGCTTTTGCCTTTGCCAGAGCAGGCAGCAACAATCCTGCAAGAATTGCTATAATCGCTATTACAACTAATAGTTCTATTAGTGTAAATGCCGTCTTATTTTCTCCGCGAATTTTCATATTACGTTTGCGTTTATATTTTGTGTTTTGTTTATCAAATAACTAACAGTATTAACAGCAAAATTTATGCCATATTTAACTTGTTCGCCGTATTTTATTGCTTTTAATTTAATATGTCAATAAAAAAGGCGTCCATAAAATTGGACGCCTTAAATCCTACAAATTAGAGGAGGTCTATTTTTTTGGATATAAAATAGTAACACTTCTAGTACTCATCGATTGAAACATAGACTCAAATTGACGAGCAAGTGCAGCACTATTGGGCTGTTGTACGCTACCATCAGCAAGTGCAATGTTTCCAGCATTTTGATGTATTGTGTCATCCCATCTTGGATTTGGAGATGTAGAGCCTGTTTTAACATCGCCACTGGCAATACTTTCCGGTTTGCCATTAATATTCTTATCACCTAACATTATCATCTGTGGTTGTGTATCCGTTGCGTCAATACAGCAAAAATAACTAAGTCGGTGTGGTATATCATTCGTGAATATATCCCACGTTGAAGCTGGGCTCACATCCGGATCGCTTGAACAGGCGCAAACCTTTGGAGAACCAATTTCATTTGTGGCAACCGAATATATCTTATCAAGCGTAGCACTTCCACTTCCGGGCCTTGCTCCACCATCATTCTCGTCAACCATCCATGGGAACCTGTCTCCATTGTCGTTTGCCCACATCTTGAAGGCAAGTGATATCTGTTTAAGATTGTTAACACAACTAATTCTCTGGGCTTTTGCTTTTGCTTTTGCCAGAGCGGGTAGCAGCAACCCGGCAAGGATTGCTATAATTGCTATTACGACGAGCAGTTCAATCAATGTGAACGCTTTACCATTTTTTTCATTTATCTTTTTCATATTAACTTTTATTGTTAAAATTTAATGTTATTATCCGCAAACTTTGAACTTTTTTATTCCTGTCAAATATCTTTGACTATTTTTAAGCAAATACAATGCCAAATTTTCAAATAAAAATTATTTTTTAAAAAAACTATTGTCTAAACATATTATATTTCGCTTCTTTCCGACACTAACTTTTATAAGTTACATACAATCAATAAGTTAATAGCGACAAAAGCGGTTAACTTTTGGTGATTTTACTATATAAATGAACTCAATTCAATCTTTAAATGCGTGTTTTTTAGTCAAAAAGAATCAAATTTCACGCACTTTAATCATAAATGGCAAGTGTCAAAACATAAAGACGAAGGCAATGCCACATAAATATTCCGGCGCCTGTTAAGGGAGGATTATAACAGGCGCCGGTAGTCCGTCCACCGTTTGTTTCCACTTCTCCTCGGCAAAAATGGGTCTATCTTTCAATCAAAAATATTACCTCAACCAATTCATTGTTTATGTTTTAAGATGAATATAACAGAGGGGGTAGGACAAAGACTGTCATATACTAAAATTTTTTAAAAATATTTTAATAGGTAAAATTTACAGGTTTGAATCCCGTTTGGATAATTTGGCTATCAGATAACCATTTCCCCATATCCCGATGGTCAATAATATTGAAATAACAACGCAAGACCACCCAAACCAATCCCCGTATCTTGTATAAATGGTTTGTCCATCTCTATGTCTGAGCGGTAGTTGAATGATTTTAAATCCGGGACCGTAAATATCTTTTGAGTTTCCAAAGTATTCGTCAAAAATTGCGCCTGTTGAATCAATCCAGCAGGTCAGCCCATTATTGGTGCAACGTATTAAAGGGCGTCTATTTTCCACTGCCCGAAAGACTGCGTTTGCGACGTGTTGCAACTGGGCGCTGCTTTCCCTGAACCAACCGTCATTGGTCAAGTTCACAAGAAAATCAAGATTATCCGTGATATGCCGTCTTACAAGATGCGGTATAACATCTTCAAAACAGATTATTGTTGAGGTCCTCAGGTAAAGTTTTCCAGAATCTCTATCTAATCTTATAAGAAATTCTACGGGACCTTTACCCGGTGTGAAACAACTGTCTCCAATCGGGGTAAGATGTTTTAGAAATGGTAGCCACCGTATAAGCGGGACATATTCGCCGAACATAACAAGATGTTGTTTTGAATAACGGTCTTCAATAAAACCTTCCGGCGATATTAAAAAACTGCTGTTATAATACAGGGCTGAATTTGTATCGGTTGTTGACGGTTCGGCGTCGTCTGCGCCGATAATCAACCAGACTTTGTGTTCTTTTGCGAGTCGGGTAATGGACTCGTAGGTCTCTTGATGGTATCTGAAAAGGTCTGGTATTGCGGCTTCTGGCAGAATAAGTATATCAGGCTTTGATGAAAGAGCCATTTGACATAATTCCATCAATCTTGAAAAGCGGTTTGAATTTTCCGTCCTATCCCAAATCATTGTTTGAGGGATTGATGGTTGAATCAGCGCAATCTTAATCTCTTCATCTTTCGGGGTTTTGTAATAGTCTATTACAAGTCGGGCGCTGTAAGCGTAAATTATAACAATGACTAACAATGGAACTGCAATTCCCAGTTTTGCCGTTCGCCATTTATGAAGTGGGTCTTTTATTAAAGCGCTAAAACCAATCGCAATCGCCGTAGAAAACCAGACAATTAAAAATGACACCCCATAAACACCCGTGATTGAAGAAATCTGAATGAGCGGAACAATTCTAAATTGAGAGACGCCGAGCAAGTTCCACGGAAACCCAGTCAAAAATCGTGACCGAACCACCTCTAAACCAACCCATATAATCGCTGCTATAAGAGGCAGGATAAATAAAAATATCGTGTTGGATTTTTTCATTACAGGATTGGAAACGAGGCGGTTAACAAGCCAGCTCCATATAGCTGGATATAAGGCTAAATAGGCGCACAGGGCAAGCCATCCGACTATTGGCGCAAATTTTACCGGGATATACAAAAGCCAGTGCAATGAAATGCAGCTATAAACAAGCCCGCATAAATACCCGAGCCGAAAGGCTGTGGATCTGTTTTTATTTTGAACAACAATAAGTAAGTATCCGGGAACAATATATGCCAGAGCTGCGATTTCATAGTTCGGAAATGCCAAAGCCCAGATAATCCCGCATAATACAGCGTTGAACTGACCGCTTTTTACAAATTGCCACAAAATATTCATTATCCGGATTGCTGCGCTTTTAGCATTGAAAGGGCGATTTTTTCCGCCCCCTTTTTCCAATTATGTCTTTCCAACAAAATATTTGCCCAGTTCTCAAGTTGTTCAGGAGAAACGTTCAATGCATAATCTAAAGCCTTTGCAAAACTTTCATAAGAATTGTTGTCAAATGGCGCTCCCAGACCCATAAGCACTTCTCGGGAGGCTGGTATGTCGGAATAAACAGCACAAGTACCGCTTAATATTGCCTCCACTGGTGGCAGACCGAAACCTTCGTATTCGGAAAAATTTATAAATGCCCTTGCTCTTGTCATCATTTTGCGGTATTCGCTTTCCGGTAGACGCTGATGCAAATACCATTTGCCCGATGGCAGGCTAATATCTTTTGGTAGACTGCCGATAAGGTCTATTTCCCAATCCTTTCCTTTTACCCACCGTTGCAGATACTCGATAGCAAGGTCTGTCCGTTTATGTTTCCAGGGGCTAACCAAGACCATCAAACGATTTGGCTTAACACTCTGATATTTTTCTCGCGGTTCAAATCCGGTGCCGATTGCAACAAGGGGTGGCGGTTCAATGCCCCATCGTCGGCTTAACGAGGCGAGTTCAGAAGAAGTAAACTCGCTGCAGGTAAAAATAACTTTTGCCTGACGCAAGGCTGCGCGTAACATCATTTGCAAATATTTGCATTCAAGCTGGTTGAAATGTCCCGGATATGTCCTTTGATAAAAATCGTGAATAACATCCGGCACGTAAGCGGCGAGTTTAGCCGGGCATTTTCGCAAGAACGAGACGAAACCTTTCGGCATAAACAACCAGTCATTCCCGGCGCGAGCAGCCGCTGAATATACAGTAAATTGATCCCAAATTATCCGTCGCAAGCCACGACCATTGGCTTGGTTATAAATTTCTACCTTAACAATATTCGGTAGGTTCAGGCTTGTGAATGTATCGTTGCTAAACAGTGTGAAGCGCTCAATCTCAGGCCTACGAGACAAAGATTCAAGCATCCCGATTGAAAGATTGAGCAGTCCAATCGAGCGTGTTGCGTCAAAACACTGTTCAGCCAAAGAGTATGTAATAGACAAGCCTTTCATCTTGTTAATAATATATGAGCCTTTTGCATAAATAAATTCAAAAAATAAATAAAGGAGTTGGATTTATCTGTATTGCCTTTGCTGTATGAACCATCTATTTCTATCATTGTTGATTAATTGTATTAATCACATCTTGGAGTTCATCAATCGCAGCTGAAAGTTGACCCCATTTTATAATTAATGGGGGGGTAAAACTTAACACGTTCCCGCAATCACCTTCTGGCAAGACAATGATACCGCGCCGCAACATTTCTTTCACGATTTTGAAAACAAAATCTGCTGCTGGTTTGCCGTTGTAAATAAACTCAACCCCAGCCATCAATCCAAGACCTCGCGGCAGCATCTTTAATTTTTCAGAAGGCGATTTAAGTTCATCCAGTTTTTCACGCAATTTTGTCCCTAATTCTGCGCTGTGGTTCACAAGGTTTTTTTGCTCAATTTCTCTGATATTTGCAAGAGCCATAGCGCAGCCGACAGGATTGCCAAGAAATGTGCTGGTATGAATGGCTTCGCCTCTGGTTTCTTCCCAGGCGCTATCCATCAGCGAGGCTTTTCCAACGCAAGCTGAGAGTGGAAACCCGCCAGTTAAGGCTTTGCCAAGACAGATAATATCGGGGATTGTATTAAAATGTTCGCAACCAAACCATTTTCCCGTCCGTCCAAACCCCGTATAAACCTCGTCCACAATTAACACTGCGCCAATGCTGTTGCAAACATCTCTCAACAATGGCAGAAATTCCGGGTGCGGAACGCGAATGCCACCACGCCCTTGCACAGGTTCAACCAGAATTGCGCCTGGTTTAACTTTCTTACATAAATCGGGCAACTCCTGTTTTGTCTTTTTGAATTCGGTTTCAGTGGTTGGAAATTGCGCAAAATGACTGAACAAACCAAGTTGCGGGAGGAATGGCTTTTTAAAATAGTCTCTGTATGTTGCGTTCAATGCGCCATAACCAAGTCCATGATAAGCCCCTTTAAATGCGATGACGGTTCGTCGTTTCGTGGCGAGGATTGCGGTTTTCAACGCTGCTTCAACGGATTCAAATCCTGAATTGCAAAATATTGTCTTGCCGTGTTCATTGTTTGTCCATCGTTCAAAAGTTAATTCGCTCAATTTAGCCGCAAGCAATGCCTTTAATTTATGCGGGTGAACATCTCCCATCGCGTGCGGTAGTTTTTTTAGCTGTCTTTGAGCGGCTAAAACCACTTGTGGATTTGAATGTCCCGCTGCTGCTACGCCAAATGCAGCTGTCAAATCAAGGAACTTTTTACCCTCAATATCAATAACAAATACGCCTTTGGCTTGTTCCCAGATAATCGGGAATGAACCATCGGGGTCAATAAAAGTGATGTTGCGCGATTCGTATTTGCGCAATAGTTCAAGAACCTTTTTTGAATTGTTTGTCATTTTAGACACCTCTCAGTATATCAAGCCAAATAATTTTATGAAGTTGCGCTTGAAACCGCACTGGCAATCCATCTTTTAAAATCAACTCCGCAAGTTCTCTGCGGTTGATTCGCTTGTGTTCCGAAGGAAAAGGCTTTAAGCAACTTTGTGCTGTGGATAACGGCTCTGCCCATGAAAATAATATCGGGCAAATGTCGTTCAACTTATAATTGCCAACAATTTTCTTTGCCCACTCATAATCTTCAACCGATGCAATGACGAACTTAATTTCATCATCGGGTTTGAGATGATTTATATTCTCCCACCTATTTTTACTGGATTCACCGCTTGATGGGCATTTTAAATCCATTATCCGTTTAACCTGTC
>JAKPVM010000281.1 GCA_029572555.1 Verrucomicrobiota bacterium | reverse complement strand
AACCAGATGGATATTAGGAGCAATTGGCTGACTTCGCCAAACACAAATCATCCGAATAATTTTATTTGGAATCCTTCTCTTGATGGTTCACGGCTTGCAGCATTTATGAAGACACCTATTGGCGTGCCAGTTGGTATCGCCCTTGCAGTCCGTACTAATAAAGTTGTTCCCTCCGACTTTACTAATGGAATACCTGTCAGGCTCAGCACTTTTACAGTAAATCCGGTCTCTGTTAAATATATGGTTGAGACTGAAAGTTCTATGCTTTGTTCTGGAGATATCACATTTAATCCGGGAGAAACTTTAAAAAACATCGTTGTTGATTCTCATCCGTTGCCAAATCAAATTGTAAGGGTGCGGCTTAGCAATCCTGTTGGTTGCGAACTCACGGGTATAAATGAGGTCTGGTATATTCCACAACAAACAACAAACCAACAATCTACAATCCTAATTCAATCAAATGCCTTATGGAAATATCTTGATGATGGTTCAAATCAGGGAATTATTTGGAGAGAACTTTTGTTTAACGATTCAGGATGGAAAAGTGGCGCTGCTGAACTTGGTTTTGGCGATGGCGATGAGGCAACTACATTAAATAAAAACGGCACTAATGGCCAGCACACTACCACATTTTATTTCAGACACTATTTTGTCGTAAGTAACGCATCAGATTTAGCGTCCTTAACAGTAAACCTTCGTCGCGATGATGGCGCAATTGTTTATGTGAACGGTGTTGAGGTCTTCAGGAGTAATATGCCATCTGGAACGAATATAACTTCATCCACATTTTCTTCTGGCAATGCTTCTGATGACGGGAAGAATTGGTATTCAACTACAGCGCCAGCAAGTATGTTAATCAATGGCACAAATGTTTGCGCAGTGGAAATTCATCAAGACGATGATGGCTCAAGCGATATATCATTTATGTTGAAATTAATTGGGAATAAAACGATACCTCTAAAGGTTCAGCTTCGTAAGTTTAGAAAAAATGGGGTTCTTGACTGGGATGCAAGTAATACAATCCTTGAAACAACTGATGATTTTGCGCATCCGTGGCGTTCAATAATTGTTGAACCGCCAGTTTCAATAGATTTTTCTGCGCCGCAAGGATATTATAGATTGCGGAAGATGTAACCGAATGAAAATGTTATGAAAAAGATAAAGTTATTATCGGCAATTGTCATTGTAATTCGTTCAATTGCCAGTCTTGCTCAAGACACATTTCCAATTAATGGTGTTAGCGACAAGTCTATCGGAACAAGTTTTACAATTAATGTGCCTGTCGCAAATGGTTATAGTTATTTAATTTTGTTAAATGGCAATCAAATTCCAGAAGGCGCTAATGTAGTGGTAAGCAACGCTGATTATTATCAACTTGTTGCATACCGAACAAATATAAATACAATGCAGGTTACAAATCGCGTAATACAATTCATTGTTCGTTCCTCTGAACGTGGCGTTACGGAAGATGGTTTGCCGCCGTGGACACCGTATCCGACAATACCATCTTGTAATGATGAATTTGAAGGTGGATACTTGCGTGTAATTATACCGAAAAGTTTTCCATCAGGATTTCAAATTCCGGTTATTGCGTGGGTTGTTGATGAAAATCTTCACGCCCTCAGGGTAAATGGCATTTTAAAGGCTGATGGGTATCCTGACATTAAAATTCGTCGTGGAGTTGGTTCTGGATTTTTGCCTGCGCAATCAAATATAAATCAAATTATTTATGCCCCTATTATTTCACAGTTGCAGACTAATTTTAACATTACAATAGAGGAAAACACGAGTTGGACGGAGGTTTCAGCCGTGATAAGTGGAAACACTACCTGGCATCAAAATTCACGGATTTACATTACAACAAATCTCACCATTAATTCCGGGGCAACATTGACAATTGAGAAGGGAACAATAGTCCGTATTAATTACCGAACAGATATAACAAATAATGGGGTGGTAGTTATTAACGGGACTATTGAAGAACCAGTGGTGTTTATGCCTAATACTGCGGATAAGCCGTGGGGTGGTTTTGTAATGCGTCAAGGGACAGGCGAGGTAACTGGTTGCGGGGTAATATTTACAGGCAGTGGCGCCGAACCAAACTGGTTTGGCGCAAATGGCAACCCCGGTAGCCATAGAAAAGAACAGGGATTATTTTATGTTGGAAACTCGCAACGAATTTCCTTAACAGATTCTGCCGCGATTTATCTTGCTGGACAACTTGGGCATTCGCTTTCAGGCGGCACATTTATCTATAACAGGTTTTTATTGCAACGTTGCACAACTGGCGGTGAATATACCGGAGCTTCATTTACGGTTAACGATAGCGCGTTTGTTGAATTTCCTGATGATACGGCAAATTTTGTCGATGGTGATAACGACGCAATATACATTGTTAGTGGAAATCACTGGTTTACCAATACTCTTTTTGGTTGGACAAAAGATGATGGCATTGATTCCGGGGGTGGTAGCGCTGGCGTTTTACAGTTCTCAAAATGCTGGTTTGAATCCACATTCCACGAGGGCAATTCGCTTTCTGGGAATGGAAAGAATGTTTATCATCGCGGTGGTGTATTTATTGGGTGCGGGCAGGGATTGGAGGTAGGATATGATGGCCCGAACGGTTATATGATAGGTTGTCTTGCTGTGAACAATCTTGTTGGCGGTCGGTTTGGCGATAATTATGATTGGACTTATAACGGTTCATTAACCGTGTCAAATAGTATCTTAATTTATAATTATCACGATATCTGGGGGATGAATTGGGCTGATTGGACTTACCGTGTGAACCAGATGGATATTAGAGACAATTTGCTGACAGTCCCTAACACTAACCACCTGAACAATGCAATTTATAATCCACAGACGGATGCATATCGGCTTACGGATTTTGGCGCTAAGGGAAAAGTCGGAATTGGATTTGCATTAAGGACTCAGACGATTACCGCGGATACTTTGGTTCAGGGGATACCAGTCGGATTGAGCATTTTTTCAACAAATAATGTAATTGTGGATTGCGTGTTGGTAGGGACTTCGGGAGTAATTGAAAGTAAAAAAATAACTTTTTCTCCAGGTGAGGTAATTAAAAAAATAGCATTTCAATCACCCAATATTTCAAACGGAGGGATTTATAACATACGATTGGAAAACCCGATTAATGGTGAACTTACTGGAATGACAGATGTTTATTTAAAGCCGACGGAATCTTCCACATTTATAACAAAGGGCGCAGTATGGAAATACATTGACGACGGCTCAGATCAAGGCGCGGCGTGGAGAACCCTCAATTTTAATGATTCAAATTGGAAAAGTGGCGCTGCTGAACTCGGTTTCGGCGATGGCGATGAGGCGACCGTTATAAGTAGATACAATGCAAATAATCAACAGATTATAACTTATTATTTCAGGCGGAATTTTGTGGTTGATGACCCATCTAAATATTCATCTGTAAAAGTGAATTTGCTTCGCGATGATGGCGGCATAGTTTATATAAATGGCGTTGAAGTTTTCCGCAGCAATATGCCTGCGGGGACAAATATAAACTATCTGACAAATGCATCATCAGCAATTCCAAATAGCGATGAAACGGTGTTCTTTTCAACTAACTTTTCACCGAGTATATTGGTATCTGGCACGAATATTTGCGCTGTGGAGATTCATCAGCCAAATTCCACTTCAGGCGATGTTTCATTTAACCTTGAATTAGTCGGTGTCCCTCGACTGCGTCTGAAGGCAACCCCATTCAAAGGCAATGTGGTGATTTACTGGGACGATGCTACTGCTGTCCTTGAAAAGACAGGCAAAATTGGCGGGAACTGGGACGCAATTTCTTCCCAGGATGGAATTTACATAACGCCGACTTCTACTATGGAGTTTTATAGATTAAAAAAGTAGTTAGTGTTTTTGTTATAGGCTTCAATTTTCTGTAAAAAAGTTATTGACAATAAAATACTTTTAAATTAGTAGTAAATGCAGATGGAAAATTGCAGAAAAAACGCGGGTAATAGTTTTAGCTGGTACTGGTTTTATTTTACACGGCGCCGCCTGCGGGTATTTCTGCAATGATTAATTAATCATCATCAATTTAAAACCGCAGGTGAGTAACCTGCGGTTTTTTTATTTATATATGAAATTATGATAATCGTACTAAAACCAAATATAACAAAAAAAGAGGAGCAGGTTGTGATAAAGGAGATTGAAAAGCTGGGCTACAAACCGTGCGTTATGCGGGGTGTAGCGCGGACAGTCATTGGTGCTATCGGCGACGAGACAACCCATAGGTCTCTGGAAACCCTGATGATTTTGCCCCAGGTGGAAAATGTAATGCCTGTCCAGAAACGATATAAACTCGTTAGCAGGGAAGGGCATCCGGAAGATTCAGTTATAAATGTTCGGGAAGATATTCAAATCGGAGGCAAAAAGTTTCATATAATGGCTGGTCCTTGCTCTGTTGAGAACGAAAAACAATTAATAACCACTGCCATTAGTGTCAAAAAAGCCGGCGCCACAATATTAAGGGGCGGTGCATTTAAACCGCGCACTTCGCCTTATGAATTTCAAGGGTTGGGCGAAAAAGGATTAAAACTGCTTTATAAAGCAAAACAAGAAACCGGTCTGGCGGTAATTACTGAATTGTTATCTGAAAATCACTCAGACCTCGTTGCTGAATATACCGACATTATCCAGATAGGGACACGGAACGCGCAAAATTTCCAGCTCATTATTGCGGCTGCAAAGACTGGCAAACCGATATTATTAAAACGTGGAATGACGATGCGGATTGAAGAGTGGCTACTTGCCGGCGAATATGTCCTTGCTAATGAAAATCCGAATTTAATGTTTTGTGAACGCGGGATTCGAACCTTTGAGACCTATACCCGTAATACACTTGACCTATCAACTATCCCGATAATTAAAAACGAGTCACATTGTCCGATAGTAATAGACCCGAGCCAGGGAACAGGTCGTTCAGATCTTGTAGTATCGTTATGCAAGGGGGCTGTGGCTATGGGCGCTGATGCACTGTTAGTTGAAGTGCACCCAAATCCCGCCGGAGCCTGGAGTGATGGGGCGCAACAGCTGGATTTGAAGAGATTTGAAACTTTAGTCAAAGAGATTAAACCATTTATTCAATCTGCCGGACGGGAAATATAATTTTTGAAACCTTTTTATTTATTCTGCGTCTAATAGAATTGAAACACTCTAAAATTAATGAGTGTTGTAAAAAATAGCAAATTATGAAAAAGATATTAATCACATCATTATGCGCAATGGTTGCTGGTATGCTCTGTGCAGCAGACCAGAATACACCCGGTGATAAAGGACAGAAGACACCCGGTGATAAAGGACAAAAGGCAAAACTAAAAGATGAACAAAAACAGGAGCGTAAAGCCCTACCCGGTGACAAAGAAAAAAAGGCAAAACTAACAGATGAACAAAAGCAGGAACTAAAAGCCCTTATCGAGAAATACGACATCAATAAAGATGGCAAACTTGATAAAGATGAAATGGCAAAAATGAGCCGGGAAGACAAAGACAAATGGCAGCAATTAAAGCCAAATGCTTTCGGGCAGTCAAAAGGCGAAAAGAAGGGCGGCGGCGCAAAGAATACCAAATAGTTAAATTTATTTGAGATAAAGCCCTACAAATTTACTCATAAATGAGTAAGAGTGGGGTTTTTTCTTTTATTTATGAGTCTTTTGCAAATAAATTCAACCATAAATAAACAAAGGATTTGGAGGATATTTTTTTTAACACGGATAGACAGTATTTTTTATTTTATTTAAGAGGATAGATTTTTATCCTGTCTATCCGTGTTAATTTTTAGTATTTGTGCAACAGGCTCTTATACAGGTCAAATTACTCCATAAAATTTAATAATCGTCTTCTGGCGTTGTCGGTGACGGATACCAGTACATTTTTCTTGTAGATGACCATTCAGCCGAGGCTGAATTAGCTTCTGATGGTGTTCGTAAAAAATCATTTGTTTTTGCAGTGCGAACACTGCCATCGCACATAGCAAACACGCCTCGTTTGTCGTGTCGAGCAATTGCATAGCGTCCGGTCACATTTGATTGGGCAGCCCCAGCGGTTTTTGAATTACCATCAACTTCAGCGAAAAGAACCGTATCCGATGGTTTTAGAACTGTGGAGAGTCGTGTATTATTTATTTTTTCTTCTTCTCTTGTTTTTTTATTTATGCAAAGTCTTCCGTTCATTCCGTACATAAAATAAGCCTTGTTTACGGACGGGGTAAATTTTGGTGTAGGCGCAGACGGGCAGGAGAAAATTATTTTGGAACCGGGAAACGGGGTAGTTCCGTTAGTGTAAAGTGCCAGAAGTGTAGGATGATTTATTTGTGGCGGTATTGCATTGTACCATGCATCACCATTTTGTGGATTGTTTATTGGAAGAATTGTGTTTCCCTCTTCAGGTACAATGTCCTGGTTGTCATCGGCATACATTCTAAAAGCCAATCCCCATTGACGAATGTTATTTGTGCACAAAATAGTGTGAGCCTTTGATTTTGCTTTAGCAAGGGCTGGCAGCAATAATCCTGCTAAAATGGCAATAATTGCGATCACTACAAGCAGTTCGATAAGGGTAAATCCGTAAAAATATTTATATCTGTTCGGTTTTTTTAACCATTTGCGTTCCGGGTTGCTTTTTATTTTACTCATTAAATAATGGATTGCTTTAATTCGTTTTGAAAAGTAAATCAATATAATTATTAACAATGAGAGGTATTAATTACATACCTATAACTATCCTGTAATAAACCGAGACTATAGACTTAAGTATTTGGGACTTTAATTATTACCATTGACGCGGCACATTTAATACGCACCGTAAAGTGTCGCGGGCAATAAGCAGTTCTTCATTTGTCGGTATAACAAATGTATGCAACCTTGCGCCCTGTTTGGAAATTTCGCCTTCTTTGCCGTTAATGACTTGCTTATTTAATTCCTCGTCAATTTCAACTCCCATCCAGTCCAACTCTGCGCAAATTCGGGAGCGAATGACGGGAGCGTTTTCACCGATGCCGCCAGTGAAAATAATTGCATCTGCCCCGTTCATTTCAGCAAGGTATGCGCCAATATATTTTTTGACTCTCAGACAAAAGATATCTATTGCGAGTTTAGCTCTGCGGTCGTTGTGTTCTTTTTCTTCTGCGAGGAGGTCTCGCATATCGTTGGTTAAACCTGAAAGTCCAAGAAGTCCGGATTGCTTGTTCAACAAAGCGACAACTTCTGTGATGGACATTGCCTCTTTGAGGATAATATATTCAATAATTGCCGGGTCAATATCGCCCGACCTTGTTCCCATAACAAGCCCTTCTAATGGTGTCATACCCATTGATGTATCGGTTGAGATGCCGTTCTTAATGGCAGCAGCCGAACATCCATTGCCAAGATGAATCGTGATGACATTTGTGTTTTTCTGGTCTTTCCCGGTCAAAATCCGATAGCGAAAAGCTACATATCTGTGTGAAGTCCCGTGGAAACCATAACGACGGACCCTATGCCGTCGGTATAATCGATATGGTATGGCGTAAAGGTATGAAGTTTCTGGCATTAATGAATGAAACGCAGTATCAAAAATAGCCACTTGTGGAACTTTCGAACCAAACGATTCAATTGCGGCATGGATACCTTTTAAGTTTGCTGGATTATGTAACGGAGCAAGGTCAATGCAGTCTTCAATCCCTTTTATAACCTCATCATTTATGAGGGCAGATTTTTTGAAACGTTCAGCGCCGTGGACAACTCTATGCCCCACTGCGTTGATATCATCCAGAGATTGTATACCGGGTATTCCTGTTTTTGGATTGATTAACCAACGCAAGACGTGGTCGAGTGCTTGACGATGGTCGCGCAGCGGCAATGTTTGTTTTGCCGAAGGTTTTCCAGTCGCAGTCAAAGTAATAATAGACTCCCCACCGATACGTTCTACCAAACCCTTAGCTTTTTGTTCATCAGTGTTATTCTCAATCTTTTTTAAGTCTGTATCTATAATTTGGAACTTCAATGATGAACTCCCGCAATTTAACACCAGTATATTCATACCCTTCTCCGTTTGCTCAGATTTTGATTTCATTTATAACAAATTAGATTTAAACTTTTATTTCATAAAAAGCAAAAACCCCAACATTATGATTTATTTTTTCAATTATAAAAGCAAAGGTCAAGAAAGAATGAAAAAATATAAGTTATGTTTATAAAAAGGTTGAACATTGGCTCGGTTTAGGTTATCTATATAACTGTGAAGTCTCAATGGAAAAATAAATATTTTGATTGTGGTTTTCCACCGTCAAAAGGTGATGGATTTACTCTGATTGAGCTTCTTGTTGTTATTGCAATTATAGCAATACTCGCAGGAATGTTGTTGCCTGCCCTTGCGAGGGCAAAAGAGGCTGCCCACAGAATTTCTTGCATAAATAATCTGAAACAACTCGGTCTTGCGCACCGATTATATGTGGACGACAACGAGGGGTATTGTTATCCGAGAACATTAAATCCAGCATGGATGACAGGGCTTTTTCCGTATTATCAAAATGCGCGCCTGTTGCATTGTCCCAGCGATGTACCTGATCCAGTCGGGTATCCAAGCAGACCTGAATTTACGATAGATAATTCCCCTTACAGTTATATCTTAAACGCCTGGAACGATTATTTTTCGTCTATCTTAAGTTCTGATGAATTTAATCTTTATATTTCGTCGCGAACTAATATTGCGATGTCGGAATCTGTTATACGGTATCCAACCGATACTGTTTTATTGGGTGAAAAAACATCCACATCTACCCATATTTATATGGATTTTGCGCAGGGAAGAGGGAACGACCTCGAACAGATTGAACACAGCAGACACAATAGTTCAAAACCCGGTTCTAAAAGTGGCGGTTCTGACTTTGCATTTGCAGATGGTAGCGCAAGATATTTGCGGGCATGGGCTTCGGTGACTCCTATCAATTTGTGGGCAGTGATAGATAGTGAGCGGTTTAGACCGCCTGCTGTTCCTGATAATTAATTCTGACTTCTTATTACTTTTCAAAAATCGTCCAAACTTCTCACCGTGAGAATGAATCACATACGCAATAATGACAGATTAATGTGTGTGATATGAAAAAGATAATTGAATATTTGAAAGGAAAAAAGACCTACCTTGTGGCAGTAGCAGGGGGCATTTATGCGGCATTAATCGGGCTCGGAGTAGTCCCGAGTTATGATTTCATCTGGGGATTACTCGGTTCTGGGGCTTTTGCGTTTTTACGCTCCGGCGTAAAAGAAAAACAGGAATAAAGACGATTAATACAGTCGCTCTTATTTCCTGTTTTTATTCGGAATACAATGGACAGTAAAACGATGTCCAAATTACTCATAAACTTGCTAACGGTGATTTTTGAAATTGTGAAGATGATTTTTCAGAAACGATTTTTCCCATCGCCGGAACAAAAAAAGGAGGAAGTAAAAAATGAACTCGAGAATGTCAAAAGTGAAATTGAAAAAGCCCGTTCTTCTGGTAATGACGCTGTGGCTGATTCTATGTTGCGTCGGTTGCATAAGCAGGAGTCAATATTATCCGACAGTATCGGCACAGGCAATGGGGAATGCGGTGATAACAACGCTTCCGGTGGGAACACAAATAAGACTATATAAGGACGGTTCTGAAATTTCCCGAGCCTTTGTGAACGAGACAAAACTTGTTCGCGATGATTCAAAAAATTGCATTGTTCTGGAAACTATTGTCCCTTTAAAACTTGCAACTCCTGCTTATATCAATGAACGCGATGAACGAGAGTTAATCTACATCGAGACGATTGAAAGACTACAACAAACCAAAATTTCAAAATGATGGATACGAATATTCCTAACTCTGTTGATTTTGCCGGGTGGATTGGTTGTCTGGCTTTTTTTGTGATGTTTTTGAATGGCGTTTTAAAGCTTGCAGATCGGGCAAAAGGGAAGCCGCCACAACCACCCAACGTTGCGCTTGGCATTGAATTTCAGGCGTTAAGCCAGAGGGTAGAACGGCTTGAGGTTCAGGTTGAGACAATACGGAGCGAGATGAAGACAGACCGCGAATCAATTATGAAGGCGGGTGAAGAACGGTTGAGTCGGATTAATGAACGGATAAATGCACTGGGCGAAAAATTGACCTCCGCAGTCTCCGAATTGCGTGGAGAAATTAAACGAATCTTATGACAATAAAGAAATCTATATTGCTTGCATTGAACAATGTATATCCATTGTTGCTGCCTGAACAATCGCTTTATATTGACGCCAACTGTTTATTGGAAGAACCGGCTACAATGTCTGAATTGCGCGAAGAGTTAACGAGGCTTGAAGCCTCACGGCAGATAGTCGGTTTGCGCTCCTCCGATGGCTCATTAAAATGGCGTATTACCGATAACGGAAGGGCTGAACTGTTTTGTGAGTTATACTGATGAACACAAAGGTTAAACGGTCAAAAAATTCAAAGCCAGTTGATCAACTTACCTTATCCGAACAAGAACAAAAACAGTTGCTCAACTGGCTCGGCGAGGGATTAGATTCAAGGACGGTCGCTATACTGTTTAGGCAGGAATTTAACCGCGATATAAGTGAGGAGGCAATTGTCAGGCTCTGGGTTGATAATTCAAAAAAGTTGCACCTTGATAGGCGGAATTATTTTGCGCGGGTCGCAGAAACATTGGTGGATAATCGTTTTACAGGTGAAGCAGCACTTGATTCAGCAAATAGATACCTTTTAAAACAGGCATTGTTTGAGGCGCTTATTGAACAGGAGAAAAATCCAAAAAAGATTGAATCGCTAATAAAGGCTATCAAACAATTAAATTGCAATCCAACGTTAAATTCTGCGGGCGAGAAAAAAGATGGTGCAGGTGAAAGTCTCAGTGATGAGGCGTTGAAAAAAATTGAAGAAGTAATCCGAATTCTTTGATGAACGATGGAAAAAGTTTGTGGGAAAGGCAAAAATAATCCCTTCAAAAAGTTCACTGTTATTACCTTATCAGCGAGATTGGGTTCTTGACAACTCGCAGTTAAAGATTGCGGAAAAATCAAGACAGATTGGATGGACCTGGGCAACTGCTTACGGGCTTGTTCGCCGTAAGTGCAGAAGGAACGAGCGGTTAGACGCCTGGGTTTCAAGCAGAGATGAATTGCAAGCAAAACTATTTCTTCAGGATTGTAAAGAATTTGCGCAAATATTGCAGATTGCAGGTGCCAGTTTTAATTGTCTGGTTTATGAAGAAGGCAAAAGCAGTTCTCAGGCGATTGAGTTTGTAAATGGCCGCAGGATTTATTCGCTCTCCTCAAACCCGGATGCTCAGGCTGGAAAACGCGGAGATAGGGTGCTTGACGAATTTGCATTGAACCCCGACCCGCAAAGACTTTATTCCATCGCTTATCCGGGCATCACCTGGGGCGGACAACTCGAGATATTTTCAACGCACCGCGGCAATGCCAACTTTTTCAACCGACTTGTTAACGAAATCAAACATAACGGAAATCCCAAAGGTTTTTCGCTGCATTCTGTCTCGCTTCAAACAGCGCTTGAACAGGGATTCTTACATAAGTTGCAGCAAAAACTTCCTCTTGATGACCCGCGCCAGGAGATGGATGAAACAGATTATTTTAATTTTATCAGGTCAGGATGCCCTGATGAAGAGACGTTTTTGCAGGAGTATTGTTGTCTCCCGTCCGATGATTCAAGCGCCTTTTTTTCTTATGACTTGATTGATTTATGCAAATACGGCGCAGAAGAAAAGTGGCAGGTTTGCGAACCCGATAAAGTATCTCCAACATCTCAATTATATGTAGGCGTTGACCTCGGCAGAGAGCGAGATTTAACTGTCATCTGGATTTTAGAACTTGTCGGCGATGTGTTATATACCCGAGCCGTAAAGATATTAGAAAAGGTATCGTTTGAGATGCAAGAAACCGTTCTTTATCGCTGGTTGCAGTTAAGACAGGTATTGAGGTGTTGCATAGATAGGACTGGTATTGGGCTTCAATTTTTTGAACGGGCAAAAAAACGTTTCGGTTATAAGGTTGAGGGCGTTCATTTCACCGGCGGCATAAAAGAAGAACTTGTTTATGCCGTCAGAACCTTGTTTGAAGGAAGGAAAATTAGGATACCTGACAACGCGTATATTATCTCTGATTTACGGGCGATTAAAAAATATATAACTTCCGCAGGCAATTTGCGTTTTGATTCCGAACATAGCGCGGGCGGTCATTCAGATAGATTCTGGGCGCTTGCGCTTGCTGTTTATGCCGCAAAGAATGTTAAGTCGCCTACGGTTAGCATAGTTTAAAAAAATTATTTTAATTGTATTGACAGAGCCCGTTGTTTTAATAAGGTAGTTTCAAAGCTTATGAGATTTGGCATAAATACATTCTTGTTTGTTTCACCGTTCACGACAAAAAATGTGAACCTGTTCAAAACCTTCAAAAGTTGGGGGAGTGAAACAATTGAAATTCCAATCGAAGACCCATCACACATTGACCCGGTAAAGGTCAAGGCTGCGCTGGATAAAGAGGGGCTTGTTTGCGGTTCGGCTTGCGGCTGTTTCGGTCCGGATAGAGACCTACGCGGCACGGCAGAACAGCAAAAGAATTCTATGAAATATTTGAAAGCCTTGATTGACCAGATGGTAGTCCTTGATTGTCCAACATTAGCCGGACCGATATATTCAGCGGTAGGAAGGGCAGAACCAGTCCCGGCAAAAGAATACCGCCAGCAATGGAAGACTGTTGTCAAGAACATCAAAGAGATTTGCAAATATGCCGAGGATAGAAACAAACAGATTTGCGTTGAACCACTAAACAGGTATGAGACCGATTTTATTAATACAATTGACCAGTTGCTGGAATTGATAAGCGATGTAGGAAGTCCTGCGTTAAAAGTTCATTACGATACCTACCATATGAATATTGAAGAGAAGTTCCAACCTCAGGCGATTGAGAAGGCAGGCAAATTGCTTGGGCACATACATGCTTGTGGTTGTGATCGTGGCACACCGGGCAATGATCATATTGATTGGAAGGGAATCGCAAAGGCGTTGAAAAAGATTAAATACAATGGCGATGTTGTAATTGAATCATTCACCCAAGACGTAAAGGTCATTGCAAAAGCTGCTTCAATCTGGCGTAAAATGGAACCAAATCGTCAGGACATAGCCATTAAAGGTCTTAAATTCCTGAAAAAGGCGCTTAAATAACAAAGAACAGATTGTAAATGCAACGAGGGTTGGTGTAGTGTCTCATAAATCTCTTGATAATTAATAATTATTTGTCAGAGTTTATGTATGAACATAGGAGAAAAGGTTGTGCTTACTCCGGAAAAGCAAAAGATTATAGACCATTGGGCACAAAGTAGAAGTCTGCCTCATCGTTTAGTCCAACGAGCCCGGATTATATAGTTGGCCTCCGAAGGTGTTTTCGACTTTTGACGCGCCCTATGAATTAAGAAATGCAA
>JAKPVM010000257.1 GCA_029572555.1 Verrucomicrobiota bacterium | reverse complement strand
GTTGAAGGTGGCAGAAAGAGTTGATGATGCGCCGCTGTATGATTTCTGAGTGGCGCTGGTGGAAATGCTGGCAATGGTAAAGATTGGTCCTTCGGCATAAGCATAAGCATTGTAGCTTTCTGCGCTGCCACTGAGAGAAGTACCAGAAAGATTTGTACCATTGGATTTCTCACCGGTAATATTAGCAGCAGCAACTGTAACCTTGTAAATTTGGCCATCCTTGGTGCTAATATGGGTACCAGAATCAGGTGCGACGAGGGTGTCGTCAATCCGGATTGTGAATGTCTTGGTAGTATCGCGAGAAATTGTGTAATTCAAATCGCTGAAAGTAACTTTGCCACGATCAGCCTCAGTCGTATAAGTATGAGAGTAAGGTGTACCTGTGCCAATGGCTGTGCCGCTGTCATCATACAAATAAGCAGTGGTCGGAATGGCGTAGTTACCAGCGCCGCCTGCCCCATCAGTAAATTGAGCTGTCAAAGTATCCATTAAGATATTGTCCTTGGTTGCCTTGACATCAAAGGTCAAAAGTGTTGCGCCCTTAATTTCGTGGCTGGAATCGGCGACAATGTTGCGCGCTTTGGGCGTGTTGGCATCCAAGCTTACAGTCAAAGTTGCGCTGGTTGATTGCGAAGCATTCACTGAAACTGTTCTGCCGGTTGTGTCACCACCGTATTGATTCAAGCAGGCGCCGTCAACAGCGCGAACGCTAGTTGAAGATGGATTGCTGATAACAATCGTATTGGCGGTGGAACCAGTAGCCCACGCATCAGAAGAAATGCCGGAGTTTACATCAACTGCTATGGTTAAAACACCTGTGCTGTTGTTGGGAACAACAAACTTTGAGGCAAAATTGCCTAAGGTAATCTCGTAATCACTGGATGAAACTTTGGAAACAGTGGTGGCATTTAATGGCGAGGATGCTAATTCAGTGCTGCCATTATACACATAGACATTGCTAAAATATGTCCAAGGCTGTTTGGAAAACTTTAAGGTCACACGTTGAACATCCATATCTGAGCCGGTTGCTTTAATTTTTAAGCCATAAACCGGCACTTTGCTATCGCCTTCATATACCTTGGTGCTGTCAGCCGGTGTTGGATTGGTGGAAACAGTGATTGAACCTTCGGCTCCACCCGGAACACAAGTTGTTCCTGTGGTCGTGACCACTGAGCAGGGCTGTCCGGTTAACGGGCTGTAACCAGTGGTTGAAGTACAACCAGCAGGCAATCCAGTTGTCGGTGTTGTCGGTGTTGTCGGCGTGGTTGGCGTTGTCGCCACTGTGCCAGCTGATAACATCTGGTTTAATTTAGCTCTGGTTGAAGCGCCGACAAATCCTGTTCCTGCTGTCAAACCAGACGGGGTCAGAATTTCAGCGGCGTATTTTTCCTGAAACGCAATCACCGCGGCTTTGGTTCTAGCGCCAAAATAGGTTGTTTCTTGTCCCGGCGCGCCCGCGCCAGTCGGGCTTACTTGCGTTGCCGGATCGCCATTCAAAATGGCTTGCAAACATTTAACATCGGCTCCGGTTGAACCGAGGGTTAAATTTCTTGTGAACGTTATTCCCGCGCAAACAGACGGAATTGTTCCCGTTGCTGGCGCAGTTGGAGTGGTTGCGCCTGTGCTATTCAATTGCGCTAAAAGTGATTGCAATTGAGCTTGCAAGGCCGCAATTTGAGCTTGCAGTTCGGCAGCGGTTGCTGTCTGGGCCGAAACTCCACCAACGCCCATCATCGTCAAAACAGTTGTTAGTCCGACGATACTTGCAATAAATTTCTTTGCTAACATTTTTTTGTTTTATTTCAGACTTTTTGTCTGTTTTTAATTTTTATACCTTTATTTAACTTCTGTCATATCGACCTTTATTTTCGCGATCAAAGCTTTGAAATCGCGAATATTATGACTCTTAATAAATTCAAATTCTAATATCTAAACTCTAAACTCTAAAATTAAATTATTGACTCAAAGAACTGCTCAAATAAAATTCCAATGCCCCCTGATAATTGCCACGGTTATACAAACCTTGAACATAAGCTAAATCCTGTGTTTGCATCGTTGTTAAGGTGGATTTTTTGGAATCGGCAATCAAAAGTTCAACCAACGCTTTATCAGGGTTTTCTGTCTGCTCATCATTATTATTTATTGCTGAATCATTAACTCCTAAATCGGCAAAAACCTGCCGTTGTGTAGCATCAATCTGCTGAATTTGCGCGCCGACAGATTTTACAATCTTTGCCGCATTTGCCGGATCTTTTTGCGCCATTGCCAACACTTGCTGGCGCGCCGTTTTATTGGCTACGGCGTAATCTTTAATCACTGCGGGCAAATCAGCCGCAGTTTTGGTTGACGCCGCTAAATTAAGTTCGGCAAGCTTTTGCGCGGCTAAACGCAGATTGGCTGGCAAATCTTCGGCTGGAACATTAGCAAGGTTATTGTTATCAACAGTATTATGGTTATGCAAAATAGTAAATGTCCCACCTGTTAAACAAACCAGCATTAAACCAGCAACGGCGATTTTGTATTGAAAAAGCCAATGTCCTACCCTATTAATAAAGCTGGGGTAATGGGACATATCTTTTCCTATTATATTGTTTTTAGTCAAAATGACCCATTGCTGATTGGGTTTAATGTTTTCTAAGCTTTTTAATTTTTCCAGCAAAATTTTATCTTCCATATTTTTGCCCTACACTAATGATGACGTAAAAAATGAAAAAATGTTACACATTTTTAAATTCTAATATCTAAATCAAAAATCTTGCGGCAATTTAGAATTTTTCTGGTTTATGCGAGTTTTGTTTTGAGCTCTTTTAGCGCGCGGTGCAGGAGCACGCGCGTATTAGTTTCGGTTTTACCCAGCAGTTGGGCGATTTCTTGAATTTCCAAACCATCAAGATAGCGCCAGATAATAGCATTTTGATAGTCTTCTTTTAATTCTGATAAAGCTTGACGCACCAGCTCCATATCAGAATTAATTTGGGAGGTTTTTGTAAGATCGGTTTTAGAATCAGCAATGGTCAAGTTAGAAATATCAGCAGTAATAATATTGTTTTTATTTTTGAGCCGCCAATAATCAACAACAAGATTTTTGGCGATAGCGTATAAAAAAGCGCGGGGATTGTCTATCCCTTCATAATTGGTTTTACACTGCTCCCAAAAGCGGGTAAAAGCGTCAGCGGTTATGTCTTGCGCAATCTCGCGCGAATTGACGCGCAAATAAACAAAGCGGTAGATCTTATCAACATAGGCATCATAAAAATTGCTGAATTTTTTTTGCGCTTCATTAATATCCATACAATAAAACAGGAGATTTAATCCTGTTTTTTATTATAACACAAATTACGTTATTTTCAAGATTTGTATGGCGCCGCTAAATTGCCTTGAATTACAAAATTAGGACTACTGCAAAATTTTCAATTTCCAATGTCAAAAT
>JAKPVM010000250.1 GCA_029572555.1 Verrucomicrobiota bacterium | reverse complement strand
TAGCTTTTCTATGTGTTAAAGCTTTAAAATACGTTTCAACCAGATCTGAAAGGCTTCGCCCTTTATCTTTTGCGTACGATTTAGCCTTCTGGACTAATTCGCTGTCTACATTGAGTGTAAGTTTTGTGTCCATCTCTACGTAATTTTATTACTGTAAATATACGTAATTATTTTAAAATACGTAACATATTGGGAATAATATTACGTGACTTCCGCTTGCAGCTAACGTTCGGCGGTATGTGGCGTTGGCGCAGAGTCGCGGTGGCGCGTGTTTTTGCACTCGTGGTGCGATGCAGAGTTAAGCGGTTATTACTTTATTCTCGCGTTGGCAAAAACCGTGACACCAGGAGGGAGTCCCCGGCGGGAGCCGGGGCAGCCTGTGCCGCCATTAACGGTCTTTCCTTTTGACCAGAAGATTCTCGCGGCACAGAAGCCAATGACATATACCGACCTGTTAGCGTGCGTAAGGTTTTATAATTGATATTTTATGTTCCAGATAAGCATAGGGAACCAATACCCTTCATAATCTTTGTACCCCATACCTGGTATGAAATTTCTATAACCGTATAAATTTTTGTAATTGTTGTTTGGAAGAGAAATCTGAAAATCAATATTTGATTTCAAGCGGTTAGTAATCGAAAGTTCAAAACCCAAGGATGCACTTAATCCTACAATGTATTTGGAGTGATTTACTTCAACTGGCATGTACACTGATTGTTCGAGAGGTAAATAAATGCCTTCTTCATTTACAATTGAATTGGTTAGGAATAACCCCAGATGCGTATAATTACCTTTTTGGAAATCATTTCTTAGATTGAAGAATGTACCTATTTTGATGTATCCACCTGATTGTTTGCTTATTTCATACCCATCATTTGCGCCCTTACTGTGTGGTGTTAAGATAAACCCTATAAAATCAATTGCTTTGGTGTAATTTAGAGTGTATCCAAGTTCGACTAATGGGCTCAGGAAAGGTTTGACCTCTGATGTGAAGTTAGCATTCATTGTTAAGGCTGGTAGTTGTAATAAATTCATTCCCAAATAGGAAGCCTTTCCAGATTGCCCTGAGATATTTAGTATGTTCAGGAAAAATACGATTAATAAGATGTGCCTTTTCATATTGTAAGGTGTGATTTTATGCACGCTAACGTTCGGCGGTATGTGGCGTTGGCGCAGAATCGCGGTGGCGCGTGTTTTTGCACTCGTGGTGCGGTGCAGAGTTATAATGTTGTTTTGTTTATTGTCGCGTTGGCAAAAACCGTGACACCAAGAGGGAGTCCCCGGCGGCAGCCGGGGCAGGCCGCACCGCTGACCGCATAACGTTCTTCTTTAGCCAGAAGATTCTCGCGGTGCGGAAAAGCCTATGCCATATACCGACCTGTTATGTGGCGTTTTATTCTTTGAGTTTCATTGATCTTTCTTTCGATCGCTTGTATTCTATTTCGTTAGGATTCAACCTGATAGCAATATCAAAACATTCTATTGCTTTTGCATGATCTCCTTTTAATTGATAAGCATAGCCAAGATTGTGGTAGGCATCAGCATAATTGCTATCAATTTGGATGGTTTGTTTAAATGCATCAATTGCTTTATCTAGCTGATTCATTTGACCATATAGAATTCCAAGATTTAATAAAATCAGTTTATTGTCGAGCTCAGATTCATTTTTGGGATCACTCTCGACAGCTGAATTGTAGTCAAGTATGGCGTGTTCTATGTTGCCGATCTTTTCATAAGTCAACGCTCTATTGTATAAGGCAATCTTGTTCTTGGGATCTAACTCAATTGACCTGGAATAATTTATAATACTATTCTGAGTATCACCCAAAATATCTAGACAATCGGCCTTTCTCATATATGCTTCTGAGTTAAGGCTGTCCAGTTTGATGATTTCATTGAATTTGTTAAGTGCTTCTTTATATGCTCCATTCTGAAATAGAGCTACTCCTTGAGATCCAAGTTTGTCTATTTTATTTTGGCTCAGACAGGCTGTGCACATAAATAATGCGATAGTCAGGAGAGTTAATAAATTCTTCATTTTTGTCGTTTTTAAATGCCACATAACGTTCGGCGGTATGTGGCGTTGGCGCAGAGTCGCGGTGGCGCGTGTTTTTGCACTCGTGGTGCGATGCAGGGTTATGCGGTTATTACTTTATTCTCGCGTTGGCAAAAACCGTGA
>JAKPVM010000179.1 GCA_029572555.1 Verrucomicrobiota bacterium | reverse complement strand
AACCATCGCTAAACTTTCGATCAAATACTGCATTTTTTCGAAAGGCAAGTAAATACGAACATATTCCTCAACAGCTAACCATTCATTGCCCTGCGGGTTGTTAAGAGCATTTAGATATTTCTGGTAATCGAATTGGCCATTAGTTTGAAACGCTTCATTTTGTATCAAAAACTGAGGTGGATTATTAACCAGAACTTCATAAATCTCATTATCGGTCGCGTAGAGTTTGTAGCGATCGATCTGTTTATTAATCAACGTCTCGTTGACGTATGAATTCCAGATATAATCGGAGATCTGTTCAATATCGGATTCTGTCAATTCTTGATTTTGGTCACGGTAATTATTGATTTCATTTTGAATTAATTCCGAAAAGCGCACCGCGTCCAATTTCTCGCCATCGACAATTCCAGCGGCATCTTTGAGACGGGATTTCTGGGAAAAGACATCCAGTAAATCGGCACCTCCAACTAGCCCACCAACTGTCAAACTGGCTACAAATAGGATTAAAAGTGCCCAGAGAATTACATGGGTGTGATTCCGCATTTTCTGCATTAGAGCCATAGTTTATCAAGACCTCCGAATTTAATATTAACCACTTCAAAAATTGACGCTAAATATAAGTAAAATTGCCGGGATTGACAAAAAGTTATATAAGCAGGACTTCACTCAAATTTTTAGGAAAATAGATAAGGCTTTTTAAGTCTATGAATTATGCTGTTATTTAGCTAGTTATCCCGTCTCTATCCTAAGTTTTTGGGGATGTCCTGGGGATTTTTAGTAAGTATTTATGAAATGAACAATCCTGATGCCTACCTCGGTAACACCGAAATAGAAATTGTCGGTTTCAGAGAGAAAATCCCTCCGCTTTTCTTCATATTTTATGGATTGCACTTCGTATCATTGTGTTTATAACGTGCCAGCGGAAGTGGTTCATTAACGCACTTGCCGTTGCGCTTGACAATATGACCAGGAGTACCGACAACTGTGCAGTTAGGTGGAACATCACGGTTAATTATAACGGTCGTGGCGCCAATTTTGGCATTGTCTCCCACAAAAATC
>JAKPVM010000162.1 GCA_029572555.1 Verrucomicrobiota bacterium | reverse complement strand
ACACTTCAAGAGGCATGCGGGCTGGAATTCTCTCTTCGACTTTGTTAAGTGCCATGAGACACCTCCCTCTTTACCGGTATATTAGCATAATGACGCCAAAATGGCAACTATTTCTTCGTACTTTCAAAACCCAAAACTATTCTTCCCTTAATCCTTAACTACTTAAATCTTAATTACTTAACCCTTAATACTTAAATCTTAAAACTTAGAAATAAAGAGGCGCTGTCCCTATTTATTGCAATGACGTCAATAAATCTCAGTCAGCCAATGTGCGTACTCATGAAGCTGACCGGCCACTGCGGCAATGTAAACATCGTGTATTTTCTTTGTGATGGCGCCGACTTCACCTGTGCCAACCTTGTAACCGTCAATGTTGATAATCGGTACTATTTCAACAGCCGAACCACACAAAAAAGCCTCATCACAGATATAAAGTTCAGTTCTGTCGATATCGCGCTCAACCGTTTCAACATGAAGAACGTTTTTTGCAAGCTCGATAATTGTCGCTCTTGTTATGCTGTCCAGCACTGACGCAGTACACGGTGGCGTAACGAGAACATTATCGCGAATCATGAACAAGCACGAACCGGGACCTTCCGCAATTTTCCCCTGATTATTCATAAAAATTGCAGAGTCGTAGCCGTTTTCCTGCGCCTCCATTTGCGCCATACGACTGTTGATGTAGTTTGCGCCCACTTTGATTTTCGGTGAAAAATTGCGGTCGCTGATGCGCTCCCACGAACTAACACAACACCTAATGCCTGAATCGTCTTTTATCAATGTTCTGCCCTTTGGAATCGGGGCAATAAACATGCTGACCGGACCACGTGAACTCCATGTTCCAAAACCATCGATAAAGACGGTCTGCCTTACCGCAATGTCCTCTTTATATTCGTTTGCCTTTACCACATCAATCAACCCACATTTTAATTCATCAACTGAATATCTATCCTCCATTCTGAACATTTTTATTGAATTTTTTAGGCGTTTATAATGGTCATCCAGACGAAAAGCGTAAAGCTGTTTACTTTCATCATTCCAGTAACAGCGAATACCTTCAAATACGTTTGCACCATACTGAGATGTTGGTGAAAGCACATTGATTTTGGCATCAGGTAAATGCAAAATTTCCCCGTTAAGCCAAACATATCTATTTTCAACTGATTTATTCATTTTTCAGACACCATCAACTTCACTGATTTATGTCAAAGCCGGTCGTTCTCTTTCTCGTGTGCTTTTTTTATAACCTCCGCTGCCGCCTCTTCCGCAGACTGCTCGTCGCTAATATCAGGATTAATTTTGTTTTCATATATATCTTTCTTCTGAAAAACACTGCGCACGGTTTCGAGGATAATTTTCAAATCAATGAATATTCCTATTTTATTTGTTAACTCAATGTATTCATTATCATAATCAACCTTTCTATCCCAGGTTATGTTGTTACGGCCTTCAACCTGCGCCAATCCCGTTATACCGGGCAGGACACTAAATCGTTTTTTATAACGGGCGTTTAGTGTTTCATAATCACCAAGTTCATAGGTAACGGGCGGACGCGGTCCAACTATCGCCATGTCACCCTTTAGAACATTGATGAGCTGTGGAAGTTCGTCTAAACTTGTCTTCCTTAAAAAATTGCCTATGCTCGTAACACGCGGATCGTTTTCGTAGTTGAATAATCCCGCGCCCTTGTTTTCGGCATCGACAATCATTGAGCGGAACTTATACATCCAAAATTGTATGCCATTTTTACCAAGCCGTGCCTGTTTGTAAAACACCGGCCCCGGCGAATCTAATTTTATTAAAGCTGCAAGCGTCATAAAGAGAGGAG
>JAKPVM010000118.1 GCA_029572555.1 Verrucomicrobiota bacterium | reverse complement strand
CCGATTTAAAAGTTGATTACGTTCGTTTATCCACCAAACTTCTCAATATTTTCAGGTTTTCAATATCCTCGTGAAGGTCAAGCGATTTAGGCGTTTCAAGACATCCCGGCACATCTTTCAAATGCGGGTCGTTGACAATATGTTTGAAGGTTTTTAATTTCATCTTGCCTTTGCCGATCCCGGAATGACGGTCAACACGCGAACCAAAAGGAGTTTTTGAATCGTTAAGATGAATAGCAAGCAAATTGTTTATGCCGATGAGGTTATCAAGTTTTTTAATTACGTTCTCCCAACCCTGTGGTGTTGTAATGTCGTAGCCAGCCTGAAATAAATGGGCAGTATCAAGGCATACGGCAAGCCGTTTGGCATCATCAACGTCAAAAAATATCTCTGCAATATGTTCAAGTTTGTATCCGAGACAGGTCCCCTGCCCAGATGTGCATTCAATAGAATTTTTACCCTTGAATTTTTTGTGGATTTAAACACATCATTCAGCGCCTTTACTGCCTGTTGAATACCCTCCTGTTCACCCTGTCCAAGATGAGCGCCGGGGTGTAAAACAAGAAATGGCAAGGAAATAGAATCAGCAAGTTCAATTTCAAGTTGAAGCGATTGAATCGATTTTTCCCGAGTGTCCCCATCAGGAGCCGCAATATTAATTAAGTAGCCAGTATGTCCAAAGATGGAGAAAAAGTTATACTTTTTTGAATTCTCAAAATATTTATTAATATCAGATTCCGAATAGCGTCGGGAGAACCATTGCATATTGTTTTTAACAAACAATTGAATGACTTCGCATCCGATAGAGGCACCGCGTTCAAGTGCATTAAACACCCCGCCTGCGATTGAAGTATGGGCGCCGAATTTCATCTACCTCTTATTTTCCGTAACATCTATAATTCTTCGGGGTTGTTTAAGAGTTCAACTATGCGGTTAAGAAGTCGCCCTGCGGCGCCGCCATCTAAAACGCGATGGTCAAAACTTAAAGTCATACAGGCTAATGTTGATGGGACGAACTGGTTTTTCTCTTTATCCAGGACAGGCGAAACCCTCCCAGCGCCAAGCCCAAGAACAAGCGTTTGTTCCGGTAATGGGATAGGAGTAGCCCAGACAAGCCCGAATGTTCCATAATTTGAAACCGTGGCAATTGAACCACCTGTTTGTTCAATCGCCAACTTTCTCTGACGGGCTAAGTTGATAAGTTCGTTATAAATCGGGATAAGTTCATTCAACGATTTTTTGTCTGCGCTTCTAACGACCGGCACCAATACGCCATCTTCGGCTTCAACTGCAATTCCGATATCAATCGCCTGTGGATGAACAATGACCTTTCCAATGAGCCTTCCAGCAGGGGCGCTGTTCTCTGAAAGCGCTATCGCAAGCGCCCTTAACGCATAAAGCGAAGGGCCGGGTTTCGGCGAAAAATTTTTCCTATGTTCAAGAATTTTATCAAGGCTGGCATATAATCCCACAGTTGCCAGAGGTCGTTTCCAGCTGCGACGCATAGCGTCGGCAACCGCCACACGCATTGGAGATGCCTTTGTCTTTTTTTGCTTTTCAATGAAATCCAGGTATTTTTCAAAGTCATCAATGGTTA
>JAKPVM010000045.1 GCA_029572555.1 Verrucomicrobiota bacterium | reverse complement strand
CCGCTTCAATCAGGAAGGCAACCACAGCGTGCGGGTCACCCAGATCGAACCGGGCAAGATCAAGGCGGATCTCCTGCTGGCGGCAAGTAGCCGGGACGCGGCAGTCTACGGTTTCCCCATGCGCAAACTGTTTTAAGTTGTCCCACTGCACCATCAAGAACGAGTTCGCGAACCCTATTGAAGTTTGGATATTCGTGCCTTTGCGTTCCGTGTTGAGTTGCAATCTTATTCTTGTTCTTGAGATAATTTGCCCTGACAACACGGACTTCTTCTACGCTAATTCCGAGCGGTTTTTCACAATATACATGATAGCCGCGATTAATAGACCAGTTTGCTATAAAGGCGTGTGTATGGTCTGCTGTACATATAACCACGGCATTAATGTCTTTCTGGTCGATGCATTTTCTCCAATCAACATAGGTTTTAGCATCCGGGAATTTCTTTGCACCAAACGCAAGGTGTTCTTCATTTATATCGCACAAGGCTACCACATTTTCAGAACTAATTGCGCCAAAGTGGGCTTCGCCTCTTCCCCATG
Source organism: Verrucomicrobiota bacterium (assembly GCA_029572555.1). GTDB lineage: Bacteria > Verrucomicrobiota > Verrucomicrobiia > Limisphaerales > JAKPVM01 > JAKPVM01. The sequence goes on along the minus strand of JAKPVM010000045.1, from coordinate 37,977 downwards.
TGCCAATCAAGGCAATGTTAAGCTTATTGTTGGGGGCGTTCGCACCAAATAAGGAAATCCCTGGTAGTATTAAACCTACCGTCCCGGCAAATCCTGCGGTTTTCAAAAAATCTCTTCTTTTGATAGAACGAGCCGACAAATTAAGGGGTAAATTTTCTTTTTTCATAGTTGGAGTTTAATATAAGTGCAAAATAAAAAGCAACTATTTTTATGCAAATAAAATCAATTACGAACAAATGATTTGCGAGACGGATATTATTCAAATCCTATATTTTGAAATAACCGCATTAAAACTTGAAATGCATTTGTCTATCAGGTGCAAAGGCTGATAGGCAGACTTCACAACTGCGATTGTTCAAATTATATTTTCTGCAAGATACTTCAAACAACCGTCTTATATGTTCAGCCCAGACGCCCTCGCCTGTTAGCCTGCGGAAAAATTGTGGGTCATAAATTTTCCCGCCGTGCAAGGATTTAAGACGGTTAAGGATTTTTTCTTTTCTCATCGGGAACCAGCGATTGAGCCAGTCCTCGAATAATTCTGCAACTCCATAAGGGAGTCTTAAAATGCTATAATATGCCTCGGTTGCGCCGACGTTTGCGGCTTCTTTTAAAATTTGTGGGATTTCATTATCAGTAAGCGCAGGAATTATGGGTGCGACAAGGAGATTAACCGGAATTCCTTCGTTTGAGAGTTTTCTAATGGTTGAAATTCTTGCTTCGGGTGGAGTTGTTCTTGGTTCAAGGATTTTTTTCAATTCAGGGTCTAATGTAGTAATTGAAATTGAAACCGATACGGCTTTGTATTTTGCGAGTTCTTTTAATAAATCGATATCTCTTAAAATGAGCGCATTTTTGGTAACAATGCAAACCGGGTGCCGATATTGTGCGAGGACTTCAAGACATTTTCGTGTGAGTTGGAATTGTTGTTCAATGGGTTGATAAGGGTCTGTGGCGCTGCTCAGTGAAAGGACAGTTGGTTTATATCCGGGTGTTAAAATTTCCTTTTTCAATAATTCTGGCGCGTTATGTTTGACCAGAATTTTGGTTTCAAAGTCCAATCCACAAGAATATCCGAAGTATTCGTGCATTGGGCGGGCATAGCAATAGATGCAACCGTGTTCGCAACCGCGGTATGGATTAAGGCTTGCTTCATAGCCAATGTCCGGACTTTCATTGTGAGTGATTATTGTTTTTGAAATATCGCTGATGAGTTCAGTTTTTCGGGGTGATTCATTCTCGTTATATTCATCAGAGCCTTCGTAAAGAAACTGGCTGAACCGATTTTTTGGTTGCAATTTTGTGCCACGCGGGGCGTTGAAGTCGTTTTTGTTCAAATTTACAATTTTTTTATTCTTGTTTTTTTATGTTAAAAGATTATAAATATCATTTCTTTAATTTATAGATAGTTTATTTTTATTGACCTTGCAACGGTTTGTAAGAAATATTTAAAGATTATGTTGGCTGGATTTAGAAAATATCAAAAGTGGATATGGATAGTGGCAATAATTGTCATTATACCAAGTTTTGTAATCTTTTTTTCGCCTGATGCCAGATGGCGTAAGGGGGGTGGTTCTGCAAATCTTGGGTCTATCAATGGAAAGCCCATCACTGTTGAACAATATTTAAATGCCAAGAAAGAGGCATATTTGAGTTTTTTCTTTCGGCACGGTGAATGGCCAGAACGAAGCGCTGTGGCAAAGCAATTCGGTTTTGATGAAGAACGAGAGACTTACGGGAGGCTGTTGTTAGTGGAGAAACTGAAAGATATGAATGTGAACGTAAGCACCAAGTCTGCTGCTGCCCTTGCCCGTGATTTTTTATTTCGGGTCGCCAGAACCAATGTGGCGCCAAATCAAATATTTGATGCGTTTTATCTAAAAATCTTGCGTCCAAATGGTTTAAGCAAACTTGATTTTGAACGATACATACGGCATGAGGCAGGTGTGTTTCATCTTGTAGCCGTTGCCGGTTTGCCGGGTAAACTTGTTACTCCACAAGAAGCAGAACAAATTTATAGAAGAGAGAACCAGGAGGTCCTTGTTGACGCAGTGTTTTTTAGCGCATCAAACTATATCTCATCGGTTTCTGACCCTGATCCGCAAACATTAAGCCAATTTTATTCAAATAATATGGCAAGTTATCGCTTACCTGAGCGCGTTCAGGTTGCATACGTCAAGTTTGTGGCGACAAATTATCTGGCTGAGGCTGACAAAGAACTCGGAAAAGTTACTAATCTGACGCAGCGGTTGAGAGAGATTTATTTGCAACGCGGTGCGAACTTTTTTAAAGATTCCGACGGAAATGTATTGCCAGAACAGTCGGCTATAGAGAAGTTAAAAGAAGAGTTTCGTGAAAGCGTTGCCAATGACGTAGCAACGAAAAAGGCTTATGAACTTGCGGGTAAATTGCCAGAGAACGGCGCAAATCTTCAAACGTTTATCAACGTTGCCGCCAGCAATAATTTTGTTGTCTCTTATACAGAACCGTTTGATGAAGATGGACCGGAAAATCTTGCGGTCTCGGAAAAGTTTATTCAGGTTGCCTTCAGTTTAACAAAAGAAGAGCCTGTTGCTTTAAACCCGATAGAGAGTGTAGATGGCGCTTATTTAATTGCGTTGAAGGAGAAATTGCCAAGTACAATTCCACCACTTGAAGTAATCAGGGAAAAAGTTATTGCAGACTATAAACGAAAACAAGCCATAGACATTGCGCAAACCCGCGGAAAAATATTCTACAACTCCTTAACAAATGCGCTTGCGTCAAAAAGGACATTTACCGATGCCTGTCTTGAATCAAGATATAGTCCGATATCTTTACCGCCTTTTTCCCGCAGCACAAAGGAACTTGAGAAGGTGCAAATACCGGTTAGTCTAATGGATATTAAGAGGGTTGCCTTTGACCTTGAACAAGGTCAGGTTAGTCCGTTTATACCAACGCGAGAGGGAGGCATGATTATTTATTTGAGGTCAGTCCTGCCAATTGATGAACAAAAATTGCAAAAGGAACTTCCACAATTTATTGCAGGGATTAGGCAAACCCGCCTGTATGAAGCTGCCGATTTATGGTTGCAAAAACAACGACAGGCAATGCAAATGGTCATTCCCGAGAAAAAGGAACGTGAAGGCAAAGGCTAATTCGTCAGATTAAATGTTATCTGACCGTCAACCGATGATAAAACTTTCTGCGCCCGAATATAATGAATTCTGGGAGATTCAGATTCTTTATGAAGATGCTTATTTAATGGCTATCAACAAGCCAGCCTCTCTTTTAACTGCCCCGGATAGATACGACCCGAAACGTCCTAATTTGATGAGACTTTTGCAGGAGGGAATTCGGCAAGAAAAACCATGGGCAGTTCAGAGGAAATTAACTTATCTGATGAACCCGCATCGGCTTGATTTTGAAACTACGGGCGTTCTGCTCCTTGCAAAGACAAAAGAGGTTCTTGTCTCTATGACAGACCTTTTCGGCACAGATAAAATTTCTAAAAAGTATATTGCGCTTGCTCATAACCGTCCGGATAAAGATGAATTTGAAGTAAATGTTATAATGGCTCCTAACCCCCGAAGACCGGAGATTATGCGGGTTGTGAAGAAAAAAGGGAAACGGTCTATAACCAAATTCCGGGTGATTGAAAAGTTTGCTGGCTATACACTTTTTGATTGTTTTCCGATAACCGGCAGGACTCATCAAATCAGGTTGCATTTAAGATATGCTGGCTGTCCAGTTGTTGGAGACAGACTTTATGGCGGCTCGCCGTTGACACTTTCATCCTTGAAAAAGGGTTATAAAATTCAGAACGGCAAAATAGAACAACCTTTGATTTCCACTGTTGCATTACATTCTAATCAGATTGACTTTGTTCATCCGATTACGGGAGAAAATGTTTCAATTTCCGCTCCTGAACCAAAACCGCTCATTGTTGCGCTTAAATACCTGAGACAATTTGCGAAGTAATTATTAGAACTGTTTGTAATATCGTTTTGCATCATCTATTTGGGGTGCATCTTTCCAATAAGTCTTTTTCGTTCTATCAAAATTTTTCGGAAAAAAATCTTTCGATAATAACCTTCGTAAAATCCCGACTGGTGTTAAAACCAGATAGAAAAACAGAACCATAACAACGTTGCTAATAACAATACCGATACAGGCTGCAATAAAATACCAAATAATATAAAATGGTTTAGCGATTTTAGGGATATGTAAAAAAATTAATCCAATTGTAAATCCAACTCCACCTATCCATAAAGACAGATTTAAGTTTCTATCCCACTGACCACTTTTTAACCAACCAATACCGAGTAAAATAACCGCAATTACAGGAAAACCAATTACCAGACTCAATGCAAATTTTTCCCTTTGCGAGGTGTCCGGGTTCCAATTTATTTCTTTGAATGGGTTAATCATATTTTAATCAAGGCTGAATGATTCAATATATTTTTTACGTGTGTCTTCTGCCATTTTCTTCTGTTCGGACTTATACAGAAGGCAATTTTCCATAACCAGAACGTCCATCTCGGTTGCTAAAAAGCATCTACAAGCGTCCTGTGGCGTACAAACAATTGGTTCACCACGAATATTAAAACTTGTGTTTATGATAACACCGCAATCGGTTTGCCGTTTAAATTCTTTTATCAATCTGTAATATCTGCCGTGCCTTTTTTCGTCGACAGTCTGCACCCTTGCTGACATATCGACGTGTGTTATTGCCGGAAGTATTGACCGTTTGACATTTACCCGTTTTCTTAAATCCGGATCTCTCATTAATCTTTTCTGTTCTTCTGTTAAATCACAGCGGTGTTCTTTTCTAACATTTGCCACAAGCAGCATATATGGGGATCCTCTGTCTAATTCAAAATATCGGGATACATCCTCAATCAGGACGGAGGGGGCAAACGGTCTGAAAGATTCACGGTATTTGATTCTTAAATTCATTATTGACTGCATTGCCTCGCTTCTGGCATCGCCGATGATGCTGCGTGAACCAAGGGCGCGCGGACCAAACTCCATTCTACCTTGAAACCATCCAACAACCATACCGTCCAGCATCGCTTGAACTGTCTGTTTTAATAATTCAGGCTCACTGTCAATGAAATGATATAACAACCTCTGGTTGTTAAGGTGTTTTGCAATTTCATTGTTTGTAAAACTCGGTCCAAGAAGTGAACCTTGCTGGGCGTCTTCGCCATTAGTGATTCTTGGATTGTCCAGGAGTTGATAATGCACAAACAAGGCTGAACCCAGAGCCCCGCCTGCATCCCCGGCTGCGGGTTGAATCCAGATGTCATCAAAAATCCCGGAACGCAAGATTTTTCCGTTTCCAACGCAATTTAGCGCAACGCCGCCTGCAAGACACAAATATCGGCATCCTGTTAATTCCTTAGCCGTCTTTGCCATTCTCAATAACAATTCCTCAGTGACAGCCTGAATTGAAGCGGCAATATCCATCTCTCTCTGAGTGATAAATGACTCGGGTTTTCTCGGTGTACCGCCGAAGAGTTTTTCAAATTCTTTGCTTGTCATTGTAAGCCCCTGACAATAATTGAAATATTTCATATTCATTGCCAGGGAACCGTCCTCTTTTATGTCAACAATTTTATCAAGAATCAAATCCACATATCTTGGTTCCCCATAAGGCGCTAATCCCATCAATTTATATTCGCCGCTGTTGACCTTGAAACCAGCGAAATAAGTAAAAGCGCTATAAAGCAACCCAATCGAATGTGGAAATTGAAGTGTCTTGATTAATTTAATCTTGTTCCCTTTTCCAATCCCGATACTTGCCGTGTCCCATTCACCAACGCCGTCGGCTGTTAAAATCGCTGCCTCTTCATAAGGAGAAGGGAAAAAAGCGCTCGCAGCGTGCGACTCATGATGACCCGTAAAGACAATCCCTTTCTTGTATCTATTATTAAGGGATCTTCGGATTTCATCTGGAAGATGCAATTTAGTTTTAAGCCATAACGGCATTGCCATCATAAAAGACTTTAATCCAACAGGCGCATAAGCAAGATAAGTTTCTATCAATCGGTCAAACTTTAATAATGGCTTATCGTAAAAGACTACATAATCAAGGTCTTCGGGCTTTAAATCACCTTCTTTTAGACAATAATTAATTGCGTTTATTGGAAATCTGAAATCGTGCTTTACCCGTGTAAATCGCTCTTCCTGGGCTGCTGCAACAACATTTCCATCAACTACAAGAGCCGCTGCGCTATCGTGGTAAAACGCTGATATTCCTAATATCTTTTTTCCTACGCTCATTATGGTTTTTAAAAATTTTATAATATTTCATAAACTAATAAAGAGTGAAATTCAATAAAAAAACAAAAGTGTCATGAATTATGAGGCAATGAATACCTATTTTGAAGAAACCTTCGGTATCATTTATTTTTGAGGCAACATCTTGGTTGTCTTTACTGCCTTAAATGTTTGCACTTTTCTCGTTCACAACGTTTTGGCTGCTTGCGCTTTTACTGTTTGTTTTTGGTTCGGGAATTGGTTTCATTAATTCTTCAAGTCCGACTGCTTCATAAAATATGTTTAACTTTTTCATTAGTTTTATTTTATGTTCTTTTAATTCAAAATATTGTTGTTTGTCTTTGTCGTTTAAAAATCCGGTGTCTGTTTTAAGACCGGACATCTGGTTTTTGATTTCATCAAGTCGTTTTTGTAGCATTGTTATCTGAACCATAGCAGTCCTACGGTCCAAATAAATTATTTCATCATCGTTCTTAATCGCTACCTCGTTGTGTTTAAAACACCGAACGGAATTTGGTTCTGTTTTATCGGTTAGAGATAAAAGATTTTTTTCGTTTTCCTTATTCTTAAAAAGATCTTTATATTCTTTATAATTCTTAAGTGCTTGTCTGGCAGGCAATAGTCTATTGTCTGGGGGGCAATTGTCAGTTGTCTGGCAGGCATTAGTCTTATGTCCAGCAGGCATAACGGTAGTGTTTGTCTGGCAACAGTCTATAACGTCTGGGACGATGCTTGAATTTTGAGCATTTTGCGGTGGTTCGGTTTTCTTTTCTGAACACCCGGCTTCGTCAACTTCAACAACTCTGTTGTTGACATCATGGTCAGTGGAAACGGAAATCAATGTGTAGATGTTCGGTTTGCGCATTCCACCGCGTCTGAAGATTTTTATTATACCGATTTGTTCTAATTCGTTCACTGTGCGAATGACTGTTCGTGTTGATAGCCCGGACAAATCGGATAACATAGAATAGGTTGCTTCAACCCGTCCCATTCTCTTCCGAAAAGCGAGTTTAAATAGGGCATAAATCAGGCAATACGAGATATGACGGTTGCGGATTTTTCCTTCTTCGAAGCGTTTATTTATATATTCTTCTGAACATATCAAGTCCCATAACATTGGCGACTTTGCAAAGGTAGCATTTATTGCCGGTTTGCATTTGCTCTCAACCCCTTTTATGACTTTACAATCTTTTATCATAATCATTACTTAACCGTAATTCGGGAAATTTCCTTCTCACGGTGAGAAGTTTGGTTGATTTTTAATGAAAGATTAGAGAAAGTAATCGTATAGTAAGAGCGATGTTTGTTCTTTGGGATAAAAGAAGTTATGAAGACCGATTGTAATATTTTCAGTATTAAATCGTTACATAAACGAGAAACCGTGTTATAGTGATTTAAACTTGATTTTAGTGATTGGTTGATTGAGCAAAGGTTATGCCCCTGTATCTGTGCATTAAAATGCACACTTTCAAATTTGAACAATAAAAGTTAATAATTTGTCGTATAAATGTGAAAACTCGCATTTAGAAATTATTATAAAAACATTAAAATGTTGGAATTAAACTTTAAAATATTGCAAGATAACGAAAATTTATGAGGCAGTTTGTAGCGATAGCGCAAAATGCGTTTATGGAGTTGATACGGCAGCCGATATTTTTACTGCTTGTAACTGCCTCGTCGATGTTCGAGATTTTTCTGGCTTGCATACCGTATTTTGGTTTTGGCGATGACCCTAAGATGGTTCAGGATAGTGTTCTTGCTGTGATGTTGTTAGCTGGAATGTTGAGCGCCGTTTTAAGCGCTTCTGCTTCTGTGGCAAAAGAGATACGGTTCGGGACTGCCCTTGTGGTTCTCTCTAAACCGGTTTCGCGTTCAACCTTTTTGTTGGCAAAATACACCGGCATTGCATTTTCTTTGATAATTTTTACATACATAAATTTGCTGGCTGCATTATTGACGAGCAGGATGGCTTATGATGCTTATGGCAACACAGATAAATTGGCGCTGGGAATATGGAGTCTTTATGTTGCGCTGGCTTATCTAATTGGCGGGTTGACCAATTATTTTCTCCGTCGTCCATTTATCTCTGACACATTGATTGCCCTTTTAATTTGCTCAACTTTGGCGTTCATAACAATAAATCTTTTTGATAAATCGGGCAAGATTCAGCCATTTGCGTCGGAGATTGATTTTCGTATGGTGCCGGCTGGGATATTGATTATCTTTGCTACTCTGGTGTTTGCGGCAATTGCCGTAGCCTCTTCGACAAGGGTGGATGTGATACCGACGCTCCTTATATGTTCAGCCTTGTTTTTACTCGGGTTGATGTCGGATTATCTCTTTAGAAAGGCGGCATCGGAGGGGTCGTTTATTGCGTCGGTATGTTACACAATAATTCCGAACTGGGCGAATTTCTGGGTGACAGATATTATGGAATATTATACTAAAATGAGTGGATTTTTGGCTTATACTGGAAAGGTGTTTGTGTATTCGTTATGTTATATTGGTGCAGGATTGCTTGTAGCAATCGGGCTGTTTGAAAATCGGGAATTGAGTTGATGATATGGAAAGAAATATAAACAGAACCGGGCTTGTCAATATGCTAATGTTGCTGCTTGCCGCAGTTGTTTGCTTTGTGATGGCAAGGATGAGCGGCTTGTTGGCAGGGCAGGTAACAGCGCTTTTTATCGGGCTTGGTTTTTTTGTTGGCTTGTGGAGTTATATCCAGATGCGCCTTGAAGAGCGCGAACGACTTGAACGGCTTGAGATTGAAGAATTAGCCCGCGCAAAAGGTGGTGCCGCGTTGTTTGAGCGAACAGATGAAGAGTTGCTCATTGCGAAAAAGAGTCGCGAACAGTTTGAAAAATATTTTGTCCCCGGTTTTACCGTTCTTTTAACGCTTATTGAGGCGGCAGCCTGCGTTTATTTATATCGTTGGCTTAATACCGTTGTCGTCACACATTCGCAAATCCTTGTTTCGTTAGGCGTTTATGGGCTGTTCGGATTGGTTTTGTTCATTATCGGAAAATACAGCGCCGGTCTTATTCGGCTTGAGAAACATCGGCTTCTTTCTCCTGCAACGAGTCATCTCTTGCTTGGCGCTTATTTATTAGGATTAAACATAATTTCTATCATTGCAATTGAAGCCGGGTTTGAACAGGCAGACAGATTGCTTGCACTGTTGCTGACAATTTTGCTCGGTCTTTTAGCGGTGGAAAACTTTCTTACGCTTATTCTGGAAATCTATCGTCCGCGTGTTCCCGGCGCTGTGGAACGAGTGTTGTATGAGAGCCGTCTTGTGGGGTTGTTGAGCAAGCCTGAAGGCGTGTTGACAACTGCTGCGCATGCGCTTGACTACCAGTTCGGATTCAAAGTCTCGGATACCTGGGTGTATAAATTCTTTCGTCAGGCTTTACCGTTGCTAATATTTGTTCAGCTTTTAGCGCTTGAACTTTCAACTTGCATCGTGGTCGTTGAGGTCGGTGAGAAAGGATTGAGGGAACGGTTTGGAAAGCCAGTCGGCGACGGCATTGTTGAACCCGGTATCCATCTTAAATTGCCATTCCCGATAGACAAAATCCGCAGGTTTAGGACAGACCAGATTCAGACGTTCATTGCCGGAATGGAACACAAAGAAGACCAGGAACATAACGAGAAGGAAGAGCATAAAAAGGTGTTGTTATGGACTGTTCAACACACAACGAAGGATCCGTTTTTACTCCTTGTATCAAGTCGCGAACAGGCAGGAACCGGGTCGGAGAAAGAGGCTCGCAGGACGCCGCCGGTGAACCTTCTTGCTGCAAGTATCCCGGTTCAATTTCAGATAAAAGACCTTCATTCGTGGGCTTATAATCATACTGAACCGGATAAACTGTTGAAGCACATTGCCACACGCGAACTTGTTCAATATTTGTTGAGTGCGGATTATGATGAAGTGCTTTCAAGCAAGAGATTGGAAGCCTCTGAAATTTTAAAGAATCGGATTCAACAACGGGCTGATGAATTAAAATTAGGTGTAAATATCATCAATGTTGGTTTGAACGATATGCATCCGCCAGTGCCAATTGCCGCTGCTTATGAACAGGTCGTAAGTTCAAAACAAAAACAGGAAGCGACAATTTTATCTGCAAAGGCTCACGGGATTGAGACTAATGAAATGGCTCTTGCGGGGGCAGTGAGCAAAACAAACGCCGCTGTGGCAAATGCTATCAGGTTACAGGAGTTGGCAAGGGCGCAGGCGTTTTCATTTACGAACCGTCTTGCTGCGTATCAAGCGGCTCCGGATGTCTATAAACAGCGGGCTTATTTGCAGGCATTGGTTCGCAATTCATCAAAGTTTAAAAAATACATAATGCTTTCAACGAATGTGAAGGAAGTAATTCAATTTAATCTTGAAGAAAACATTAGACCCGAACTGCTGGAAAGCGCAGCGCGGGCGTTAAAATAAAATATTTAGATTATGAAACGGAACTGGTTAAACATAGTTGTCGGAGTGCTGCTACTTGTGGTGTTTTTTGCGGTGCTCTTTATCTTTCAGGTGCGTAAAGGCGAGGTTGCCGTTGTAACCACTTTTGGAAAGGCGACGCGATTCGTAGGACCCGGGGCACATTTCAAATGGCCATGGCCATTTCAGCAGGTCTATAAATTTGACCAGCGCATCCATTCGCTGGAAAGCAAGTTTGAACAGGTTCAAACCGCAGACGGTTATAACCTGCTTGTGATGACATATATAGGATGGAATGTTAGCGACCCGCGAGCCTTTTATATAACAATTGGTAATTCAATGACAAAAGCCGAAGAGACCCTTGAAAGTCTTTTGCGCAACTCATATAGCGGCGTTATTGGAAGGCATCTGCTCTCGGATATTATTGCCACAGACCCTAAACTTTCCAAGTTCACACAAATTGAAGACGAGATAGCGGCAAAGTTAAAAAGCGACCTCCTTGCTAATACGAACAATTATGGGATTGATATTAAATTCCTCGGGATAAAAAAATTAGGTCTTCCTGAAAGCGTAACCGAGGCGGTGTTTGAACGAATGCGTTCTGAAAGGCAATTGCTCGTGAGCAAGATTCAATCCGAAGGCGAACGAATTGCAAGCGGGATAAAATCCGCAGCAGACACCGAAAGCGCAAAAATCCTTTCCGACGCAGAGGCGCAGGCTTTGCGGATAAAATCAACAGGCGAACTTGAAGCCGCAAAGACCTACACCGAATTTAGACAGGAACCTGAACTTGCAAACTTTCTTTTAAGTTTAGATGCGTTAGAATCGTTCTTGAAAGAGAAGTCCGTTCTCTTTCTTGACACTCAAACGGCGCCGCTGAATTTGTTGAAAAATCAGAAACCAGAAACCACTAATTTCACCATTGTTCCCGCAAAGCAATGAACACTAATGACAAATTAAAAACGCCAGAAAACGGATCGCAACCAAAAGAAAAGGTTGAAGAGCCGTCTGTTGTGGCATTATCGGAGGCGCTGCGGAGCAGCTTCGTGATAATAAAAATTATAATGGTCATCCTCGTTCTGGTGTTTTTGGGTTCGGGATTTTTCATCGTCAGAACGATGGAAAAGGCGATTATCCTGCGCTTTGGAAAACCGACGAGTGAGGATGAAAGCGCATTGCTCGGACCGGGCGCACATTTTGCCTTTCCTAAACCGATTGACGAGGTAATAAAAATTCCATTGGGCGAGGTGCAAACAGTAATTACAAGCGAAGGCTGGTACTACACAACTCCAACAATGGAGGCGGCGGGAAATGAACCACCGCCGGGCAAGACATTAAACCCTGAACGCGATGGTTATGTGATGACTTCTGACGGCGGGATTGTTCATACACGGGCTACTTTGCGGTATAGAATCGCAGAACCGGGTTTGCGGTACACCCTTGATTTTGATTCAGCCTCCAACCAGGTTAAAAATGCCTTTGACAATGCCCTTGTCTATGCGGCACTTCATAGCACTATTGATATAACCAAAGATACAACCGCATTTCGGGAACTTGCCACTGTCCGTCTTAATGAACTTGTGGAAAAACAAAAATTAGGGATTGTGATAGACCAGGTTGCAGTCCAGGTGATACCGCCAAGACAATTGAAGCTTGATTTTGACCGCGTGCTTGAATCAGAAGTAAAACGGAGCACCGCAATCAATGACGCCAGAAAATACGAAAACGAAACCATCAGCAAGGCAAAGGCTGAGGCAATTGCAAAAATCAATTCGGCTGAGGCACAACGAAAAGCCCTCGTTGAAATGGTCTCCGCAGATGTAAGACGGTTCAACAGCTTACTACCGGAATACAGGAAAAATCCGCAGCTGTTTAAAGAATTAAGAAAGGCTGACACTTTAAGCCGCATCTTTACTAATTCGATGGATAAAGTTGTAATTCAGGAACGAGAGGATGGAAAACCGCGCGAGTTCCGTATTTTGATAAATCGCGAACCTGAAAGACCGCCTATTGTTGTAGAACAAAAAACTGACGAGCATAAACATTAAAACCTATGCAAGAAGGAATTTCATCAGAGAAAGTATTTGTTGAAGATAACGACCAGGAACAGGCGCAGTATGACGCCTTGCGCAGGATTCATAAAACGCAGGTGCGTCTATGGGAGACGCTAATTGGTTTGCTATTCATAGTGAACGGTTATTTGATAGACTGGTTCGTACCGCGAGCCGAAATGGTAGGCGGATTGAGTTCCTTTATAGGCGCAATCGTTCTTGGCTATCCAATCGTTAGAAATGCTATAAGAGATTTAAAACAGGGTGTTTTAGGGATTAACGAACTTGTTGCCCTTGCGGTTTTAGCCTGCTTTGTTTCAGGCGACTACAAGACCGCTGGCGTGGTTGCGTTCTTGATGTTAATTGGCGAAATAATTGAGACACGAACCGCAGAAGGCGCAAGGGCGTCCATTGAATCATTGATTAAACTAACGCCTACAAAAGCTCGCAGGCTTGTCAACGGCAAAGAAGAAGAGGTGCTCGCAAAAGAACTTAAGCCCGGCGATATTATCCGAATACGTCCCGGCGAAAATGTCCCTGCTGACGGCGTAATAATCACTGGTCAAGGTTCGTTCAATCAGGCAAATATCACTGGCGAATCTTTGCCAGTGGATAAAAAACAGGGCGACGAAGTTTTTGCCGGTACTCAAAACTTGACCGGTATGGTTGAAGTAAAAGTGATGCGAGCAGGTTCCGATACGACGCTCGGAAAAGTGCGGGATTTGATTCTTGCGGCGGAAAAAACAAAACTGCCGTTTATGAAAATTGTTGACCAATATATGGTCTATTACACGCCGCTTGTTCTTGTTCTTGGCGCCCTTGTCTGGGCATTTACAACAGATTTATACCGCGTGATTGCAGTGTTTGTTGTGGCTTGTCCGGGGGCATTTATTCTTGCCACACCGACGGCGATGGTTGCTGCGCTTTCTGCCGCTGCGCGATTGGGTATCCTTATAAAAAATGTCTCCGACATTGAACTTGCTTCCCGCATCAACGCATTCATCTTTGATAAAACCGGGACATTGACTACTGGACAACTTGCCGTTAGTCGTCTTGCGCCGGCTGCTGGCGTTCAACCTGCATACCTATTGTTGATTGCTGCGTCGGCTGAAAAATTCAGCAATCACCCCACAGCAAAGGCATTGCAGAAACTCGCTGCGGAAGTCGGTATCTCTCCCGTTGACCCGGTGAATTTTTCTGAAACCGCTGGCAAAGGCGTAAAAGCAGAAGTCAACGGTAAGACGATACTTGTTGGTCGGGCACAATGGCTAAAAGACAATAATGTAAAAGAAGATTTTTTGAGCACCGTTGATTTAAACGAGACGGAAGGATTCAGCCTTGTGTTTGTGTCGGAAAATGGACGGTTCATTGGCTGGATAGGTTTGCAGGACCAGATAAGACCGGAGGCAAAACCAGCAATTTCAGAGTTGAAAAAAGCAGAAGTAAGACGTGTTGCAATGGTGTCCGGCGATAGACAGCCGGTTGTCACAAGGGTCGCAAATGAAATCGGCTGCGAAGAGGCTGTCGGCGAATGTCTGCCGCAAAACAAAGTGGATTTTGTAAAACAGATGCGGTCAAAAGGTTATCGGGTGGCAGTGGTTGGCGACGGTGTTAACGATGCACCGGCGCTTGCAGCAGGCGATATAAGCATCGCAATGGGGGCAGTCGGTAGCGAGGTTGCAATCCATAGCGCAACCATTGCGTTGATGAACAACGACCTTAAACGGCTGCCGTTCCTTGTCCGCTTATCAAGAAGCACGAGGTCGGTTATCAATCAGAATTTTTTGCTTGGCATATTGTTTATTATCGGCGGGCTTGTTCTTGCGGTAATGGGCAAGATAGACCCAATCGTTGCCGCTATTTTGCAGAACACAGGTTCGCTTGTCGTTGTTTTTAACAGCGCGCGTCTTGTCCGTCAGGGTGAAGAATTGGAACATTAATAATGATGACGTTGAACGAACAAACACCGCAACAAAAAGAAACCGAAAAAGAGGTTGTGGTCTCGGTTCGCGGTCTTACGAAAATTTTTAAAGACTTCTGGGGCAGACCAAAGGCTAAGGCGGTAGATAATGTTGATTTCGATGTCTACAAAGGCGAGGTCTTCGGGCTTTTAGGTCCAAACGGTTCCGGCAAGACTACAACAATAAAGATGTTGCTCGGTTTGCTCAATCCAACCAAAGGACGGATTGAAGTGCTCGGGCATTCTCCGAAACACGTTGCAACAAAATCACGGATAGGCTATTTACCGGAAGAATCGTATCTCTATCGCTACCTTGATTCCAGAGAGACATTGGATTTCTTCGGGAATTTATTCCAGATATCCTCTCAGGAACGAAAAAAGCGAACAGAACAGTTATTGGAAATGGTCGGGCTTGCTGGGGTTTGGAATAGACCAATCGGCGAGTTTTCAAAAGGGATGCAACGAAGAATAGGTCTGGCGCAGGCATTGATAAACGACCCCGACCTTGTAATTCTTGATGAACCAACATCCGGGCTTGACCCGATTGGTTGCCGCGAGATGAAAGACCTTATCCTTGCCCTCGCTAAAAGAGGCAAAACAATCATATTAAGCAGCCATCTGCTTGCGGATGTTGAAGATGTTTGCGACCGCGTTGTGATTTATTACGGCGGCAGAATTCAAGCAATGGGACCGTTAAAAGAACTGCTTTCAAACAGAGACGCCATCAGAATAACAGCACCAGTCCTACCAAAGGAAACTTTAAAGAAAGTCATTGAAATTATCAGACAGGACGTCAACGAGGATAAAATCAAGATAGATAACCCGACACAGAACCTTGAAAGTTATTTCCTTGATGTTGTCAAAAAAGCCAAACAGCAAGCCCTTGAAACCTCAGGCGCAACAAGCGAGAACGTTATTGCGGCTTATCTGCGCGGCGAAGCCGAGACAAGTCCGCAGGAAAAAACCGAAAAATTGCTTGAACGATTGACTTATAAACCCGAAACACCAAAGGTAGAAGTTGAGAAAAAACCCGAACAAGAGGTCAAGGTTGATGAATCAAAGCTCGCCACTTTAACTACTACCCCAGCAAAGCAAGAACCACAACAAACCGCGCCGCCACCACAACCTGAATCAGAGGTTGATTTGAAAAAGGCAGATGAAAAATTGTCTAATTTTCTGAACAAACCGAAATAATTTGCTCTCATTAATCTTGATGCAAAGACTATACGCAATAATCTGGTTGACCTGGAAAGCGGCTTTTAGATTCCGACTTATCTGGGTAATAAGCGTATTGCTTGCTATGGCTGTTGTACTTTTGCCACTGGTTATAAAACACGATGGCACAGCCCGCGGATTTACTCAAATCCTTTTGACCTACACATTAAGCTCAATCACAGCCTTATTAGGCATCTCAACGCTCTGGCTTGCTTGCGGCACGCTTGCCCGCGATATTGAAGAATCGCAAATCCAGCTCGTGGCGGTTAAACCAATCCCGCGCTGGCAAATCTGGTTCGGAAAATGGTTGGGATTAATTACGCTTAATATGATGATGCTCGGAATTTCAGGCGCCTGCGTCTATGGACTTCTAATCTACCGCTCGGCAAAGTTGCCGGAAAAAGAACAGCAAATATTGCGGAATGAAGTCCTTGTTGCCCGAAGTTCAATGCGTGAACAGATACCGGATTTTAAAGCCGATGTTGAACGAATCTTAAACGAACGACTCAAAACACTAACTTTGACGCCGGATGAAGTCCGCGATTTGAGAAAACAAATCGAAGAGCAGGTAAAAGCAGCACAGCAAATCGTGCCCAAAGACTACCGACGAGAATGGGTGATTGACGCAAAAAAGGCGCTAAAAGCCGTTGAACTCGGACGACCGATTTATCTGCGGATAAAGTTTTATGTAGCCCAGCCTACAATCGGCGCCACTTATCTTTGCCTATGGAGGATTGGTTCTGACACCTCTAAACAGGTGATTGAACTTGAACAGAGACTTGCTAACGAGACATTTCACGAATTCCCCGTTCCACCTGACGTTATCGGTTCAGATGGAAAACTGGTTATTAATTTTGTCAACCGCAACCAGACGGCTGTCCTTTTTCCGTTAGATGAAGGTCTTGAAGTCCTTTATTATGAAGGCGGTTTTTTGATGAATTTTGTGCGCGCACTATTGATAATCCTCTTCTGGCTTGTTCTGTTAGCGGCTATAGGGCTTGCGGCTTCGAGTTTCCTGTCATTCCCCGTCGCCGCCTTTGCCACAATGTCCGTAATGATATTCTTTTTCTCAAGCGACATAATGCGCTCCTCAGTTGAAGAAAACACGGTATTTGGACGCGACCACGAGACAAACAAACAGATCAACCCCGTGATGGATTCTATTATGCTACCGTTATTCAAACTGACAGTTAAAGTGGTTGACCTTGCGCAAGCCTATTCGCCCGTTGATTATTTAAGTTCAGGCAGGACGATTAGTTGGTTTGAGCTATTATCGGCATTTGGACAGGTGGTTGTCTTATTAGGCGGCGTTGCATCTGCTATTGGCATCACCGCATTTTATAGACGCGAACTCGCTATCGCCGGTAGCACATAAATGTTATATGGATAAAGGGAAAAAAATTTTACTTATTTGCGGGATAATATTGTTCTTGCTCGGCGCCTGGCAGTCTCAAAAAACAGTTGATAAAGAACGAAAAAAAATTGAACTGCCAAACGTAGCCGATTTGCAAAATGCCCCGCCAATGTTGAGATTCACCACAATTGCGCTTGGTGGTTTTCGCGGTATTATCGCAAATATACTTTGGATTCGCGCCTACGATTTACAGGACAAAGATAAATACTTTGAAATGGTTCAACTCGCCGACTGGATTACAAAACTCCAGCCACGCCTCAAACAAGTCTGGCTTATGCAGTCCTGGAATATGACATACAATATCTCCATAAAATTCACCAATCCAGAAGATAGATGGCGCTGGGTTATGCGCGGCATTGAACTATTGCGGGACGACGCCTTGCGATATTGCCCGGACGAACCGTTAATCTACCGCGAATTAGCATGGTTCTATCAGCATAAAATTGGTCAAATCCTTGACGATGCCCATCAATATTACAAAAAATTCTGGTTCGACGAGATGAACCGCGTTTTAGGTGGTAAAGGAGATGGATACATAGACCTGGTTAATCCACAAACCCAGGAACAAAAAACCCGAGCGGAGATTTTAAAAAATAAATACAAAATGGAACCGTCAATTATGAAAGAAATTGATGAACGGTTCGGCCCTCTTGAATGGCGATTGCCGGAAGCCACAGCAATTTACTGGGGATATGTCGGTTTGAAAAAGGCAAAAGACGAAGACAGGATTGTTTTGCGAAGAATCATTTACCAATCTATGCAGATTGCCTTCCAGCGCGGACGCATCATATTCAGCAAAGCCGACGAAGTCCCGCTATACGGACCAAACCTGGATATCGTTCCAAAAGTCAATGAGGCTTACGAAACAATGATGGCAGAAGAAAAGGAAAAAATTGATACTGTAAAACGTGCACACAGAAATTTCTTGCGTCAAGCTGTATTCCAACTCTATACCCATGCCCGAATTAAAGAGGCAAAAAAATGGTTCGATTATCTCAAAGAAAAATACCCCGATGATGTCCAGGTAAAAGGGGCTGGCGGCGACCTTGATACCTTTGCCATAAAGCGAGTAACCGAAGCAATAAACGAAAATGATATGAATATGATTAAGTCGTTTATCCAAGGATTTTTACAATACTCTTACCTTTACCTTGCCTATGATGACGAACAACGGGCAAACGGCTATTTTCTGCTTGCGAAGAAACTCTGGGATTCATACCAATCCCGTTTTGTGCCGGGACAAAAAGTAGAACGGATAGCGCTCCCTCCATTCGAAGAATTAAATAAAGCAGTATTAACAGATGTCCTTGACCCGCAAAACGGATTTGAACCTCAATTGCGCGCCGTCTTGCGAACAAAACTAAACTTGCCACCAGAACCGCAAAACAAATAACAACCACAGAATAAATAAGAAAGCAAACAGTGGTTTTGTAATGAATACGAGGGCAGATTTTCCCTCTGCTCCCGTTTTAAAAGTGGTAGGAGCATCCTTGCTCCCACTACATTAATCAAAACCAATAAATCCATACACAAGATAAATAGAATTTTTATCCTGTATATCCTGTATATCCTTGTTAATTCCTTTTCCTATCCTATCTATCTTTGTTAATTTTTAGTATTTGTGCAACAGGCTCATTATAATCCAGCAAATCCTTTTCACCTGCGTAAATCAACGTTCCGTTCCTTTCTCTTCACAGGCGGGAATGCCCACGCTACGTTAAGGATGCCGATGACACATTAGCCGAAAAATTTTTAAAAAACAACCACAGACAGAAAAGATTGTGTTATATTGTTTGTTGGAATAATAAAATACGTGGTATATTTTAGTTATCTTTTAGATTAGTTATTAATAGATATTGAGAAGTACGGCGGTGTTCTAATTTAAATGAGAGACGAATATGAAAATGAACAAAAAAATTATTAAATACGGCGGTATGGTTTTAGGCGGGTTAGTGATACTTCTTGTTATCGGGTATTTTATCGGGACAAGTGGGTGGTTTGTGAAGAGTGCTGTCCTACCGCGTGTTGGAAAGGCTTTCAACGCGAATATCAAGGCAGATGATATTAGTATAAGCCCATTTTCACAAGTTGTTGTAAAGAACCTTTCCTTGACCACATTGGACAATAAACCGATTGTAACAGTCGGGAGTTTCACAACAAGATATAGTCTGATTAATATCCTGCGCGGGAACATTGATATTAAAGAAATAACCATTGGCTCGCCAGTGATAAACCTTGAACTATACGAAGACGGCACAAGTAATATTCAAAAGCTTATGGAAGCGTCATTGCAGAAAGAAGCCCCTCAAAAAGAGACGGCAGCGCCATCTGCGCCAATCAAACTAAATTTGGATAATTTTTCAATAGATAATGCGACCATTAATTTTACACAGAAGTCGAAAACGGGTTCGATGAGCGCAGTTATCAATAATCTTAATTTAAAAGTCAGCGGTGTAAAAAATGGCGGAACTTCTGCCATCACCTTTTCTACTCTATGGAATTTAATAATCGCATCTGCAACCAATAAAAATGAATTAGCGGGTAATTCAAAGGCAAATCTTGAGTTAGCTTTTAATCCTGAGTTGTTTCCGCAAAGCGGTAAAGGCGGCGCCGAACTGAATATCAATAAAGCCACAGGCGAATTTAAAGATGCAAATAACATCTCTGCTGTATTAAATATTGACGCCGGGCTTGGCGAAATAAAGAACCTAAGCTTGCGATTTTTGCAGGGTGGAGAGAATTTAGGTGTGGCTAATGTTTTAGGGACTTTTGACCTCAATAAAAAAGAGGCTGACATCAAACTTAACATAGAAAAGATAGCCGGTTCTGTACTTACATTGGTCGGGGCTCAATATGGGATGGCGATTAACAGCGACGGTCTTAACAGTTCATTAGCAGTAAAGGTATCTAAACAAGGGCAACTGATTAATGCAAACGGCAAATTAAACTGCGATAAATTGATTATAAGCAAGGCTGGTTTGCGGACGCCTGCTATTGATATCAAATGCCAGCTGGATGCCCAAGCCGACCTTTCTAATTCAAACGCAACAGTTCGGGCATTTGAAATTGGAGTGAATCAATCCGGCAAACAGGTGGTTTCATTAAATCTATCCCGCGAACTTAATTTTAATTGGGGTAGACCAGAGGCAGAAATCGGTGAATCGGTGGTGAACTTTAATGTATCCTCATTAAACCTTGCAGATTGGCGTAGTGTTATTGGACCAAATATTGGTTCGGGCATCGTCAATTCTAAATCTGTTGCGACGGTGAAAAACGCAGGCAAATCCATCTCATTTGATTTAGGAGCAGACATTTCAAACCTTAATGCGCAATTTGCCTCAAACGTATTACAGAACGGGAGAATAGAAATTGCGAGCAGTGGTAATCTTGATAATTTCAATAAATTGCGTCTTGCAAAGGCAAATTTAGATGTTGGTTTTAATTTAAAGAGCGCAGTCAAGTTCTCCCTTTCTGGCGACGCAAACATTGATAACATGAGTGGAAATTTTGACGTCTCAACTGAACTTGACCTTGGGCAACTGATTAAGTTCGCGCCTGAACTGCCTTACATAAAAATTTATTCAGGTGTATTGAATTACAACGGCAAAATCTCTCAACAATTTCAGCAAAAAGCAACTAATGTCCCGATTCGCACGGTTAGCGGCGTTGCCTCGTTGAATGGATTTTCTGCGCTCATTATGAGCAATAATATTCCTGATTGTTCATTTCAAAGCGATTTAAACATAGTTCAAACTGGGGATAATGTTGCCATCAATCAAGCAACGGTTAAGATTAATCGGGCGAACAAATCGGCTGGTGAACTTACAGCAAAAGGGACTGTTGACCTTAAAAATATGGGTGGCGACCTTACTCTAACCGTTAATGATTTAAACCAGGAAATATTGAAACCGCTTGCCAGTCAATACCTTGCAGGACGAGATTTGAAGACTATTTCAATTGATGTCGCGCTTTCTGCGAGCAAATCCAAAGATTCTAAATTGAGTGGAACCGCAAAAATAAAAAATCTACTCGTGGACGACCCGCAAGGAATTATCCCGGCTAAACCGATTGATGTTTCATCGGACATTAACATCTCGTTGAGTGAAAAGGGGATTGCTGATATTAAGCGGTTAAATGTTGCGTTCAATCAAGAGGGAAAAGTTGTTGGCGCTTTAGATTGCGCAGGCACATACAATCTATCTAATAATGCTTGTCGGATAAAACTTAATGTAAAGGATATAAACGAAGAAGGACTTGCGCCATTTTTACCTCCGCTAAATGGCATAGGAACAATAAAGACAATTTCAATAAATGGTGGGATTGACGCGAATGTTGACCTCAAAACCGATTCAACTATCACAGGCGATTTAAACATTAACAATCTTTTGATAGTCGGTACAAATAAAATTCCAGTAAGTCAACCGCTTGCGATTTTGGCTAATCTCTCCACAAAGATAAATTCAAAAGGTCTAATCACCGTGGACAGTATCGCTGGCAACATCAAAGAAGGCAATAATCCCGCTGGCAGTTTTACCATTACTGCCTCTTATAACACGAATACCGGCACCGCAACTGGAAACCTGAAGGTGAATGACCTGAACCAAAATCTCCTAAAAATATATCCAATGCTTGCTGGAAAAACATTAAAACAAATCTCAATCAACGCAGACCTTGCAGGGAATTATAACCCGAAAGCAAATTCTTCTTTATCCGGAGGCGTTAAAATCGGTGGAGTTGTTGTCGAAGATTCAAAAACAAAGACCACCACACAGCCGATTGATTTGGGTTTTGCGGTTGATAGCAAGATGCAAAAGCAGACCGTTGACCTTAATAAGTTTCAGATTACTTTGACGCCTACAAAACTTGCTGAAAACAAAATCAATGTAAGTGGTAAAATCAATTTAGAAAAGACAAATGCCATAGCAGGAAATATTAACTTAACTTCTGATTCAATTGACCTGACGCCGGTTTTCCAAATATTCTCTGCCGCAATACCAACAGAAGAAGCAAAAACTGTTCCAGCGCCAACGACAACACAACAACCTGCGCCTTCCACAGAAACCGAAATGCCAGCAATAACATTGCCGTTATCAAATTTCGTATTTCAGGCTTCAGTTAAAAAGTGTTATTTAAACGCACTTGAAATTGCCAATATATTGGCGGCGGCAAAGATAGACGGAGGAAAGGTGGAATTAAATCCATTCCAGCTTACATTGAATAACACACCGGTTAATTCTAATGTAAAATTAAATCTTGGTGTTCCCGGTTATCAATATGATATCTCCGGAACGGTAAATGGACTTAATCTTTCCCCAATTCTAACAAGTTTTATGCCGGATTTAGCCGCAACGGTAAACGGGGTGTTATATTCGGACTTAGCAATAAAAGGCGCGGGAACAACAGGCAAAAGTTTAAAAGAAAATCTCAACGGAAAATTCATAATGAACCTGACTAATGCAAACATTCAGGTCATAAGTAGTAAAACCGTTAAGACAATTCTTACGCCGATTGTTTTGATTCTCGGGATTCCAGAGGTGTTAAATTCTCCAATTCAGTCTGTTTCAACAAGCGTTATGATGGGCGATGGCAATATTGATTTAAAGAACTTCACGGTTTATTTACCAGTCCTTATCGTTGAATCGGCAGGCAAAATCCCAATTGCAGATGTGTTGACAAACTCGCCTCTTGATTTACCAATTGAAATTTCTCTTCAAAAGGAATTTGCAAGCAAGTTATCTTTACAAAATATTGAAGGCGACTATGTAAAACTGCCAAATTTCGTTCAAATTAAAGGAACGGTTGGCAGTCCAGAAGTGAAAATTGATAAACTTAAAATCGCCGGTATTACAGCGCTCGGAATTGGTGGTTCAGCAAAAACCCAAACAGGAAACATTATTCGCGGCGTCGGTAACGTTTTAACAGGACAGTCGTTTACAAATAAAGCAGGGACAACCGATAACACACCGAGCACAAAAACAAATACGCCAATCAAAAAACTATTTAATATTTTTAAAAAATAGCATTTATGGAAACCGTTTTATCTTATTTGAAAAATAATTTTAATCGGTTCGTTGATGAATTTTGCGAGTATCTCCGTTTCCCAAGCGTGTCGGCTCAAAAGGAGCATAAAGAAGATACCGCAAAATGCGCTGATTGGATTGCAAATCATTGCAAAAATATAGGGCTCGATGCCCGAGTTTATAAAACTAACAATCACCCGATTGTGATTGCAAATACGCCGTTCAAGGACAACAAACCGCGGATAATAATTTACGGTCATTACGACGTCCAACCGCCCGAACCACTTGAATTATGGGCATCTCCTCCATTCTCACCAAGAATTGCCGATGGAAAGGTTTATGCTCGGGGCGCAAGCGATAATAAAGGTCAACATCTGGCTCATATAAAGGCTGTTGAAGCCTACCTGAAATCAAATGTTGAACTACCCTGCAACATTACATTTTTAATCGAAGGCGAAGAAGAGGTTGGCAGCGCCGAACTGCTCAAATTTTTAAAAGAAAATAAAAAGATGCTCAAGTGCGACGTCGTAATGGCATCGGACAACGGCATTCCCGGGCTTGACTATCCCGGCTTAACTTACGCCTTACGCGGTGTGGCTGCGATGGAGATAAAAGTCTATGGTCCTTCCCGTGATTTGCATTCTGGCATTTATGGCGGTGCTGTGGATAATCCGGCAATGGTGCTATGCCAGATACTTGCCAGATTGCGCGATAAAAATGGCAAGATTAATATCCCCGGCTTTTACGACGATGTGCGAAAACTAACATCTGTTGAACGCAAATCACTTGCACGTATTCCTTTTAATGAAAGGGAATTTAAAAGATTCCTTGTGGTTCCTAAATTGTTTGGAGAACGTGGCTACTCACCGATTGAACAACGTACAGCGCGACCTACTATTGAAATCAACGGCATTACCTCCGGCTATCAAGGCGAAGGCAGCAAAACAATTATCCCATCCGTTGCATCCGCAAAACTAACATTTAGGCTTGTCCCTGACCAGGACAAAGACAAAATCCTTGATATTGTTTTCAAACATATTAAGAAAATATGTCCGCCTACCGTAAGGATTGAATTGATAAAGGGACACTCAGGCGACCCATACATCTTAAATCCCGATTCTCCACTTTGCAAAGCAGCGTTGACGGCATTAAAAAAGGCGTTCAACCGTGAACCGGTCCTGTTAAGAGAAGGCGGTTCAATACCGATTATTACAGATATAAAACGGATACTTGGCGTCGATACAATTCTTGCCGGACTTGCCTTGCCAGACGATAATGCGCATTCGCCAAATGAAAAGTTTGATCTCCGATGTTTTGAAATCGGTATGAAAATAAGCGCAATTTTGTTGCAAGAACTTGGCTGTGCGTTAAAAAAATAATTTTATGATTAGATAATACTTAAAAGAATCGTGAACGATGATTGTTAATTTTAAATATAAAATTCCTGCTGCGATTTTAACTGTGTTAATCAGTTCGTTTCTGTCATTTGCCGGTGATTCTATAAATCCTTTAATGAATGATAGAATAGAATTTTTAAATGGCGATGTGCTTCACGGTAAAATTTTAGGAGGTAAAGATAATATAGAGTTTTATTCAGATCTTTTAAAATCCAACCTAAATATAAACTTAAGCGGTATTTACAAGGTCAATCTTGATTCGGTTATCAGAACCAATACAAACATTGTTGGAAATTCAATCGTTGGATTGACAAGCGAAGATTCTTTTTCAGCGAATTTTATTGGTCTTGATTCTGACAAACTAAATGTTGAGACCTGGTTTTGCGGTAGAATTTCTATCCCGCGTCAGATGCTCAAATCTTTAATACCGTCTGCGGGGGCAAGTTTAATCTATGATGGGCCGAATGGGATGGATGGATGGACAATTAATAATCCCGGATATTTTGTTAATGTGGTTGTGGCTGGTGGAAATCAAGGTCGTGTTGTTCTCAATAAACCCCAAGCCCCATGGATATTCACGAATAATTCTTTTTATGCCATAGGGCAGGGGGCACTTGGTAAGTTTTTTGATTTGCCTGAAAGGGCAAGCATTGATTTTGATATTTCGTGGTATGGCAATCTTTCTTTTTCAATCTTTCTTTATTCAGATACACTTGCACCGTATATTTCTAATTCTTATATGATACTTTTCACATACCGGGCGGCATATTTACACCGAAGGGGAAGTGTGAACGGGGTTGGCGTAACTGTGCTTGGCAGCGTTGAAATACCGGAACTGGCGAAAGATTCAAAGGCAAGTATTTCCATCAAAGTTGACAAAGAGCAGAGAACAATTGCTCTGTTTGTTAACGGAAAATTTTTACAATCGTGGAGAGATGAAAACAATTTTATCAGTAATGGAAAAGGGATAATTTTAAACCAGCAGGGCACTGCTAAAATAAAAATTAGCAATATCCGAATAACCCGATGGGATGGCAGGATTGAAGATACAAAATCCACCACAAATAAAATTACTTCGGATATAGTTAAGCTCGCAAATAAAGATGTTATTGAAGGCAAGGTGGTATTGATTACAAATAATTTGTTAACCGTACAAACTGATTATACTAAATTGGATATCCCATTAGAACGAATCTCCGGTATAAATTTTGCAAATAAACAGGATAAACCTGAAAAAAATGTTCAACTTGTCAAAGGATTCCTTTCTGATTTTGGTTCGTTCAGTTTTTCTATTGAAGAGTATTCCCACGATAAAATTATTGGTTTTTGTCCGGGGATTGGCAAACTTACCTTTTCCCCTTCAAGTTTCCGTGTATTGCAGTTTAATGAAAAAGAAGAAAATGATTTAGATGATTCGCAGGATTTTTTCAGTGATGATAATGAAATGTTTAAGTAAATATGTTTGATATGATGGTTTGTATATTTGACTAATATAATAATAGTTAGGATAAAATATGGGCAAAATATATAACAACATCATTGAAACTGTTGGCAGGACGCCATTAGTTCGTCTCAATAAAGTAACAGCAGGTTTGGACGCAACAATTTTATTAAAATGCGAGTTCTTTAATCCTCTTAGTAGCATAAAGGATAGAGTCGGTAAGGCAATGATAGAAGCCGCTGAACGGCAGGGTATCTTAAAAAAAGATACTGTAATTATCGAGCCTACCAGCGGTAATACTGGCATTGCCATTGCCTTTGTCGCCGCCGCAAAGGGTTATAAAGTGATTCTAACAATGCCCGAAACAATGTCGTTGGAACGACGGGTTTTACTTGCAATGTTAGGGGCAAAATTGGTTTTAACCCCCGGCTCAGAAGGTATGCAAGGGGCAATAAATAAAGCAGAACAATTGGCAAAGGAAATGCCTAATTCGTGGATTCCTCAACAATTTAATAACCCCGCGAATGCGGAAATTCATAGATTAACGACAGGAAAAGAGATATGGGAAGATACCGATGGCAAGGTTGATATTTTTGTAGCCGCTGTTGGTACAGGTGGCACTATTTCCGGTGTATATGAGCACATTAAACCATTAAAACCATCATTTAAGGCTATTGCAGTAGAACCAAAGGATTCACCTGTCATATCACAAACATTATCTGGAAAACCGATTAAACCCAGCCCTCATAAACTTCAAGGTATCGGTGCAGGATTTATTCCTAAAAATCTTCATTTGAAAGATGAAAAGGGGAACCCGCAAATTACTGATTGTATTCAAGTCTCCAATGAAGATGCTTTTAGCCTATCAAGAAGATTAGCGAAAGAGGAGGGTATACTTGTTGGAATATCTACGGGGGCAAATGTTTATGCGGCGATACAGGTCGCAAAAAGACCAGAGAATAAAGGCAAACTAATAGTAACTATTGCCCCTTCAACAGGAGAACGGTATATCAGCACTCCACTTGCAGCTGAGGCTCGCGCAGAAGTTGGTGGTTAATTTATTGAGCCTGCTACATAAACCTTGACAAAGATTTAGATAATTCACCAGAGGCTCTACAACAACGTGCTGGAAGCAGTTACCCCTACCAATAAAGTCAGAACCGTCGGCGGATGCCGACACCACATTCTTCAAGATATTCTTTTCCCGACTTTTGACGTTTAGTGCGGTAGGAGATTCCAACATTTTGCCAAACTTCCGAGTCGGCTATTCAAAATTTTTGTTTATGAGCGGAAATGGAAAGCATTTTTGCCCTGAATTTTGATGATTAGTGGTTCAGAACAAACGTAATATTTTATATTGGTGTCAGATATCAAAAGATTAGAGACATTTTCTAATACATTTGAAATGTGATGGGATCATCCTTGTTTCCAATTTTAGAACTACCTTTGGCATATTAAATTGGTTGCGATTGAAACAACCGTAGCATAAACCTTCTTGTTTGCGACAAAGAACAATATCGATTACACAGATTAAACTGATTTACTGGATTAAACAAAAGAATTAACAGGGATAGACATGATATACAGGATAAAAAATTGTGTCTTGTATCTTGTTTATTCTTGTTTCTTTGTCCCTTGTTCATCTTGTAAAAAATCCTGTCCATCCTGTATATCCCTGTTAAAATAAAAAAATCCTGTAAATCCTTTGTTGAATTTATTTATTCATATAAAAAACCGCCTCTCGTAGATGAAAGGCGGTTTTATTCTTAACAAATATTTACTTGGTTACTTCTGCCAATTTTTCAGGTAAAGGAAGAACCTTGCTTTGTAATCCGGCCTTAGCGCAGATGAAATAAACAATAGCGCCTACGATGAACGCCAGGACTGGCGCTGCTGGAATTGCCACACCGAGGTTAGGCAATATACCAACCACAAATCCTAATGCCCACGCTATCCAGCCAGCAGGATTAAATCCAGCCCTTGGACCTGCCCATTTGCTGCCAGAGAGGAAATAATCGACCATCATTGCGCCGCAGATTGGCCCAAACGATGCTCCAATGATAACAAACACGGGAACAACTTTTCCAGCCAGTTCGGTCACTGCAAGGATTATGCTTACCGCTGCGCCAATCCCGACAGAGACAAACGGATTTACCCCGGACAATGTTGTTTTGAAACTGTTTGCTGCGATAAATGACGAGAAACAAGCAGATGGAAATGCCGAAATCGCTAATAGGAACATTATCCACTTGCCTGCGCTACTGCCCATTACAACAGGTATTAAATTGGTTGACCTCAAAATCCCGCCGTCCATCTTTGCGCACTCTTTGACCGCATTGTCGGCAAAGGTAGAAATTCCAAATGTGCCTGCAACAATAAGAGCTGAGATACCAGCTGTGATGAGGGTGATGAGACCAATGCCGATTAATCCGCCCCATTGCACATCTTTTTTATCTCTGCTGTTTAGTCCGAAATCCGCACCAGCGGCGCCTGCGGTAGCAAAGAACCCAACTATATAAGTTAAAATTAGCGCAATTACCCCTGTTGTACTCAATGCTGGCGCCAAAGTAGGCGCTGCAATCCTGTGTAGATTTACTAATTTATCAGGATTAAAACTTCCGATACCACTGGCTGTTTTGGCAAACATTATTATCAAGACTGCGAGCGGAATTAATGGAAGATAAGTAGCGATTCGCGCCACATATTGAATGCCTTTTAATCCAACAAATGCAGCAAGGACACCCCATATAACCATTATTATTTTTGCGGGGATTGGAATAATTGCCGCTAAAGCGAGAGAAGAGAAATAAGTATTAACGCCCAACCAACCAAATTGTAAAACACCCATTAAGAATCCCGGCATAATAAAACCGCCTTGCGCACCAAATGTTGATGTTCCAACAATGTAAAGAGGCAGACCGGTTTTCATTCCTAACATTCCCGGAACAAGATAAAACAAGAAATGGCATATAAGCGCGGCAAGGACTATCCCGAACAGAGCCAATCCAATCCCTTGCGATAGTGTTCCACCTGGGGCATTTCCGTTAGCGGCGTCCTGCCAGAATACGAACCACAGGAATATTCCTGCGTACGCGGGGGCTGTGTTTTTATACCAGGGAGCGCGTTTATCCTTTGGGTTAGGAGTTGCGTTCGCAATATAACCCGGTAGTGAAGGTTGTTGCTGATTCTGATTATTCATACATCAATTCCTATAAGTTAATTAATGTTTAACTTCTTAATCCTGCAACGGCACACACATGCCAGCAGAATAAAAAATTTTACTGCGTCCATTTCTTGCTGCGGTTGTTATGTTAGCATAATAGTCGCAGACTTAATAGTCTACAGTATTTAATATGTAAATCACATAATTTATTTTAAATAATGTCAATTTTTTTTTATGAATTTGTAAAAAATTATTCGTATTGATATTTGCCATTATTTTCAACCGATTCGTGTGCTAAAATCGGTCTTTAAAATTATGATTTTAAGAAAATACTATGAGAGATTCTTGAGTCTGTTTATTATTTGTGCAGCAAGTTCTTCCGGTTGATGAGAACCAATCAATATTGTTTTGCCATCTTTTAAATACAATTTCACGACTTTATTACCGGAGACGGTATAGGCTATTATACCTTTTCTAAATCTAATACCCCAACCTCCAAATTCTACGATTGGTTTATATTGGATTGCCTCACAGGATTGAATCTGCTGATAATCAATAATCTTTTTGAAAATCGGACGAAAATGAACCACTAATGAATTTTCACATACTGAAACTGTTAACCGCATATCTATAAAAAGAAAAAATATTCCCCAGATTAAAATTATCATTAATACGCCTACGATTATTAAAGTTCCATTTGAGATTGGTCGGTTTCCAAAAGGTGTCCCTTGAACCAATTGTCTGTGCATTCCGTAGCCAATTATAAAGGTTAAAAAGAGGACGATTATCAAAAAAGGAATTATGATCCATAATTGAGTGAACCGTTGTTCCTCTTTAAAGATAATCTTGTTTGGTAAATGTGAATTCATAGGTTGATGTTAAAACAATTCATAATTTTTACAAATAAAAATTGGTTTAATCTATACTTTTAATGAGGATAAATATGGTATATATTCTGCTGTTGAATTGTTTTTAATTATAATTAATAATCCAATGTGTATGTTTTTGAATTATTACAAAGTACGAAAAATGGCAAAAATGAAACAATTATTATTGGTGTTAATAATACCTTTATTAGCAACGGGATATGTTCATAGTCAGGTTGTTATAAATGAAATTATGGCAGCAAATGACGGAGTTGTCTTTTCTCCAAACGGCGATAATTCCGATTACATTGAATTATATAACACATCATCAAGTCCCGTAAGTCTTTATGGATATACCTTAACTGATAATACAAACTCGCCAAACAAGTTTGTATTTCCGCTGAACGCCTTTATCCCTGCGTATGGTTATGTAATGGTATGGCTTGATTCTGATACAAATAACGTTGTAGATTTTCACGCCACTTTTAATTTAAGCGGTTCTGATGGCGAACTGGTAGCGCTGTATAGGTATGGTGTTAGAGTAGATTATGTGGCGTTTGGTTTTCAAATTCCGGATAAAACTTTAAGCAGAATACCGACTGGGACTGGGACATGGAAATTAGGCAACGCTACACCGGGAGAGCCAAATACAAGCGTAACGATGGGAAACCCAATGGCTTTGAGGATTAACGAATGGATGGCTACTAATTCAAGCGGAGATGATTGGCTGGAAATTTATAACCCAAGAACTAATGGACCGGTAGATATGAGTCTGATGTATTTTACAAGTATGAAGATGGATGGTTCTGGGGACACGGCTACTTCTATTATCCCGCCGTTGTCATTTATAAATTCAAATGCTTTTTTGCAACTCTTGTGTGATAAACACCCCGAAAAAGGAGCAAATCATTTAGACTTTGCATTGAGCAGCACCTATGGTGAAACTACAAGTTTATATCTTTCGAATCGCTTAACACTTGTGGATAGAGTTGCGTTTGGACCGCAAATTCGTAATATTTCAATGGGACGACTACCAGATGGTTCGACTAATATTGTGTATTTTCTATCAGGGCGCGCTACACCTGAGGAAAGCAATTTTATTCCTATAACGAATCTTGTGGTTAATGAAGTTCTCGCACACACAGATCCGCCGCTTGAAGATGCGATTGAATTTTATAACACGACGTCTAATCAAGTGGATATAAGCGGTTGGTGGCTCAGCAACGAAGAAGATAATCCATACAAATATAGAATTCCTACTAACACGATTATCCCTGCTTTTGGTTACAAAGTGTTTTATGAATACCAATTCAATGTTGGCGCAAATGCGTTTAATTTAAATTCTGCTCACGGCGATGAGATATGTCTTTTTGCTGCAAATAGTGATGGTTCTCTGACCGGGTATAGGCTTGCAAAAGATTTCGGGGCATCCGAGAACGGCGTCTCTCTTGGAAGGTATGTAAAAAGCACTGGTGGGACTGATTTGGTGCCTATGTCAAGTCTGTCGTTTACTACAAATCCGCTCTACTATGTTACAAAGGATGACCCGCCAAGTTATATTGGGCTTTTCAGACTTGGAACCGGCGCGCCAAATCCATACCCGCTTGTCGGACCGGTCGTGTTCTCCGAAATTATGTATCATCCACCAGATATAAACGGTACGAACGACGATATTTATAATGAATACATTGAATTGAACAATATATCATCAAATTCCACACCTTTATATAGCACGGCTGACAACGCCCCTGCTCAATACACAAATACTTGGCATTTAAGAGGCGAAGTTGACTTTGATTTTCCGCAAGGGATTGTGATGCCTCCTAATGGGAAGGTATTGATTGTTAACTTTGATCCTGTTGCAAATCCTACTCAATTGACTTCATTTTGTCAAAAATATGGAATTGCGACTAACACCCCTATGTTTGGTCCATACAAGGGAAAATTGAGTAATCGGTCGGCTACGATTGAACTATATAAACCGGACCCTGTTCAGTTGCCGCCGCACCCGGATGCCGGTTATGTGCCATACATATTTGTTGAAAAGGTGAAATACGAGGATAGAAACCTCTGGCCTACAAACGCTGATGGTGGCGGTTATTCGCTCCATCGTTTCAATTATAATGGTTATGCAAATGATGTAACGAATTGGTTTAGCGCCCTGCCCACGCCCGGCATAGGCTTTTTCCCTCCATCAATTCAGACGCAGCCGTCAAATCAAACTGTATCAGTTGGGGGAACTGCTAATTTTTCCGTTATAGCAACCGGGAGTTATCTCCGTTATCAATGGTATTTTAATGGGATGTTGTTAGTTAATTCAACAAACTCGGTGTTGGCAATACAGAATGTTGACACCAATAATGCTGGCAATTACTGGGTTGTTGTTAGTAATGCGGCAGGCAGTGTTACGAGTGAAATTGCAGTTCTTACTATAGCGACAGGCGCCAAACCTGAGTTTGCCATCCCAACGATTCAGACAGATGGCACCATACAATTAATCCTTAAAGGCACAGAAGGACAGGCTTATGCCATTGATGCCTCTACAAATCTTATTGATTGGGTTTTATTGATAACGATTACAAACACAAATTCTTCTGTATCAATTATGGATTTTACAACGAACGCGCCTAAAAAATTCTACAGGTCGCGGGTTGTGCAATAACTTATTCACCTAACATATTGATAATAATCCGACGGTTGTGCGGTATTGTTCTGTGTTCCCACAAATAGACGCCTTGCCATGTTCCAAGAGCCAGTTCGCCATCTTTCAAAATGATTGTGATTGAAGTTTGTGTCAGCGCTGTTCTGATGTGCGCAGACATATCGTCGCTACCTTCAATGGTGTGTTGATAAGTTGAGTTGTCAGCCGGTATCAATGTTTGAAAAAACCGTTCAAGGTCTCCCCGAACAGACGGGTCTGCATTTTCCTGAACAACAAGAGATGCAGATGTGTGTTGAATATTTAGCGTTACAATCCCGTTCTTTAATCCGCTCTGGTTGACTAATTCATTCAATTGACGGGTGAACTCATACAATCCACGTCCTTTTGTCTTTATTGTAATTTCATAGAATCGCTGCAACATTATCCACTATTGATTTGTGGTTGAGGAGTATAATTTCTTTTCAAGTTCAGGATTTTTTTCTGCTCCATTATCGATTGCTTTTTGGTAATGCCATTTTGCAAGTTCAATAAAAGGCGGATTTTGAGTTGCGTAAATTACAGCAAGGTTCATATGAGCGCGACTATTCTTTGGTTGGATTTGCAAGGCTTTACGAAACGTTGTTTCAGCCTGGGGACGCAATCCTTTTTTTGATAGAACAATGCCAAGATAAACCTGGGTATCCGGGTTATCAGGATTGCTTTTTAATGATTTACTGAAGGCTTCAATTGATTCATTAAGACGTCCCCGTTGGTCATTTAAAACACCGAGTAAAAATAGCGCGCCAGCGTCGTCCGGGTCTACAGATAACGCTTTATTAATTGTTCTTTCAGCCTCATCAAGTCTGTTTTGTTCAAGTTGGACGCTTGCTAATCTAAACAAGGTTGACAAATGAGAACCATCGTTTTTAAGAACCTCACGTAGTTTAGCCTCAGCCTGATCGAATTTGCCTGATTCTATATCAGATTGTGCATCAACTAAAAGTTTGCTTGCCTCAGGCGATAATTCTTTTACCTTGCGTGGCTTAATGCCTTCTGGACGAACCCTTACGAGTTCTGTTTTTGTCATCAAAGCAATTTCTTCCGGTGTGTGTGGGATAACCTTTATCTCATAAGCGTCAAGTCTTGCTTTAAGCGCGGCGATTTGGTTTTCTAAATCTGTCAATTTGATAGTTTGATTTTTTTGTTGAACACTATAGTAATCTTTACTAATCGCATTTAATTTTTTCTGCAATTCCTCATTTTCTTTTTCAAGTTCTTTAATCCGTTTTGTATCTTTATCCCGCGACCCTTTACTTGATTTTTGTTCAGATGCAAGCGCCGCAAGACGTTGTTCAAGGTCGGATTTTTCTTTGGTAATTGATTCTAAATTTTTACTCAAATTGATAACCTTCTCATTTGCAAGCGCTAATTCCTTCTCTAAATTTTTGACAGTCTGAATGTTTTCCCCGTCTGCTTTGGATTGTTTATTTTTTAAAGACGATTCCAACGCTTCTTTTTCCGCAATTAGGCTTTGAATTTTAGCCTCTTTGGTTGCATTTTCTTTAATTAATGTAGAGAGTTGGCTTTCCATCACCTTCAGCCGCGAATCAATATCCGTGTTGGGTAAGTTAT
This sequence comes from Verrucomicrobiota bacterium, assembly GCA_029572555.1. GTDB lineage: Bacteria > Verrucomicrobiota > Verrucomicrobiia > Limisphaerales > JAKPVM01 > JAKPVM01. Next base: position 3,469 of record JAKPVM010000045.1, on the reverse strand, counting down.
TTGAGCTTTTAAGCCTCGCCTCAACTAATTCTTTTTCAACTTTAAGAGCCTCATATTTACCTTTCAAAACATTTAACTCCTCTCTTGTGGAAGATATCTCTTTTTTAATAGACTCGGCTTGTTCAGGCGCCGCGGCTTTTTTCAGTTCTTCAATTTGCTTTTTAAGGTTTTCATTCTCAGAAATCAATGAATCATCTATTTTTAAAGGCTTTTTAAGTTTTTTGTTTAAATCGTCTTTTTCCTTTTTTAATGAAGCGATTAATTGGTCTCGTTCATCGAGTTCTTTGTTCAATTTATCAATCTGTTTCCGGAGTTGTTCTATTTCTTTCTTGCTCGTTTTAGATAATGATTGAGACATTTCTGCTTTGAGCGATTTTTCGGCTTCTTCTTTCTGGCGAGATAACAATTCAAGTTCTTTGTTCTGACGTTCAAGTTTTTCTGTGGCTTCAGCAAGCGCCTTTTGGACTGCGTTAAATGCCGATGGTTCAATTAATTTTGAACTTTTCTCCCGTTCCTGGTTTATAGATATTTGTAAAAGATCCACCTGTTTTTCCAGATTTCGGATTTTTTCATTTGCCCTTGTCAATTCACCGGGGTCAACTGCTGTGGGCTGAACGGATAACGCTTCTTTTAATTTTACCTGAAGTTGGTCGCGTTCAATTTTTAACTGGGAAATTTGCTGTTGAAGAAAATCAATCTGGTCTTTAATATCCTGCGGGATTTCTTTTACAGGTTGTGGCTGTGTTGTTTTTACCGGTTGCTGGGGTTGTTGTGGAACCGTTTGCGTCGGTGTCGCTTTTTGTTGGATTTTTTCTAATCCAGCAATTTTATTCGCAAGATATTCCACTCTATATTTTATGACATTGGGGTTCCACTGGGGAAAGTTTTGCTGGAATTTTTCTAACGATGATTTTGCTTCCAGATATTTTTCTAATGCCATCTTGCTATCCCCAGATTTACTGAGATTATCAGCTGTTTGAATAATTTCATAAATTCGTACATACAATTCGTCGGGGTCTTGCGATAAGACATTAACTACAAATAAAACCAGTATCGTTATAGCCAAACTTATTGTCCGATTCATATCTTCCAAGTTTAATAAGAATCACAACTTTATGCAAGAACCATTGACATTTTTACGTTTTTTATTATAAATTATTTAATGGTTTGAAAAGTATGGGTTCGTTGCTTGACCAACATGTTTTAGTGTTGAACCGACTTTGGCAAGCAGTAAATGTTTGCTCAGTCAGGCGGGCACTAACTTTGCTTTTTTCCGGTCACGCTCAGGTCGTTCTTGAAACTCCCGATGGCATTTTTCAAACATACAACTATTTAGAGTGGTACGACTTTTCTATAAGACAACCGCACCCGGAAAGCATTTCAACTATCTCGTTCAAGATTCGTGTTCCGCGCGTTATTATGTTGCTCTTTTTTGATAGGTTGCCTACCAAAGAAGTTAAATTCACCCGACACAATATCTTTGAGCGAGATAAAAATACCTGTCAATATTGCGGACGTGTGTTTGATAAGAGAGATTTAAACCTTGACCATGTTATACCAAAAGACAAAGGCGGACCAACTACATGGGAAAATATTGTTTGCTCCTGTATTGAGTGCAACACCAAAAAAGGAAACCACACACCGCATGAAGCCGGAGTGAAATTAATCCGCAAACCTAAAAAACCTAAATGGCGTCCATTTGTTCAAATCAATTTTAACGTTCCGCAACACGATAGTTGGAAGCACTTCGTCGACATTGCCTACTGGAATGTGGAATTAGGAGAAGATGTTAAATAGATATTAGTTCATTGAATTGTTTAATGACATATATGTTTTAACTACGTTTGGTTTAATTTTTAAACTGTAGCCTTTAAAGTTTTTAATCTTCTGTTTGCTAAAATAAATAGCCATAAATTAGCCATTATAATCTTGCATTAACAAATTTGTTAATAATTTTTAAAAATTAATTAAATTATTCTTGTCATTGTTAATTTTAATCAATAATCATAAAGGTAATATGGGAAAGACAAAATTATATACAATTGCGTTGGCGGCGGTATTGGCTCTTAATTCCTACTGCTGGGAGATGGCAAAAGCGCCGATAATGACCCGCTGGGCAAAAAATGTATCTCCTGAAAAATCTCATCCGGAATATCCACGTCCACAAATGGTTCGTCGGGATTGGTTGAACCTGAACGGGTTGTGGAATTATGCAATTGTTGCAAAGTCTGCTTCAAAACCAGAAAACTGGGATGGGCAAATTCTTGTTCCTTTCCCTGTTGAATCTGCCCTTAGCGGTGTAATGAAAAGGGTGAATGAAAATGAACGGTTGTGGTATAAACGTTCATTTACCGTACCGTCTAACTGGAAAGGGAAAAGAGTGATATTGCATTTTGGCGCCGTTGATTGGGAGACGACCGTCTGGGTAAATGGCAAAGAACTTGGAACACACCGCGGCGGATATGACGGATTTAGTTTTGATATAACCGATGCTTTAAAGGAAAGTGGCGAACAGGAGTTAATTGTCGCAGTGTGGGATCCTACCGATGCCGGTTATCAACCGAGAGGGAAGCAGGTAAGGCGACCGGGCGGTATCTGGTACACACCAACCACAGGTATCTGGCAAACGGCGTGGTTAGAACCTGTCAACAATTCTTATATTGAATCCATTAAAATTACACCTGACTTTGACAAATCCGAAGTCACAATATCTTACAACCTCGTTCTTGCTGGGGGAGACTACAATATTAATACGGAAGTTCTTGATAGCGGCAAAGTAGTTAATAGCCAGAAATTGAGCTTTTCGGGCAATGGTAAAACTTCACAGTCGGTTTCCATCAAGGTGCCATCTGCTAAACCGTGGACGCCTGATACGCCGTTTTTATACGATATCAAAGCAACACTGACAGGTACTGGTTCTGATGAAATCCAGAGTTATTTCGGGATGCGGAAAATTGCGCTATGCAAGGATAGTTCTGGTATTTTGCGGCTATGTTTGAATAATAAACCTCTCTTCCAGTATGGTCCTCTTGATCAAGGTTTTTGGCCTGATGGTCTTTATACTGCGCCGACAGATGAAGCGCTTCGTTATGACATTGAAGTTACAAAGATGTTAGGGTTCAATATGGCTCGCAAACACGTCAAGATTGAACCGCAACGGTGGTATTATTGGTGCGATAAATTAGGTTTACTTGTCTGGCAGGATATGCCAAGCGGGGATAGATATATAGGTCCCAGAGACCCCGATATAGTTCGTTCGCCTGAATCAGCGGCTCAATATGAGACTGAATTAAAGGCTTTGATTGAGGGTTTTTATAACCATCCTTGTATTGTAATGTGGGTTCCTTTTAACGAAGGATGGGGACAATTTGATACACCGCGTATTGTTAATCTGGTTAAGAAATTAGACCCCACAAGGCTTGTGGATAATGCCAGCGGCTGGGCTGATAGAAAAGTTGGCGATGTTAAT
>JAKPVM010000080.1 GCA_029572555.1 Verrucomicrobiota bacterium | reverse complement strand
GCCCACACCGTATCCTACGCCTGAAACAGCACCATGCTATGAAATAGCTGAAATTGCAAATAATAATCAAAGGCTTCTTGCAATAAACGCGCAGTCAGGCTCAGTTTATGCCGCATATGAAAACGGTAAAATCATTAAATTCAGCAAATCATTGGTGTTTGAAAAAGAATTCGGCGGAAGCGGCACAGAAGAAGGATTGTTTAGTATACCTTCGGCAATTGCTATCGGCAATAACGGGAAAGTTTATATTACCGATACAGGTAACAGCAGGGTGCAGATATTCAATCCGGACTGCACATTCAGCGGAGTGCTTGACGGGGAATTTAAAAATCCCGCAGGTATATGCGCCGATGCCGGCGGAAAGATATATGTGGCGGATACAGGAAATAATCAGATAAAAATATTTGACGGGAACGGTGTTTTGATAAATTCATTTGGATTTATGGGATTATTTAACGGGCAGTTTCTGTATCCGTCTAAAATAGCGGTTGATAGCGAAGGCTATATCTACGTGGCTGAATCCGGAAACAAAAGGATCAGTATTTTTAATCAGTCCGGCGAATACGAAAGAAGTTTCAGCCTTGCAGAAGGGTTTGCCGGCTATTACGCCCCATTATCACTTAATTTTGACAATTCAGGGCTGCTTTATATAAGCGAAAAAAGAGACAGCGAAGCAGGGCAGATAAAAATTTATGATAAATACGGCTCCTTTGTGTCAGTTTTTGAAACCGCGGGGGACAATCTGGCATATCCAATTCTTTCCGCGGATGAAAACGGCAGGATGATAACTGCAGATATGGAAAAAGGCATATTCATGCTGGTGCCGTGCGGCACCGTTCCGCCGCCAACGCCTACCGCCACGCCGATGTCAGGTATGGATACATGCTGGAAAGAAATATCGTCCAATTTATTACAATACGTAAACATAAACGAAAAACCAAACGATATTGATATCGGCAAAAACGAAATGTTGTATGCCGCCTATTGTAACAAGTCAACAATAATAAAAATCAAACCTGATTTATCAGCAGAAAAATTAGAACTCAATGGCCTTGTGTGTCCGGAAAAAATTGCAATTACCGACGATTATTTAATCGTTTCAGATTCAGCGGCAGGAAATGTAAAAATTTTTGACAATTTCGGAGTTTTATTAAACCATATCGGTGTTTTTGCCGGCGGAAAAACCTTGCAGAAGCCTATGGGCATTGCCGTTAATAAATCTAAACTTTTATACGTCTCTGATTATTTGTTAAATGAGATTGTCGTCTGTGATTTAGACGGAAACCATATAAAAACAATCGGTTCGCGCGGTCAATTGAAAGGTCAATTTTTACAGCCGTCAGATATCGTTTTTGATAATGCCGGAAATTTGTATATATTGGATTCAGGCAACAAACGCGTACAAATTTTTGACAATTCAGATAATTATCTTTACAGTTTTAATGTTGAAGCTGATAATCTTCTTTCTATTGATATTATAACCGACGGAATTATTGTGATTGCGTTTGAAAAAGCCGGCGAAAACATTGTGTCCGCTTACTCAGCTGCTGGCGCCTATCTTATGCAGATCGGAGCCCCGGATTCTGCAAGCGTCGCCGTTGCCGATAATGGCAGTGTGATTATGGGCGGTGGCGAATCGTTTTTTGTAAAAAGATATATACCGTGCAGCGAAGCTACTCCCGAAACGATAACCAAGACAGAGGATATAGATATAAAAGTAACCAATGCAATTACCGGGTTTATGGACGGCAATTGGCAAACACTGGATGCGAAAGGTGAAATATCTGTCACGTTAAAAAACGAAGGATTTGTTAATGCGTTAAAAACTTTTACTGTAACTTTTTTCGAGGATACAAATCAAAACAGAATCATAGATGCAAATGACAATGTACTCGAAACGGTTGACGTTAACGGTTTAAACGCGGGAGAGGAAAAAAATTTAAATATATCATATAGAAGTAATGTGACATTCAGAGACGCCCCCATCTATGTATTTGCGGACAGTAGAAACGTTTATATAGAGGATAACGAAGAAAATAATTTTGTTTTTACGGGAATGAAATGCGTTGATAAAAAACTAAAACGGCAGTTTGACCCTGTTGTAAAATGGTTTTCCTCACAGAGTCAGGCCGGATATAATTTTGAACCTCTTGGTTCGGCCAGTATCGGCGATATAAACGGCGACGGAAGAACCGATATTATAATGGCAAATATGAATAATAACCGGCTCTGTGTATTTGATGGCGAAACCGGTTTAATAAGGCCTGAATATGCGCTTGGTATCAGTTATTGGTTTCATCCGGCGATTGCGGATATTGACAACGACGGTAAAATGGAAATTATTTGTATGCTTGAAGCCAACAGTCAAGTTGTTGTATTGAATCACGATTTGAGTATAAGATGGATTGAACAGGTTGTCTCAAAAACGCATCCCGCCGTAGCAGATCTTGATCACGACGGTAATCCTGAAATAGTGGTTGGAAATCAGGTATTCAGAAATGACGGCTCTTTATTCTGGGCAGGAGATCCCGCAGATATTTCCGGCGGATACTGGGATGGATACGGACATTACTTGGGAACTCCGATTATTTCAGATATTGATAACGATGGAAATCCCGAAGTAATTGACGGAAGAACAGTTTATAAAGCTGATGGAACCCTATTATGGAAAAATACCGATTTGCCTTTAAGAGCCTTTACGGGTGTTGCCGATTTCAATAATGACGGTTTTGAAGAAATTGTTGTTACCGGATATCCTGGCGGAGTATGGCTGCTTGATCATAACGGAAATATTTTATGGGGAAAGGATATGTACAGTTCGTGTTCGCTGGGCGGGGGCGCGCCAACAATAGGGGACTTTAATGGTGACGGAAGGCCGGAAATAGGAGTAGCATTTGGATTGTGTTATATGGTAATCGATGCAGATGGAAACGTTTTATGGTCAAGTCCCGTGGATGACGGCAGCTATACAACAGGTTCAACCTCATTTGATTTTGATGCCGACGGTTCAGAAGAAATCGTTTATCAGGACGAGCATACATTGCGTATTTATGACGGGGCGACAGGCAGTGTCCTGTTCAGCGCCCCATATGCCAGCAGGACATGTGATAACTATCCTGTTGTCGCTGATATAGATAACGATAACCACGCCGAGATTATAATACCTGTTAATGAGTGGCTGGGCAATTACAGCAAAGGTATCTATGTCTTCGAAGACCGCTATGACCGGTGGGCAAATGCCACTAAAATGTGGAATCAGCACTCTTATCATGTTACAAATATCCTGCCAAATGGCAGGGTTCCGGCTTTTGAACAGAATAATTGGGAAACATATAATAACTACCGTGTCAGTGTTCCGCAGGGATGTCCTGTGGTGTGGCCGGATATAACGGCATCATATCTTAGAGTCACAGAAGACGCCTTTGGGCGCTCGCTGACTGCGCGCATAGGCAACGGCGGGGCGGATAAAGCTGCCCAGGGGATTAAAATCAGTTATTACGGCGGAGACCCGCAAAAAGGCGGCAATCTTCTTGGAACAGCAGTAACAACAAGAGAATTAAAACCGGGTTATTATCAGGACATAACGCTGTATATAAGCAAAGATATATGCCTTGCGGGCCCTGTTTGGGTATCTGCCGATGATATCGGAAACTTCACGGATGAGCTTAATGAATTATCCGAATTTAATAAGGCGGATTCAAGAATTTAACGCAACACTTTCCGTGTAGGCT
>JAKPVM010000044.1 GCA_029572555.1 Verrucomicrobiota bacterium | reverse complement strand
CATCGAAAGGATCAGGTTATGGAAGTGCAAACCTGATTATAGGTGATAAAAAAGTATTGGTTAGGACCAGTGAATATGCCAATTTTGCTGCCGATACAATTCCTGCCGGAACCGGTTCGGTTATTTGCATACTTGGACAATTTAATAATACAATCCAATTGACAATAAGAGGAAGAAAAGACTTGATATTTAATAATTAAGAAATCAAATAAACAAATAATTAAATTTTTACATTATGAAACTGAAACAGCAACATTCAAGTTGAAAATGCAACTTTTTGATTAAACATAAAAACTGGTGATTCGTAATTGAATCTTTTTCTTGGTCGATTATTGATTTGTGTTTCGACAAAATTAACATAATCCTCCGGGATACAATCAAAGTGAACCTTTTTTGGTATATATTGCCTGACAAGGCGATTATAATTTTCGTTCGAACCTCTTTGCCAGCTTGCGTATGGTTTAGCAAAGAAGAAATCGATATTTAGTTCTTGGGCTACCATCTGATGCGCGGCAAATTCTTTTCCGTTGTCTGATGTAATTGTTTTAAGGAATGGTTTCCAATCCATTAAACAATCTATGGTAGCCAATGCAAGTTGTTCAGCATCTTTGCCTTCTAATTTACGAAGCTTGCCTAACCCGGTAGCTCTGTCATTGATGGTTAAGATAGCGCCTTTGTGATTTTTGCCAATAATCAGGTCAATTTCTAAATCACCAAAGCGTTCGCGCAGTTCAACTTCAGGCGGTCTTTGAGAGATGTCTGTGCGATTGGGGATTGTACCCCGTTTATCGTAAATCACACTTCGCTTTTTATAGCGACGCCCTCTGTTTCTAAGGTCAAGATACAGCGTTCCTTTTTTTCGCTTATCTTCCCAAACAAACTGGTAGATACGCTCGTGTGAGACACATTTATCTCCGTTCTTTTTGGCAACACCTGCAATTTGTTCAGGACTATGTTTCAGACGCAATCTATCTCTGACATACTCCTCTACTTCAGGTGTGAAGGTTCTGGGTTTAGCTTTGTATTCCTGACGCTTCAGGTATTTACGATGCGCTAAATCATCCTTGTACTGGCCGGATCGGGCATCTGCATTGCGGCGGATCTCCCGACTGACCACTGATTTATCTTTATTAATAACAAGGGCTATTTCTTTTTGATTATAGCCGTTTTGCAACATCGATGCAATAGTATATCTTTGTTCCCTGGTTAAATGACTCATAAATGTGAACTTTAGGCGGAGAACAATTATAGTCATTTTTTTCCATCGGAGCAAAGGGGGGAGTCACTCCTCCCTGGCTCTGAAAAAATAAGCTATACTATCCTCCCGTCAAAGTTGCATTTACTAATTGAATTCACATAATAAATTATCTGTTAGTTCCGGTTTACGTTTTATAAACTTTTATTCCGAAGTGGTCAAATCTGATTATG
>JAKPVM010000061.1 GCA_029572555.1 Verrucomicrobiota bacterium | reverse complement strand
TAATCCGATATCTGTGTTAATGATTCAAATAAAAAATAAAGCCAGCACTTTTTATTTTTGTTATGGGATAGCTGTGAAAAATTTTCATTGTTCTATATGATTCTGATATCTATGCAAATGGTTCAAAGTAGTATTACCAGTTCTTGAAAATCCTGTCCCATTGCGGGGTGTATTTTGTTGTGGGATTTCTTTTGGCTTCGTATTCTTTTTGTTTGTCGTCATTTTTTGCCCAGCCTAACAAGGTGTTGAAATCCCGCGTGTATTGTTGTTTTTGTTCCTGCTGTGCTTTTTGCTGAGCAGCCATTTGATTGAGTTTTTCTCTCAATCGCATTAAATCGTTTCTTACTTGTTCAGCACGTTCTTGAGCTAATTTATTCTGTTCATCTATTTGTTGCACCATATCGTAACTTGTGGCTGCTTTTTCTAAGTGTGCGACTGCTTTATCGAGTGATTTTGGTTCTTCTTGCGCAGCGCGTTGTTGTTCTCGTTCGCCAAGAGCCATTAACAACGGCGGCAATTCTTTTTCAATTGCGCTAATTTTAGGTGGGGCTTCTGTGTTGTCCGGATTTAAAGCCAATGCGTTCTCGTAATTGTTCATAGCGTTCATCATTTTTTCGGCAGCCTCTGCTGGGTTTTGTTCTTTTTGTTTCCTGCCCTCGCTGGCGAGCTTATCACCCTGTTTCATTAACAGATTTTCCAATTCTTGTCTTGCCTGTTCGCGAGATGTTTGCGCAGGTTCGTTGTTCTCATTTAACTGAAGTGCTTCATCGTATTTATCAAGTGCTTGTTCGTATGTTGAGATTGCATAATTAGGATCTCTGGTGGCTTCTTGTTTAGCCTGTTCGTGAAGCTGCATAGCCTCGCGAGTTAAGAGTGTGGACAATTTTTCCAACACTCGTTCTTCTCCTTTTTTTGCCTCCTGATTCTGTTGATTTAAATTTGAGGCTTCGCGGTAATCTGTCAGGGCATTTTCAAGGTTTTTGATTGCCTGTTCGCGTTCCCATCTTTGGGCTGAAGGATTGTTCATTGTTGAATCTGCCCTTTGTTCCTCCTGAGTGGCGCGTTGTGTGAGCGCAGATGAAAGTTGTTTTTCAGTGTTTTCTACATTGCGGGAATACTCTTCATTCTTTGGGGCAAGTTCCTTTGCGGTTCGTTGATGGTCTAATGCGGCTCCGAGTTTTTCAATCTGTTCTTTTAAAGATGATTTTTTATTGATATCGTTTAACAATTTTTGAGCCAATACAGTGTGCAGGCGCGCGAGTTTTTCTTCAACAACTTTTAAGTTGTGTTTTGTTAACGAATCTCTTGGATATGTTGCAAGAGCCACCCTGTATGCTTCAAGACTTTGTTCATACATTGGAAGCGCTTGTTCCGGCGCTGATTGTTCATACGGTTCGCCTTTTCTGAAAGAGACATTTCCGATTTGCATCCAGACTTTGCCTTGTAATTTTTTGGGGAGCTCGGTAGCAGCAGCGAGTTCTTGCCAGATTTTCTCGGCTTCATCATAGTTTTTTGCGGTATATTCGGCTACGGCAATATCATATAAAATGTAAGGGTCAGATGGTTTTTCTTGTAAGATAGAATTCAGTAATTTTATTGCCCCCTCTGGCTGGTTATTATCAATCATTTTGCGCGCCTGGCTCAAACGTGCGTCGCAGTATGCATTCAGGCAGATAGCCAGAACGGTTGTTAATATAGTTATGGCTTTCATTTTTTTCATATTAACATTTTTTTTCTAATTATAAAGATTTCTTTTTGCGTTCGCTAATTAATGGTTCAAGAAACAATATACACAATGCAATTGCAAGCGGTATCTGGAATAACTCGATTCGTTCTTTTGATTTTCTGGTCTGGACATCCGTCGGAATCATAGAAAGACCACGATTCAGAACATCCATCAAGCCTTCGCCGTTTTCGCCAAGTCTTATGTAATAGCCTTGACCGGCTGCGGCAATTTGTTTCAACACGTATTCATTTAACCTCGTGATGACGTCTGTTCCAAACTCATTTTTAGTAAATTGGGATCGTCCTTTTAAAAGGTCTGGTATTTTTGAACCTGTCGTTGTGCCCACACCAACGGTAAATATTTTTACGCCTGCAACAGCTGCTTGACGGGCTGCTATAATTGCGTCGCCTTGAAGTTGTTCGCCATCGGTTACTAATATAATGGCTTTACCGGTTTTTTTCTTTGGATCAAATGTTTCAATGGATTTTTTGATTGCCGCCGCAATGTCTGTGCCGGGCTTTGAAATTGAGCCTGTTTTTAAGGCTTCGGCTGAACGTAAAATCGAACCGTGGTCAAGAGTTATTGGCGCTATCAAAAACGCCTCACCTGCAAATGAAACAAGCCCGAACCTGTGGTTTGACGGTGTTTCCAGCATCTTTTTTATAGCATTTTTTGCAGCGGATATTCGGTTTGTTGTGGCATCTTCGGCGTTCATACTCCGTGACACATCAAGGGCAATTATCACATCTGCGCCGGAGCGCTCAATTTGAACTTCTTTTTGTCCCCCGAGCGGTCTTGCAAGAGCCAATATTAAAAATATTATGCCAACTACAAACAGTATATATTTAAACTTGCGCGCCCGATAGTTCACCGAGTTTATCAACGTTTCGTGCAATCTTGGTGCGGCAACGCGGGAGAGTTGTTGTTGCCGTTTTTTATTTGAGTAATAATACAACGCAATCGCGCCAGCGATAACCACCGGTATCAACAATAGAAAATATGGAGAATGAAAACTCATGGTAATCTACGATATAATGTGTGTGAAAGTGTCAGTTCACCAAGCAACAGAATTAGCCCTGGTATAGCAAAATACGCCATCAATTCTTTATAGGTGCGTTGTTTACCTTCTGTGAATGTTGCCTTTTCAAGCATATCAATCTGATGATAAACGCTTCTTAATCCCTGGTAATCGGCTACTTGAAAGAATTGTCCTCCGGTAAGTTTTACTGACTGAACCGTTTCGTTCCAAGATGGATTTGCCGAAGCCATATCTTTAAAACTAATAATCTGGATTAGGTGAACCTTTATTCCAAATGGAGCAATTGCGCGGAGAACTTCTTCCGGTGATGGACCATTGTTGATTTGGTCGGCATCGGTAACAAGGATAATAACTTTTGTCTGATTTGTTGCCGGCAGTAGATGTTCGGCGGCAATTAACATTCCTGAGCCGGGTGCAGTTCCTTTACCGTTCTTTTCTTCTTTAAGTCGTTGAATAAGATAGTCGTGGTCAAGCGTCAGTGGGCTCATCAGATAGGCGTCTGCATCGTATCGGACTATTCCAACTTTATCATTTTCTCGGGCGCGCATAAACTCGCTTATGACATCAATTAACGCTACGGCGCGTGTAACCCGTTTATTGTTCATTGTGAAATCTCGTATCTTCATACTGCCGGAAAAGTCCAACACCATCATAATGTTTATTCCCTTTGCCTCGTAATCGGATAATCCTTTCTCAACTTGTGGTTTTGCGATAGCCAGAATTAAAAGAGAAAGCCCCAGCAATCTTACAAAAAAAGTAAATTTTCCAGAAGCATTGCGCGTAGCAGATCCAGCAGGTCTAAGCAGTTCAGAACTTGAAAATCCGACGGCAGGTATTAAACCTAATTTACCTTTCAAAAATGCAAGGATTGGTATCAACGCCAAAAGCCCTAAAAGTTGCCACGATTCAAATTTAAATGTCTTAAGTTGTGAAATAAATTCGGTCATAATAATGCAACACTATTTACAGATTTTGAAGGTGATAAATTACCGCTATTTACAGAGATTCTAACTCGTGGTTTCGGCGTTTGATTAGAGGTCTTTTTCACAAATTCAACAGCAAGGTCATGCAATTTTTCAAGTTCCTCTTTCTCGGCATAAGCGCAGGCGAACTTTAAAAAATCGCAGCTGTTGAGAAAATTTCCCAATAATTGCCTATCTTTTTCGGTAAGTGATTTTGATTCCTTAGCCTCGGCGAGGAATTCTTCTGTTGAACGGCACGGGGCTTCAATTGAAAACTTGCGTTCTATATATCTGCGGATAATTCCTGAAGCCATTGTTGCATAGATGCGTGATTGTTCGCGCGACATTGTTTTTCTCAGTTTTTCAAGTTCAGCAAGGGCGTCTTCGACAATTTGCGGGTCAGAGGATTGTTGAACGGTTTGCGCGGCTTTTTTCCTCCGTTTTAGTATTTCCGCTCCAATTCCATATAATAAGACTGCTATTGCAATTGCAATAAGCCACCACCACAGCGGAATAGGTTCTGCTAAAAGCCGTAAATCATCAATTATATTTGTGAGATTGTTTCCCATTTATACAAATTATTGTGGATTTATTCTGTGATACCTTGTTTCAAAAAACTTATTAAATGAATCTAAATATGGTTTATCAGTGCTTACCTCAATTGTATCAACGCCGCAACTACGCAAAGTTTGACGCATATTCTCAACGCGCATATTACTGTGGTTAGAAAAAACCTCCCGAACTTGCGGGTCGCTGGTTTTTAACTGAAAAATCTCGCCCGTTTCCGAATCTTCAAATGTAAGCAATCCGATATCTGGAATTTCAAGTTCAATCGGGTCAATCACCGGGACAGCGATGACGTCGTGTTTTCTCGCTAACACTTTTAAGGCGCGTTCATAACCGGAGTCCATAAAATCGGAAAGGATAAAAATAACTGCCTTGCGTGAGATTGCATAATTTAAATGGTTCAATGCAGTGGCTATATCCGTTAATTTGCTTTTTGGTTTATGTGTTAAAATAAGGCTGATAATTCCGAGCATGTGTATTCTACCTTTGCTCGGTGCCATATAACGTTCAGTGCGGTCTGTAAATAAAAGCAACCCAACACGGTCATTATTTGCTATTGCGCTAAAACCAAGTAAGGCAGCGATTTCTGCCGCAAGTTCGCGTTTGCTCTGATTAATTGAACCAATAGAACCGGAGGCGCTGGCGTCAACCAGCAACATCACCGTTAACTCGCGCTCTTCAACATATTTTTTAACATACGGTTTGCCTGTCCTTGCGGTAACGTTCCAATCAATTCTTCTAACATCGTCGCCTGCAACATATTCACGCACCTCATCAAAATCAATGCCGCGCCCTTTAAATACCGAGTGATATTTGCCGGACATTAAATTCTCAACAAGCTTTAATGTCCGCAATTCGATTACACGAATTTTTTTTAACCACTCTTTCGGGATGCTCATGGAACTTGTACATTATCTAATAGTGTGCGAACAATATGCTCGCTTGTTATCTGGTCTGCTTCAGCTTCAAATGTTGTAATTATGCGATGTCGCAATACATCCAGTGCAATTGTTTTTATATCCTGCGGCGTAACATAAGCCCTTCCATTCAAAAATGCGCAAGCCTTTGCGGCAAGGTTAAGATAAATCGTTGCCCTTGGTGAACCGCCAAAGCGAATCTTTCCATCAAGGTCGGGTACAAACCGCGATGGTTGCCGCGACGCAAACACCAACCGCACAATATAATCGGCAATCTGGTCATCAAGATAAACTTTATCAACAAGTTTTCTCATCTCGAGGATGATAGCCGGTTCAATCACCGGTGATAGTGGAGGACGTTGCGAGGTTCGCGCAGCAAGATGCATAATCTTTTTTTCCTCTTCTTCATTGGGATAAACAACCACTACCTTTAACATAAATCGGTCAACCTGTGCCTCGGGCAGTGCATAAGTTCCTTCCTGTTCAATAGGATTTTGAGTTGTTAAAACAAGAAAAGGTTCAGGCAGCGGAAATGTCTCTTCGCCGATAGTTACCTGTCGTTCCTGCATCGCCTCTAACAAAGCGCTCTGGACTTTTGCAGGGGCTCGGTTAATTTCATCAGCCAGGACAATGTTCGCAAATATAGGCCCCTTTTTCACTATGTAACTACTATCTTTCGGCACATAAATAAGATTTCCAATTAAATCGCTTGGCAACAAATCCGGCGTAAATTGGATTCTTTGAAATTTAGTTTTAATACATTGAGCAAGCGCGCTAATCGTTGCGGTTTTAGCAAGACCGGGGACGCCTTCAAGTAAAACGTGTCCATTTGCAAGAAGCCCGATTAACAGTCGGTCTATTAAGTCTTTTTGCCCTATTATTGCCTTAGCCATCTCCGTCTTGATATTGAGGATATGACTATGCATTTTTTGTATTTCCCGAGACAAATCTTCAATTTCAGATTTCATAAACAAACATTTTGACGATGTTTTAAAAAAATAATTCAACAAATTTGTGTTGTAATAAAATATTTTGCAAGCAAAACTATTCACTGATGAAACAAAAGATCCCAATATTTTTCCTGATAGTGTTGGTCGCTTTTAGCGAGTGCAAAACGATGCAAGCAGAACGGAAGGTGGATATCGAAAATGAGACCCCGCAACAATATGAAGCGCGGTTGAAATGGTGGCAAGATGCTCGTTTCGGTATGTTCGTCCACTGGGGACCGGTTTCAATAAAAGGAACGGAGATTGGTTGGTCGCGCGGGTCTCAGGTGCCTATTGATGAATATGACAGTCTTTATCTCTCATTCAATCCGACTAACTTCAATGCAAATTTCTGGGCAAAACTCGCTCGCGATACGGGAATGAAATATTTAGTTTTAACTTCAAAACACCACGACGGGTTCTGCCTCTGGAACACGAAATATACCGATTATAACATAATGAATACGCCTTTTGGCAGAGATGTTGTAAAGGAATTAGCCCAGGCTTGCAAACGATATGGGATTGTATTTTGCCTCTACCATTCAATTTGCGATTGGTATCACCCTGATTATCCGCTTGGCAGTCCCGGTGGAAAAACGGAAAAACCAAACCCGAATATGGATAGATACAATACCTATCTCACTAACCAGCTCGCTGAACTATTATCAAACTACGGTCGGATAGGGATTCTCTGGTTTGATGGCGATTGGGAGAAACCCTGGACGCAAGAACGCGGGATTGAACTTTATAAAACCGTCCGCAGATTACAGCCAGATATTATAATTAACAATCGCGTTGGCGTTGGACGACAGGGAATGGCTGGAACAACTGATGTTGGTAAATTCGGTGGCGACTACGACACACCGGAACAAAGAATCGGCAAATTCCAGATAGACCGTCCCTGGGAATCTTGCATCACAATTTGCCAACAATGGGCTTGGAAACCGAACGATAAACTTAAGTCGCTAAAAGAGTCCATAAACACACTTGTAAGATGCACGGGTGGCGACGGCAATTTGCTACTAAACATCGGTCCAATGCCAGATGGAAACATTGAAGATAGACAAATTGAACGGCTTCTTGAAATTGGAGACTGGGTCAAAAAATACGGTAAGACGATTTATGGAACTCGCGGCGGACCATATATAACAACCGCGGATATTGCAAGCACTCGCTCCGGAAAGACCGTATATATACATATTTTAAAATGGGGCGATAGCGAGTATTTAAAATTGCCACCTCTTCCCGCAACAATTAAAAAAGCAAAACTGCTTACAGGTGGGAGAATGAGCGTTTATCAGATACCCGAATATGTTCAGTTGTTTGTCCCGGAAATATTTCGCGATGAGATTGACACAATAATTGAACTCGAATTAAAGACGTCGGCAATGGAAATCCCTCCGTTAAGCACGTTGCCAAAGTCTCTTACTACCGGTAAAAAAGCGGAGGCGTCAAATGTTTATCGTGGTATGAACGAATTTGGACCAGCGTCCGCTGTTGATGGCGATTCTTCTACACGATGGGCAACCGACCACGGCGTTACAAACGGATATCTTCAAATTGATTTGGGAACACCGCAAAAATTTAACTATGTCGCAATTGAAGAGGCATATCCGGGGCGAATCACAAACTTTGAGTTAAAATATTTAAAGAACAATAATTGGATTACCTTCTACAAAGGCAAACATATTGGCGGAAGATTTGAAACCTCTTTTCCTCCGATAAAAGCCCAGCATATCAGGCTTGAAATATTGAACGCAACCGAGGGTCCGACAATCTATGAATTTCAACTTTATAACAAGGATTAAGACATTTATGGCTATTTATGGTTCGTGAGCCTTTTTGCCATAGACTCGCTGATATGCGCGGCAGAATGGACAAGCTTTAGATTCCACGGATGACACAATTTTATACGCCATTCCGCGCTGTCGTTTTCTTGCCCCGCGACATAATGGACAATAGACACAAATCTGAGCCATAGCCTTATCAAGCCTGTTATAATTCTCGCCGTTCATAAAAAGGAAAATATTCAAAGTAAATCTTAACCAATTCTCTATTTTTCTCAATAAGAATGAAAAGTGTTCTCACCTTTACAGAAAAAAGGGCGGTTTACAAAAATTTGCGTATGATGTCAGGAAAAGATCCTGAAATTCGCCTCGCCATTTCAATTAATTCATAAACGAGGATTTGAAATTTTGAAATGTATGTCTTAATATTTAGACTCTAAATAATTCTTTCATCAGGTCATTGTCTTCTTTTTCTAATTTTTCTATCTCATTTTCTTTGTTTTCAACCTTAAGTTGATGGCATTTTTTGGAGATTTCTGCGAGTTTTTGGTGAAGTAGGTTACTGGAATCGAATTTTGGAATGCGTATATATTCCATAACCGAAGGTGTGCCGAAACCGCGTCCGGCGGCAGTAAACGATTTTATAAAGTCGCGAACTGGTTTTGAATTTATAATTGCGCAAAGATAATGAGCCTCTGGTTCATTATCAATAGGAAAGAAACAAGTAGTATATAAAGGTATTAACTTTTTAAAATTTAAATCTGTTTTAATATCGGACACCACTGCCGCTGAAATATCATTTCCCATATATCCCCAAACTACTTTGTAATTTAAAAAAATATTTTCGTTCACGCCAAACATTGCATAGAACGCTTTTTGTTCTCGTATTCTTTTTGTAGATTTTGCATTTATATTCAATAAATGAGTTTTAAACTTTGTTAAATACCCGTAAGTTCTTGGGAAATTAGTTTTAAAATAATTTTCTTCTATAGGATTTCCATTTTTATAATGAGTTAAAAATGTATATATTTCATTTACTGCTCTCCATCTTTTAATATCTGAACCTCTTAAAGCTGGATAGATTAAATCGCTTTCCACTTTTTCTTCTATTTTAGGTATTAACAACTTACCTTTTTCTGTTTTATTGGTTATGATTACAGTTTTATCAGAAAGAATTTGTTTAATTTCAATCCAAAATACGCCATAGGGTTTAGTTTCAATGCCATATTGAGATTTATAATAATTTTCTCCTTGTATAGGTAGCAATTCATTAGCATCGGCAGAACAGGTCTGCCATGCGCTAACACTTGAACTAATAGGTTTAGCGTTTAATTTTTTCTTTTGAAAAAGTGGCATCACCTCATTCCATAATTTATCAGCGGGTATCTTTCCGATGCCTTTTTTCTTTGACCAAATAAAATAAGAAATAGGATATTGAGTTTTTTCTCCCTTTTTAAGAACTATAGCTGCGGTTTTATTTGCAGCTCCTTCAAACGGTTGAATAGAGACTAAATCATGGGCTTTTAATACTTTGAGACACTCACGATCCCCTAATTGGAATCTTCTAAATCCTTCGCCAGTTCCTTTGGATTTGAAAACCTCTTGTGTTATGAGAAATCCCAATTTACCACCATTTTTAAGATAATAATCAGCAGAAGCATAAACAAAAAGCATTGAAAAATCCGGTCTGCTGAAGCCATAAGTTTTTTTCAAGGGCAATAATTTATAATCTCTCCACAATGACAATGTTGTCTCGCGGTAGTCCTTAGAAAGAATTTCCCATAAAATCCAAGGCGGATTACCTACTACAAAATCAAATATTCCAGCAAACATTGGTGCAAAAGCATTTTTCAGAAACCTTGCCCAGATACCATTTTTATTTTCCTTTTCCAGTTTTAAAATCTGCTTATAAAAATTTTCTACAATCTCTTCATGCGGAGGGAAAACCAATCCTTCTTTCTTAAAAACAGTCATTGCCTCTGAACTACTGTAGCCATTTTTAGCCATAGTTTCTACAAGCGGGGCTGCTTTTTTCAGTAAAAAACCCTTATTTGAAATCCAGATAGACGGAATATAAAAAGGTTCAAGCGATGTCTGAATCTCAATGGATTCTCCTATGGGTTTTAACATTAGTTGTCCATTCCTTTGAGGCCATAGAACAGAGTCAGCAAGATATATAGGTATTTCTACGTTTGGTAATTCATTTGCCAGGTCGCCTAAAGCAAAAAGGTAATTGGTTCTGGCAGCAATAACTGCCAACGGATTTAAGTCAAACCCCCAGATATTAGTAAGGATATTTTTCGCTATCTCAAATGACGGTAAATTTTCTTTTTGCCCATATTCTTTAGCTTTTTGGATTGCCAGAATTAGAAAAGTGCCGGAGCCACAAGCAGGGTCCAGAACTCTTTTATATAAATTCCCATCATAACCGACCTCTTTTAGCAAGAATTCTGCCAGCCAATCAGGAGTGTAATATTCACCAAGTCTATGGCGAACCTCCTGAGGAACTAAATATTGATAAAGTTTTTTGAGAAGGTCCCGAGTAGAAGCCGGATCCAAAGTGCTGGTTGCAGGTTCAAATTCAGAAAGACACCTTGCAATCTCTCTTATCGCGTCCTTTAATTCTGGAGAATCCATTGTGTAAAGATACCAACAAAAAAAATCCCCTTCCAAAAAATTCGTAATACCTTTTTGTGAATAAATGCCACCATTTTCTATGTTTTCAAGTTGTCGTTTGAGTTTATCATCAGAAATATGAACAAGTTGAGAAGCGAGAGATGAACTAAAAGATGTGTCTCTTAGTGTCAAAAGTTCAGCAGTGATTAGTTTCATTAAAAAAGCAAAGTATGTATGTACGGAAAATAAAAGTTCTTGAAAGTCTGTATTCTGACGGACTTTGTAAAGTCTGGAAAGCGTTGTGACTTCTTTTTCCTGACATCCGCTATTAAATTGCTCGCCATAAACAATACCGAATATTCTTTTCCATTCATTAAAAAAAGTTCGGATATGTGTTTGGTCTCCCCAGTATTCTAAAGCGTTTGCGAAGGCGGAAACTATTTTCGTTGCAAGTTCGCTTTGAGGTCCAAATTTTTGTGCCAGATTTTCTGCTGTAAGCGGTAGTCGGGACAAAGCCCGCAAATGGATTAAAAAGGTTCTTGCGCTATCCGGATTAAACTCAAAAGGACCGCGAATAAAAAAATTTGTCCTATCTACTTCATCGCCATTTTTACTTTTAAATTGAACAAAGAAAATCTTCTCACCATCAAAACCTACTCCTACAAATTGAGTAAGATTCGTTTCCTTTGCTTCATCAATTAAATAATTTATCAACTGTTCACGTGCATGTTCTATGTTTTTATGAGAAGAAAATGAAAATGGTGGTTCGTATTCTATTATGATTCGACCATGAACTGCATCTGAACGTCCACTATAAACAGACTTCTCATACTTAGGGATTGATTTAAGATTTAATTCATATCTTATCGGTTCCAAAAGTTTTTCGAAGCCTATTTTTAAATCTTCTTCTGTTTTGGCTTGATGAAGCAGACTTTTTGTTCCCGAAACGAGTTTATCTGCCAATTTAACAAGTGAATCTTGATTTACATTATATAAAGGTTTTTGGTCCATAACTTTTTATCTTATCAAAAAACCAATTTAAAAATTATTTCTCAAATTTTGCTTTCTGTCAATTTATAGATAAGTAATATTATCCAATCCTGAATCATTGGTACTCCGATAAATATTATATTTTCGGGTGAACATTTTTTGTTCTTTTTCCCACCCTGATATATCGTTTATAAATTTCAGGATTTGTACGGCAGAATAAGGATGTTTTTAAGATAGACAAGATTCGTCAGATGGAAGATAGATACAATAAAAAAGATAAAAGCACGCAAAGAGCAAGGACAAGATTGGAGAAAAACTCCTACAAAGTTTTAATATGGTGTCAGCATCTTTGCTGATAATTTCAATACTCGGGAGCAAGATGCTCCCGCAACTTTAGAGTAGCGCAGGCATTCTTGCCTGTGGGGACAAAATGGAGGCATAATATTTACAGAGGATTTTTTATTTTAACACGGATATACAAGATGGACAGGATATTTCAAAACCCGCCAAAGCGGGTGACAAGATTATAGCAAAGGAAAAACAAAACATCATAAACCGCCCACAGCGGTGACAGAGCCATTATTATGGTTCTGAATTATCGCTCTGACACCACTGCCGTGGTTTCCCTCTGTGTTAATGTCTATGCTATAATCCTGCCACTCCTTATGGAGTTTCATAATGTTAGCCTTCGGCTGGTTGATATTTTACAGAGAAAATGTTTTTCGCAATATTAATTGTCAGAATTATGGATATATATTTATTGTATGCTAATGCAATATCTGTGCTAATTATTCAAATAAAGCCAACACTTTTTATTTTTGTTATGAGATTGCTGTGGTTTCCTTACTGATTTTATCAACTGGCAACTGCCAACTGTTAACCGCCAACTGCCTATTCTGTATTTCCCTGTTAAATAAAAATATCCTGTAAATCCATTGTTTATTTATGGTTGAATTGATTTATGCAACTTGTTCTTGATTTTATAAGGTTTCTTTTTTAGCCTTTTAAAAATGAGATGATGGAAAGTGTTGAACAGTCTGAGATTAAAGAGAAATCTTCAAATTTTATAGCAAGAATTTCCGAGAAGTTGGCGGAAAATATCTTTTATGCATTTGATACATTTAAAGGATTTATTGCGTTCACATTAATTTCATTAGGGGTGCTTGTAAAAAAATTTGGTAAGGCGACCTGTGTTATTTATCCTCTTATTCATCAGCAGATTCGACGTTGCGGGGTATCGTTGTTGCCGGTTGTGATTTTTATATCTCTTGCATTAGGTTTTCTGGTCGTGGGGCAGACTGTTGCGTTGCTTTCTCGGTTCGGTGTAAAGGATCTTGTCGGTGTTTTAATGGTTGCAGCAGTGGTTCGGGAACTCGGTCCGATAGCAGCGGCATTTATTATTATGGCGCGTGTGGGGACTGCAATTGTAATTGAGTTAAGCACTTCTCGCGCCCTTGGTGAGGTAGAAACTCTGGAGGCTCTCGGGATTGACCCCGTCCATTATTTTGTTATTCCGCGTTTAATCGGCGTTATTTCCGGGACGATTTCTCTAACCGTTTATTTAGTTATTGGTGCGCTGCTCAGCGGATATTTATTCGCTTTTATACAGGATGTTCCACTTGAACCGTGGGAGTATTTAAGGCAGATTGGCGACGCCTTAATTTGGTCTGATTTTTTATTAATATTTTTAAAAGCCTGCGGTTTTGGTTTAATAATTTCGGTTACTGCTTGCTATTACGGTCTTGCTAAACCGCTCAATTTAAATATGATTTCAAAAACTGCGACCTCGGCTATTATGCAGTCAATCATTGGTTGTGTGTTGTTAGACGGTATTTTAATTTTTACTTATTTTGTTATGTTGAGTTAAATTATGCCAAATGAAGAAACATCATCGGCGATAGAGTTAAGAGATGTATCAATCCTATCGCCTCAAACGACCGATGAAATTATCGCAAGGGGAGTTAACTGGTCTATTTTTGAAAATGATTTCTGGGTGGTTTGCGGATTCAGTGGCGCCGGTAAGACTGCCTTGATGTTGACGGCTGCTGGTATTCAAAAACCAGCAGAAGGCGATGTTTTTATCTTTGGGAAAAACATTAAATATCTGTCAGAAGACGAACTTGCGAACTTACGTTTAAAAATTGGTTTTGTATTTGAGGGGCGAGGAAACCTTTTTCACGACCTTACGATTGGAGAAAATATTGTCCTTCCGCTTCGGTATCACCTTGAGTGTTCGACTAAAGTCGCCATTCAAAAGGCGGCGGTGTTCGCTGAATTTCTCGGGATTGAGGAGTATATAGATTTTTTTCCTGATGAAATCCCGTCTCATTTATTGCCAAGAGTTATTCTTGCAAGGGCGTTGATAACAGAACCGAAAATCCTTTTTGTTGATAACCCGATGAGAAGCCTTGATGTCTCGCAGGAACGTTGGTGGATTGATAAACTTTTGAAATTGTTAAAAAACAAAGATTCACCCGCAAAACAGCTTACGACGTTGATTGTTGCAGTTTCAGATTTAAGATTATGGATAAATCATATTCATAAGGTTGCGGTTTTATCGTCAAAAGGGTATAAATATTTTTGTAAAGAGGAAATAAAAGAAGATATAGATTCAACATTGAAAGAGTTATTATCTGGTGTTGATGGTAATTATTAAGAATTAAGATGGCTTTACAAGATTTAACACCACAGTTGCGAACCCGAATGAGCAAACTTGAACGGGTAGTGGGCGTATTTGTTTTGCTGGCGTTTATTTTGCTGGTAGTAGGCTTCTTGTATTATACCTGGCACACTGCGCAAAGAAGGGGATGGTTTGTTCAAAAAGTTATTTATGAAACTTGCTTGAAGAATGCCACAGGATTAAAACCGGGCGACCCTGTTAAATTGATGGGGTTCAGTATCGGTGAGGTTTTGAGAGTAGTTCCCAACAGCCCCTGGTCGGAACCTAATTACAATGTAACGGTTTATTTTGATGTTCGTCACGATACCAACGGTTATTGTGGTTATATCTGGAGCGATTCAAAGGTAAGAGTAACCGCTGCGGACTTTTTAGGTAATAGAACCATTGAGGTAACAAAAGGTCAATTTGGTGTCCCGACGCTTTATGAGAAAGATGGCAAGATACTCGGATATTTAAAGAAAAAAGAACAATATGAAAAGAGTTTGCCGCCAATATTAAGTCACCCGTATGAATTGCAAGAAATTTGTAAAACAAACAAAGAAATATTTTACCACATACCCTATACAAATAAAGCCTCAATTTATCTTGAAGCCGAAGAATCACCTGCCTTAACGGAGCAACTTGATTGGATTACTCACCAGATAACAAATAGCCTTCCGAACATATTAAATATTACAAATCAGATAACACTTGTTTTAAGCAATGTTGCTGACCTTGCGAGCAATATGAATTCGCTTGTTAGTCGGGCTTACCCGGTGGTGGATAGAACTGAACTTGTCTTAAGTAACACACAAACCTTGTTAGCTGATGTTCGTCCCGCAGTTTCAAACATTACCGTAATTACAATGAACTTAACCAATCCAGCAGGAACGTTAGGCGATTGGTTGATTCCCACTAATCTTAATTTACAGATTTTGAATTCTTTGAAAGTTGTGACTAATACTATAAGTAATACCGATAGCAACCTAACCGATTTAGCAGAAAATCTGCAAAGAACCCTTAATAACCTTGCAGACATTACAAGTAATTTAAATATGCAGGTGCAAGTGAACACCAATATTTTGTTGGAAATATCAACGCTTATCACTAATACAGATAATTTTGTTCAAGGTCTTAAACGGCATTGGCTTTTACGGTCTGCATTTAAACCGCCTAAACCTACAACTACTAAAACTAATAAGACTAAATAAAACGTCTGTCTTACGTAGGTGAAAAAGTAGTGGGAGCATCTTGCTCCCAATTTTTGTTTATCAGCGGGGATGCTAATGGTAGCACAGACATTCTTGTCTGTGGCGGGGAAGAACACAGATTACGCAGATGAAACAGATTTGCTGGATTGGAATAAGAAAAAGGAATCGGATATACAGGATAAAACTTGTATCTTGTTCATCCTTATATCTTATAAAATATCCTGTCCATCCTGTCTATCCGTGTTAAAATAATCTTTTTTAATCCCTTGATATATTGTGAGTAAATGTTTTTTAGGATTGCAAAGATGATATGAACACATTCTACAACCTGCTTTCGGAGTTTAGCCAGCCTTTGGCTGGTTGATATTTTATGGATAACCTGTTTTATTCCAATATTTGTGCTAATAATTCAGGCGATTTAAAATTTCATTTTACTTGTGTTTGAATAAATAAGATAAATAATTTAAACGAAAATTTGTTATGCAGACACATTTATTCAAAGTTTGGTGGAAAATATTTGCCGTAATTTTTTCCGGTTTAATCGCTGTAAGTTCAGGTTTTACTGCAACTACGACAATAGGAAACCGCTATGAAAATGAAATACGTGTGTTTGAAATGTCTGATGCTACAAACAAACCGCCTGAAAACGGGATTTTGTTTATAGGAAGTTCAAGCATCAGATTGTGGAAAGACCTTAAATCGGATTTCCCCGATTTACCGGTAATTAACAGGGGATTTGGCGGTTCACAAATAATAGATTCGGTTTATTTTGCCGAACGAATAGTCTTTCCCTATAAGCCGCGAATGATAATTATGTATGCAGG
>JAKPVM010000011.1 GCA_029572555.1 Verrucomicrobiota bacterium | reverse complement strand
TTAGTTAAATCCTCGTCTATCTTTGTATGGTCTATTGTGCATTTCTTAATATAGCTCCAATTAGAAGTATCAATGTTTGTTCCAAATTCAGAGATATAATCCCAATAAGAAGTGCCTTCTGTTTGATTTACTCTTAAAACTACTTTGTCCAAATAAGAAGTCCAAGCAGAAGCGGGAGCAACCCAGTCCTGTTTTTGAACTCCATCAACAAAAATTCTAATCTTATGGTCAGAACTTCGCCACTCAATCTCTAATAAATACCAAGTATTAGCAGAGTAAGTTGTATCAGTCCCAAGATTAACAAAATTACCAGCGCTATTTTTATACTTTATATGTCCATCAGAATATAATCCTGCTACTACTCTTTCATTATTGCCCTCATTTAGAACTAATAAGGTTTGTCCTTTGTCAGTATTTGTGCGTTTTAAATAAATAGCTATTCTACCATCATTTCTTTGAGTGCCAGTTTTTGCAATGTCTTTATCGCTCCCAGCGGTATCAGCGTTTTGAACCCCCTTTCTGCCTTCTTTACCGCTTGTTCCTACATCAAAAGAAGCATCACCAGTCCAAGAGCCTTTGCCGTTGAGGTCGCCGTCTGCATAACTATTAAAGTATTCTTCAAGAATTGTGCCTGTATCCCACAATAAATCACTGCTCTTGTAAAACTTTACCGAATTGGTATCGGTGCAATCTGTCCAGACGAAAGCATAACCAGTTTTTGGTCTGTTTGTTTTACAGGTTGAAACTACTGGATAATTAGCCCAGATAAGAGAAGGATATTGTTGATGGTCGCCAGCAGAAGTCAAATTTTCTATATCACCCCAAGATGTAGTGTATTTCCTATATCTGATTTGAGTTTTAGAAGTAGAACCAGAGTATGTGCCATACCAAGTGATATGGATATAATTATTGCTATCTATGGCTATGGAAGGATAAGATTGGTCATAATCTCCCGAAGTTAAATTTTCTATATCACTCCAAGAAGTTGTATATTTCCTATATCTAATTTGGTCGCGAGAAGTAGAACCAGAATGTGCTCCAAACCAAACAATATAAATACAATTATTACTGTCAATGGCAATAGAAGAAACAAATTGGTTATAACTTTCATTAGTTAAATTGACTACATCACCCCAAGAAGTAGTGTATTTTATGTATCTAATTTGATTATAAGAAGCAGAATCAGAATGTTTGCCATACCAAGTAATATGGATATAGTTATTGCTATCAATAGCAATAGAAGGATAAAGTTGAGAATAATTTCCATCAGAAGTCAAATTTACTATATTTCCCCAAGCACTACCATCATATTTTATGTATCTAATTTGAGTAGTCGAAACACCAGAATATGCACCACACCAAGTTATATGAATACAATTATTATTATCTATGGCAATAGAAGGATTGTATTGACTATAACTTTCATTAGTTAAGTTTTCTATATTGCCCCAAGATGTGGTGTATTTTATATGTCTTATTTGGCTATAAGAAGTTCCAGAATAACTACCTGCCCAAGTAATATGAATATAGTTATTACTATCTATGGCAATAGAAGGATTGTATTGACTATAATTTTCAGAAGTAATAGCTGTCTCTGTCCAAGTTTCTCCACCATCAGTTGATTTAGCATAGTAGATTTGATAATAATCCCCTCTTTTATCTTCCCAAACGCAATGCAGAACTCCATCAGAGCTCCGCGCCAATTTCCTAACATTATTATAACCAGTAGCGCTATTAGACACTACACCAGATTTTACCGTATAAGAAGGCATTTATTATTTAATTTTATTTTTAAGATTTTCCGAAAGCGTGATTGCCCCTTTCATCGGCTCGTTCAAAGAAGGCAAATTTTCCCCTTCCATTTCAAATCTGACAAATTTTGGCTTGCCCAAATGAACCGGCCTAATTCTTGTATCAACCCAAATTTCAAATCCTTCTTCTTTTGCCCTTTCACAAAAACAGAGGTCTTCGCTGATATTGCGCAAAGTAACGCCGTGTTCTTTGGTAATGTGCGTTTCGTGGACAAATTCAAACGGTCGTCCGTTATGTTTCTTCCATAACGCCTCAAATGCCTCACGTTTGATTAAAAAACAAGAAGCGCCTATCGCGTCAACTAACTGCAAATATCCCTTTGCAGGGTCAAATCCGGTCATTGAGCGGTATTTATTAACGGTTTTTCCGTCCCCGATATAAAAATCAAACTTTTCAAACGCGCAAAGCGCGTGTTCCCCATTATCCCTGACATTTCTTGTCATCATCGGCGCTCCGACAATGTCTTTATCGTCCTCAACCAGTTTGACTAATGTATCCGATGGCAAAACTCCGTCATCGTCAGCAAAAAACACATAATCAACCTGCATACGGATTGCAATTTCAAGAATATAATTGCGCGCGGCGTCAATAGCTTGCCTTTCAATAATAAGCAAGCTGGTCGGGCAAGGTCTTGTCAGCTTAAATAATCCGTCAACTGTATAGGCAGACATCATTCCCGAACCGCACGGCATTCCTATTAGAATTTTTTTGTTTGAAATATCTTGCATAGCGGCTTTCAATCCTATTCCTGCCCCCGTATGAACAGGAGCAGAGTAGAACCGCAAGTTAGGCTGTGTCTACATCAAACTTCCCAATTTGTTACTCCCTCTTACGAGGTGGATTGGACATTTCTGCCAATCTCTCGTCATCACTGACGAGTTCAGACTATTCCATTATCCCGAAGGATAATCCCATTATAGTCGTTGAACGTCCCCATTGCTGGGTTTCGCTGCAGATTGTCTTAACAATTTTGTTAAGATGTTCCTGCAATTTAGAGATTGCATACATCATAAATTTCTTTATGATAGCCCTGAAAATTAAGGTTACTTGTAGACTATCGCCTGATGCAACATTGATCGCGCTAAACACTTGTCTTGCGAGCAAAGTCCCAGTGTCGGCCGCGTTCAATACACCGCTTTCAGTAATGGCAAACGAAGCGCCAGTCGTAAAGTTAAACGTGTTTTGAAGCTGTGCCGTGTCGCCAGCAGTATCAGTCGTTTGGAGCGATACCGATGCCGACGCGCGCGCGCCGCCAGAAGTGGTAATTTCCGCTTCCAGTTGAGTATCGGCGTCAGCCGCAGCAGTCGTTCCAGTGCCTAATGCGATATAAGTATAAGCGGCCGGTGAACCTGATCCGTTTATCCTCGCGGCAATTCCCGAAACACCAACAGTAGTGATTAAATTGCTAATCACCATTTTGTCGGTAAACCGTCCGAACGCGCGAGAGGTTAGGTTAGGCGAAGCCAGACCGCGCTTTAACAGCCACAAATACAATCTATTGGGCTGAAAAAGCTTTTTTGGCTTGCCCTTATCGTCCCTCAAAACGTATTCAACGTTTTCGTGTAAACCTAATTTGGCTTTGAATGGATTTTTCATTATACGATTTAAGTTTATTAAACTTCTTGACCTTTTAAGCCGGAGAGCGTTTTTTCCGCTTCGGCTTCGGCTTCCGACCTTTTAGCAGCTTCTGCCGCAAGCGCGTGGTCATTCTCAAACATTTGGCAGTATGCTTTTACTTCTGCAAGTATCGCTTCTTCCGTAGTCCCCAATGGGAACGCTAACCGACGTTCAGCGACTGCCTTGCCGTTAAGCATTATATCAAACCAAATGTCCAAATAAGGAGCGTTGTCTGACAACGAAAACTCTTTTTTTGCGTCCTTGATTTTTGCTGTATAAGGCATAGGTTTGTTAATTACTTCAACGATAGTTTAGTATTGAGAACCATCGTTATAAGGCGCGGACGGTATGACTGACCGGTCAAGGTTCGCGTCTTTCATTGCATTGATCGCCGCCATTAAATCCGCTTCGTAAAGCTGTTCCTTTTCCGACAGCGGAATGGGGCGGTCTTTGCTTGACTTATAAGCGATTGATACGCGCCGGGCAAGAAGTTCGTGAAACTGGCGTGGGAAACCGTGCGAGTAATCGTCCGGGTTAGTGGACATATCCTCTGTGCTTGTAAGATTGGGAAAATCGCTTGGAAAAACAATCGCCCAAAGCCGCAAGCCGTCTGTCACGTCAATGATGGGCCTGCCCGACAAGATATAAATGCTATTGTCCCAAATATCAAACTCCGGGTCTTTATCGGCGTATTGCGCCTCGATGGTAGCTTCGTCCATCGCTTGCCCGTATGTTGACAAGTCGGTTTCTTTCAGCCGTTCCCAATTTGTGCCGTCTAATTTAGCGTTGAGATATTTTATCCGCGTCATTAACTCGGCAGGCAAATCATATTCTCGCTGACCAGCTATTAAATCACGCTCAAAACGCAACCCAAAGTAATCCTCGCCAACTTCCTTGCTGATAAGCCCGGCAATATCGTCCTTAAAGATATTCGCCAATGTCAAAATATCAGCGTCAGAAAAAGTTGTTGAGTTTGTCTTTGTATAGTAGCGAACCAATGTTGCGAATTTAGAATAATTCATATCGCTTATTTGGCGATTTCCTTAAACGATTTCCAGAAACTATAACGCAATCGCGTTGATGTTGAATGGGAACGGAGTATTTACATACACCGCATTAGGAGCAACGGTTGCATCGTCAAGATCAGTAGTCCCACCGACAAAGTTTCCTGTGCCGGTAGGATTGATGATAACGAAACCGATAACAACACTATCAGCTGGAACGGCCGGGAAAACAACTGCGCCCAATGAAGCGCCTTCTGTCCCCATTGTAGCGGTAACAGTGCCATCAGCAATCATTGTCAACACATACACATTAAATTTGGCATTGGTAACAGTTCCGGACAAAACAATCTCTGCTGTTGTCTTTTTTACCAAAGCGCCGTCAATGATTGCGTATATGGTATTGGCTATCTTAACTTTTGCCTTCGCTGATGATCCAGTAGTCAATCCTGCTGTATTCAACACCATATCAACTGCGTTTCTTTGTAATTCACCAAGAGCGGAACGAACTCCTTCGTCCGATAATCCGCCTGGTGAAGTTGTAATAGTTTTAGACATTGTAGTTGATATTATTTCTTATCCAATGCTATTAGCTGAACAACGCTACGATATTGTCGTAGTAGCGGACTGTCACGCCTGCGGCGTCAAGAGCGGTTGTTCCGGGAACAAAGGCATTGGTTGTGTTGGATATAATACAAAATCCAACAACAACTTTGTGGCTGTCGTTGTTTGCGGAATTGCCCCAGTTAATATCATCAATCTTCCAAACGTGATTTTCTGCGAAGTCATCACTCGCAGCCAACGAGAATGTTGCAGCGCCAGTATCTTTGTTGACCGAAGCCAGCAAAGTATATGCGCGCTCGTAATCAATCGCCAAATTGCCCGGAGTATCGCCATTCTTATCCTTTGCAGTAGTCAAGGCCGGTGCGTCGGCTGCCGTTACGTCGTCAGAAATGTAGCCATTGGCAATCACCCGAAAGGTGTTTGCGTAGGCAAAAGTTGTTTTTCCACCTGATCCAATGGTCAATCCCGGCGCTTTAAGACACCCATTAACATTATAATTTTTTAGCATAGGAGTTGATTAAATTACTTAATTTTATTGAGCATTACGACTATTAGCCCAATGGCTCGGCCTTGTCAGGCCGGCTGTCAATTCTGTATTCTCTACCTGCTTCCAAAGCTATCCGGTATTTTTCGGCAAGAAGTTTTGCGACCTGTATTGGTATTGAAACCATTACATTTCGCTCTATCTCTATCTTGTAGCCGTTAATCTGCACTTGCTCAATGCCGATTTCACCTTCAATCTTTGGAACGATAAAGTTAACGTGTTCAGAATTGTCAAGGATATATTTGGTTTGAGCCACAATATCCTTTGGAAACTTGGCGATTGCTTCGGCTTTCAAGCTGGCTTCTTTTTTGGTTGCCGAACTTTTGGCTTCCGCTTTCGCTGGTTGGTCTTTTTCCATCTCGTTAGTGGCGGGTTCAGGACTTTCGCCCGGATCGTCATTTAAGAGTGGATTAACTTTTTTTTCACTCATAGAATTTATTTCCTGATTATTAAGGACTTTGGCGCGCGACTTTCCAAAGGCGGTTTGTCGTTAGACAGCGGCTGATTCTATACGTTGGATAAAGTTCTCGTTTAGAATTTTAGCAACAAAAGTTGCTTTCCAACCAGAAGTAGCTCGCTGGTCTAACGGATCGGCTGAACCTGCTGAACCGATTGGCTTGACGATATTTTTCAAAGCTTCACCGGAAATTCGGGTAATACCATAAGCATTTGCCCCAAAAACCAATGTGCAATATACGTCAATTCCAGCTGTGCCAGCGCCGGTCTTAATTTTAGCGTTGTTGGTTTCAACAAAACGAATTTCGTTGTAAGTCCCAATTTCGCCTTCCATTACGTCCGCGCCACTGGCGTATTTTTCAACTGGCGTCCAAGTATTAGCCGCAGTCGCAAGTGTTTTAATTTTCACCCCGATAACTGGGTGAACAATAGAAACATAAGCAGCTCTAACTGGGCTGGTGTTATATCCGGTTGAAGGATTGATTTGCCTTGTAATCTTTTTGGCATTGTTGGCTTTTAGGGTGGCCAAAGCACTGTCAAGGTTGGCAAGAGCAATTACATCACCGGCGGCAACGTCTGCTGTTGCAGTATTACCACTTCCTGAATAAATTGCGCCTGTGCCAGCGTTTAAGATGTCGCGGCAAAGTTGATCCAATGTATCGGCTGCTTGATCGCCAAGTATTTCAGCCGCTTCCATTAAAACCGCGTCTTCACTTTCCCAAGTTAGAACGTCAGTAACCGTGATGTAATCCAATTTGTTGATCCTCTTTTTATGAGGTAATAGGTCATTTCTGCCTATTTCTATACATCACTGTATAGTTCAGACTATCACTTCACGCTCTCGCGTGTCATTTCGTTTAGTCGTTGTGGGTGCTCCAACCGCATTGAGCTTCTTTATCTTTCGGTAAAGATCCTCTCTGCGTTGTAGTTCCTTTTTAGGAAGAAATTTTGCTGATGGGATTTTCCAATTTTCTAATTCTCCTCTTCTTTTTATCTTTGCATAACAATTTGGACATAAGCTATAACCCTGTATCTTTGTTGATCCACAAATCCTACATTTTTTTATTTCTTTTGGATATTTTTTACAGAATTCAAGGACTAAATCAGCTTGTTCTTTTTTAACTATCAAATAAGGATAAATTTCGTTAATTATTTTGGGTATAACTATATTTCCAGATGTTCCCCACCTATAAATTATTTTCCTATTAGGAACGCACTCTGTTCTTACTTTTGAGCCGAATATAGACGCTATTAGTTCAATTACTTTTTTATTAGTCATTACTATGCTAATTGAGGCATAATAATTTGTCTTTGTTTTTCCAATCCTGATAGTTCCTTCTCCGTCTATTATTCCGGCCACATAAGCATACAAAGTCGCTTCCCTCTGATTGTCTTGCTTTTTCATAAGAATATAATAAATTATTATATTCTTATTGTATCACCTCTACGGTGATTATGCAAGAGTTCCCAGTTGTCAAATAGTTGACATTAGAAATGATTTGAATACGGCAATTATATTTTTACCGTATTGCGCGACAGTCGCGGTGATGTCGGTTACTGAAAGCTGACTGCCAGCAGGAGTTATACCTTCCTGCAATGGGGTAGTAGCAGCAGTTAAGTTGCCATATCTGCGAAATTTAATGGTTTTTGTGCCACTATTTTTCGGTATGTCCCTTATCTGCGCCCAGCGTAAGTGAGTTAACAATGGCATCACTCTTTCAAGCAGGGTTCTGTCATAAAAGTTATTCACTTCTGCCGGGATTTGTGTCCGTGTAGTATTCGGCATTGTAGTAAAAATTATTTAAGTTAATTATTATTGACCTATTAGAGTGAGAGATTTGGCTAAACGACCTTATAGACGGCCGGACTGCCTTATTCTCTCTTTTTTTGCTTCAAACTCCTCTTTTGACAACTCCCAGTCGCTTCTTCCCTCGCCTTCGCCAGCTCTATTAGAGCCGCCTCCAGTTTGAGTTTGCTTTGCCTTCTCATCGGCTTTTGCCTTGCGGTCAGCGCCGATTTTAAGAAGTTGGTCGCCGGCTACCTCGTAAAAGATAGATTTAATCGGCAACTGCCTTCTCGAAGGGTGTTGCATAAAGCGTCTGGCTTTGGCTTCAAACGGCTTAAAATCTGGATTGAGTGTCAGAAACTCTTTGATTTCCTGCTCGTCCTCTGCCCGCAATGTCTTTTCAAGGACTGGTTGAAGCATTGGCGCGACAACTTTTTTAATTAAAGCTTCGTCCTCTGGCGCAATTTCGTCCTCTTCGCTTTCATTATTTTCTTCAAAAATAATATCGCTGGCTTTTGCCTGCCTTGACAATTTGCGTTGTTGACGCTGAATAATGAAATCTTGCGGAGAGAGTCGTTTGCGTATCTCGGGTTCAGCTCCGTCGTCGCTTCCTTGTTGAGTATCTTTTGGAGGGACTTTGGCGTTTTTATCCTGACCTTTTGAGGTTTCTTTATTATCGCCTTCCCCCTTATCTTGGCCGCCACCGGCGTCCTCGTTTCCGGTGTCAGTTGCCACTGATATTTTCTCGGTGTCAGTCCCCTGACCCTCGCCAGCATCAGTTTGCTGGTTTTTCTCGCCTTCACCGTTATCAGTTTCCTGATCGGCAGTGTTGGCGGACTGATCTATTTTTTGATCATCAAGCATAATTTTTTTGATTACACGCCTTCTTTGGCAATGCCGAAAACCAAATATGGCGGATCACGCTTGCGCGTGCCTCGCGCGACTGACTAAATCGCGCGGCAGAGCTTGTTGCGAAGCTCAATGAAACCGACTACTTGCGCCATACAACCAACAACGAGCCAAAGCCAGTTTAAGGTTAATGGTCTGTAAGTAGGAAATTCGCCAAAGTCCCTCACAGATAATCGGTTTCAGTGAACCTCGCAATTTGCGCTGCGCAAATGTTCACTACAAGGATATTTATTATTAAATTGTTAAAGTGCTTCCCTACTTCCCTTTGTCATCTGCTGACGGCGTTAATCTTGCCCGGTCAATTGCGTCTTTTGTCTTAAAATATGGGTCATATTCAATCGGAATTTCGCCGATTTCTTTTATCACATTGCTATAATTCTGCGGCGTATCTCTTAATTCAATGTTTAGCAATCTCTTAATGCGGCAAATCTCAATTTCCTCTTCTGTCAATGGCTGTTTAGTTGACGGGTCAATCTTGTCCAAAATGGCAGTTTCAAGATATTTTATATTGTCATTTAGGATTTTAACCATTATCGCCCAGCCCTCTGTCGCTGACATTGACTTCAAAGCAGCAATAACCGACTGCGTTTCTGTTTGCAACTGCGGTTGTGGCACTTCTACCGTCATTACTTTCATTACTTTTGTTCCTTCAATTTTTGTTGTTTTTTTATTTGCCATAAATTTATTCTCCAACTGGTATTGGCTTGCCTCCTGCTGGTATTGCCGCGCCGCCAGCTGGCATAAAACTGACGCCCGGTGATTTTATTGGCGCGACTTGTGTCGGATTTTCTGGACGTTGTTTTGCCAAATCAAATTCAGGCTTTACTCTCTTTAACATCATTGCCCTTTTATGCGCTTCAATATGAGCAAACTTTGCCGACGTGTCAGCCGCCTTATTGTGGACTTCCATATGCACAAAATCATCGTCTGCAACTTCAACCGGCGTTAGAGTGTCTTTATCCAGTAAATCATTCTCGCTTTCAGCGTTCATTTCATCAACATTCGGCGGCAAAACCTGCTCCACTTCCTCTTTGGTAAAGCCGGATAAGCGCCCTATTTTTCTCAAAGCAAACCTGACATTGCTGTTTTGCGGGTCAGTGGCAATGACGTCTTTGATAAATAATCTGTATTTCTGCAAGTCGTTTATTTTTTTCGCCTCTGAAATTACCTTGCTTTCAATCTTTACATCTGGATCAGTGTTGGCAATTATATTCTCACGAGTAAGCGCTCGCCATTTTGAACCCATTGCGCCGACAATCCTGATAACTTTCTCATCAATATCTTTTTCAAAATGCTCTTTATAGAGAGAATACCAAGATTTCCAAAACCTTTTTTCGGACCAACCGAATATCTTGGCTGATAATGAGTATCTTGTGTCCACTTTGGCTGAAATCAAATTTGTTTCTGTCGCTGTCCTTTTTTCCTCTGACTGGACGCCCTGCTGAATATCCGGCGTGGCGGTTGCCCGTTGCGCGGCAGTGTCTAATAATTCCAAAATCCACTGGACTTCCTGCTTTACCGTCTGCCTCTCAACCGGCACAATGGCATTTGCTGGATTTCCGTCAACCGGAATATGCTTATTAAAATCTACATTAAGATTGCCTCTATTTTTAATGAGGTTTGTGTTGTAAAGATATGTCGGGTGAAGACCCAGTTTAATGCCAGCTAACCCCAAATTTTGAACAATTGACCTTGCTCTTTGTTTATCTTCAACTAAATCAGGGATAGACACGCCGTCCCAATCGTGCGAAATAGGATAAATCTGTCTGTCTATGATTGGAAATAAATCTTTTCCAATCTCTGTATAACGGATTACCTTCTTTCTGTTATTAGCCAGCGCAACAATAACTTTTTTACCCTTCCAATGAGTGAACCACTCCAAAACCCTGTAAGTGGCGTTGTCGCCTGTTAATTTGTCAAACTTTGAGCAATCGCCCAAACCCTGCGCATCACGCCTTGCCTGCGCGTTAGCGTCAATCAACGAACGAATATCGTTTGATGTATCAGGTTTAATGTCTTGGTAATTAAAATATATGCCGGCATTTTCCAAATCCAATTTGCTTAACTGGATTTCCCTGCCGCCGAATTTCATTGCTCCCCTGCCTTTGCGGTCGCCATTTACCGATATTGCTCGCGGATCACGAAGCCAAGTCATAGGATCAATTACTTCCGGTGCTGGACATTTTAGCTTGCGGTCAAACTCAAAGTTAAGCAGTAATCCGCGTCCGAAAAATGAAGCGTCCCAATCCCACTCGTAATCTATCACATCTTTTTCCATTTCGTCGTAATCGTATTCCGCCATTGCGTTCAAGTTTTCTGCTGTTTCCTCATCGCCAGCTTCTCTGCCTAAAAAATCCACCCCCAGCCGGTCGCTATAAAGCGAAGCCAGCACGGTTTGGTGGATAGTAAAAAGCAAAGGATCGCCGATTGTTTCCTTGTCGCGTTTTTGGTTGTTATAAAGTTTTAATCTTACAGCCCATTCGTCAAGTTTGGGCTTCATAAACCACCACGCGAGAGTATATTCTGCTTCAACTTGCTTGATTAAAGATGAAAAATCTCTTTTTTCTAATTTATTAGCTTCTTTTGAAAAATCATTTTGTTGAAGTTCTTGTATTTGTTCTGATGTTTCTTTTTCTATGTTTGGCATAGCTGGTGAGCGGCGAATTTCCAGTTATGCAATTTTTGATTTTGAACGATTTAATTTCTTATACTTCTTGACTTCACCCGGAAAAGATTTGCCGCCGATAAAACAAAATAGTATTTATTTCTTTATTATATCACCCTTTTTATCTAAAATATAGTCAATCGTAGTTTCCGCCATTTTGCGCAACTGGTGGATTATCTTGCCCTGTTGCTGTTGACTGTATTCCGACTTTTCAATTCTTAACCAATAAAGCAAACGATTGATGAAGGTCGGGATAACTGAAATATGAGCTGTATAAATTTGATTTTCAATCACAATCAGATATTCAAAACAATGTTCAAAATTCCTGTAATAAATTGGACAATCACGATATTTTTCAGGTTTAAAGGTATAAATTCTCATCTTTAATTATATTATAAGCTAAAAAATAGTCAAATGTTTATCGTGATAGACTTTTGGGAAATGGGTCGTAATCTGGATCTTCGGCAATCCCTGAATTGCCGGGTGTCGGCATAGGATAAAACTGTGGCTCTTGGATTAAAATGCGCCCGATGTTTTCAATCATATGGTCGTCCTTGTCAATCGTCTTTTCTTTTTGGTCTTTTTTCTCGGCAATTTTTCCCTGCCACTCGTCCCAACGCAAATGCTCAAATTCGTAAATAGTTCTTGGACAAGTGTCAAAAACATAAAGTTCAGGATATTTAATAAATTCCTCTCCGCCTTCAATGTTAATTTTTTGATAAGCCAAAGCGTCCTCAATCCGTTTATCTGAAACCGCCCTTATTTTGGTTGCTTCAAGATAAGAAAGCCCGTAATGAGCCAGTTTTGCCGCTAAACTTTGCTCTGTGTGCTGATCCTCCACAAAAGCTCCCGGTTCTAACAACATTCGTTCAATCCGATAAAGCTCGTTTTTCTTTTTAATTCTTTGAGCCAATTCCTCTGTTCCGCCAACGCATTTTTCCCAAAGCTCGTCAACAACAAATTTCCTGCCTTTCTCATCAACTGCAATCCAGGTGCCGGCATCATTAACTCGTGGGTGCGTATCAAGCGCGTGATAGACGCAGAAACGTCTTGGGTCAACCTCAAACGGTCTTACAACGTGGACATTGCGCGAAAATGCCTTAAATCTTAATCCGATTAAATGCTGAAATTTCCCATAAATACGCGCTTGTTTTTCTTCCTCTGTGTATTCAGCAATCATTCTTTCAATCTGTGAATGTTCCAAATGTCCCCTAATGCCGTGTTGTTTGCAGGATGACTCCACGTCAGCTTCAACATAAACCCTTTGTCCTTTCGCAGCCAGTTCCTTGTCAGGATTAGCGATAATATGATCATACAGCCAAGCCGCATACAACGGCGTTTCTGATATAAAGATTATACCGCCCTTTCTCAAACGAGCCACAGTTGCCTTAAAAATTGGCTCTGGGGCCGGCTCATCGAACCATACCCAGCCGATTGTCGCGCTCTCAAATTCCTTAACATCTTGCTCATAAGACATAATATCAAACTCAAACCCGGTATCGGTAGTCCATACGCTATCGTAATGCTTGCCCGCCTTGCTGGTCGTATATCTACCTTCCGGGAACCATTCTTTTAGCGTAGGGATAAGGTTTTTTTCAATGTTTGTCGGGTCAGAAATAATCCTGCCTCGCTTTGGAAATGGAAAATCTTTGAAAAGTGGCAAATCAAAATATGGATTTTCGCTGTCTTTTCCCCAAAGGATATGCGCGACAATGTTTGCCGATGTAGTAGTTTTTCCAACGCCATTGGCAGCAGAAAAAAGAATAATAAAGTTTTCACCGCTTCCAACTTTCTTAATAAACTCCTCACATTTTCCATTAGGAACGAAATAGCGGTATTTCTTGTGCTTTAATCTTGATACCTTTTGTTCTTTTACCGCGCGCAATTTGCTCAAAACAATTTCTTTGTCTGTCGTGCCGCATAGATCCATAATTCGTTGCGTAATCGGGTCAATCTCTTTTGGCATAATCTTTGGTTTTAGAAGTATTGGTGATGTTTTCTTTTGCTCTTTCCAATCCTAAACCCTCTGCTGGTTCAAGCGAAGTGCCGGCTTTTGATCGCTCTTTGCCTATTAACTCCCACCATTTGACCGGTGTTTCAGTTTCAAAATAAATGTTCCTGCCTTGCATATGGTCGTATTCGTGCTGAAATATCTCGCTGGCAATTCCTGTAAGTTGTCTTTCAATGGTTTTTAAGCCATACCATTTTGGGATTTGATACCTAACTTTAATTAAATCATAACGTTTTACCATCTTTGTCGTTCGGAATGGAAAACTCATACACGGCTCTTGATATTCAATTTCGTTAATCGTATTCATTGTCGAATCAGCTCCAATATCCTTTTCTGCTGGCGCTTCAATAATTTTAGGATTGATAATGACAAAATGCTCAAACATTTTTTCAGCCAAAACATCTTTTGAAACAACAAAAAACGCCATTGGCGTTTCGCTTACTTGGCAATGCGCTATGGCAAATGGCTTATTCCAATTTCCATTGAAGGGACCGGTATGAATAAATCTGATTAACTCTTCTGCCTCTTTTTTTATTTCCCTATAAGAATTAACCGGCTTGGAAATCTTATAATGACATTTTATTATTTCCATAAAGTTTTATTTTACTTTTTTAACAAAAAATCTGTCAGCATTTTCTCCATCTCGGCAAGCTCTTTGTCGCTGATGTCATCAAATTCGTGTTCTACCTTCAACTTCTCCGGCGCATATTCCCCTTTCAATTTGTAAAACATATCAATCGCCTTATTCTTTGCGCTCAAATCAGCAAACTGATTAAGCGTGAATAAATGCTGTTTCTTTACATTCTCGTCGCAAAAACCGCGTTCTTCTAACTTTGAATCAATATAAGCGATGATGTTAGGTTTGGTTAGGTATTCCGAAGCCAACGCCGCCGCCACTTTTGCGTTCTTGCATTCATACACTGACAATGCCGCTTCCATCCCGTTTCCCTTAAAATCCAAATATCTTTC
>JAKPVM010000316.1 GCA_029572555.1 Verrucomicrobiota bacterium | reverse complement strand
TATGC
Organism: Verrucomicrobiota bacterium; assembly: GCA_029572555.1. GTDB lineage: Bacteria > Verrucomicrobiota > Verrucomicrobiia > Limisphaerales > JAKPVM01 > JAKPVM01. The sequence goes on along the minus strand of JAKPVM010000316.1, from coordinate 4,612 downwards.
AAAATTATTCCAAATTCCAAAGGAGATTGCGGAGGAGAGAATCGATAAAGTATTAAAACTTGTGGAACTTGAAAATGCAAAAACACGTCTTATAAAAACTTATTCAAAAGGGATGCAACAACGAGTCGGTCTAGCTCAGGCAATTATTAACGACCCGGATTTATTGATACTTGATGAACCAACAAGCGGACTTGACCCGATTGGAAAAATGAAAGTCCGTCAAATTATCCAGAGGCTTAAAAGCGAGGGCAAAACCGTGTTCTTCTCTTCTCACGAACTCGGTGAAGTGGAAACTGTCAGCGACAGCGTTGCTATTCTAAACGAAGGAGAAATAAAAGAGCAAGGCAATGTCCGAGACCTTTTAAATAAGTATAAATGCAATCTTGAAGAGATATTCTTAAAGGTAATCGGTTATGAAGATTTGCCTGTTGTTGGTTAATAATTAAATTATGGGTATTAAATTAAACAACATATTTGCGCTTGCTGGGGTTTCAATGCGTGAGATGTATAGGCGCAAAGACTTTTATGTTGTCTTGATTTTGACGGTGATATTGACGCTGGCAATGGGTTCGATGAACTTTTTCAACGAACCCGGTGTTGCTGGTTATATAAAGGAAATATGCTTGTTATTAATATGGATATTTGCCCTTGTAATAGCAATTACTGCGTCCGCCCGCCAGATTCCGTCTGAGATAGAAAGTGGCACAATCTTTCCGCTGCTTGCAAAACCAGTTACTCGGACTGAGGTTTTAGTCGGAAAAGCGTTGGGTTGCTGGATTGCTACAGGCGTGGCATTGCTGCTTTTTTATCTGATTTTTGGATTACTTGCCGCATCGTGGGAACATTCATTAGATTTTTCTCTTAATATTCAATCCTATTTTGCCCACTGGGTTATGCTCGGGATAGTAATTTCAATGGCATTTTTAGGCTCCGTAATTTTTGCGGCGCCGAGTTCAAACACTACTATCTGCCTTGTGGTTGTTGTTGCAATAATGGTTCTTGGCAGACATTTAAATAATCTATCCCTAAATATGAGTGAACCATTGCGGACAATTATTCAGGTAATTTATTTCTCTATTCCGCATATTGAACTTTTTGATTTCAGGAAGTTACTTGTGCACAACTATCCCGCGGTTGCGTGGGATAAATTCTTTTTACTTTTGATTTATGGCATTGCGTACTCGTTAATTTTTACATTGATTGCGTGCCTGGTATTTAATCGGAAACGGTTGCGATGAAAGAGAAGATAACAACTGTTTATATCATCTGTTTATTGTTTGTGTTGTGTTTTGGTTTAGCCTGCGATTTAGACCGATGGCAGGATTCTTCTTCTCGTAAACAAGATGAATCAAGCGGTTTTTTTTCGGCTGTTTTAGGTGAAACCGAGGGTTTAATTAGCGCGCTTCTCTACTTAAAGGCGGATGTTTATTTCCATCGTGGTTATTATCCGAGCATTTTTGATAATACATCAGAATCAACAGGCTCAAAAATGGAAAAAACGGCAGGACATCCGGATGAACACGGACATAACCACGAAAAATGCGAGAAAGATTATTCAAGAGAACCGCTTGATTGGATTGATAGGTTTAGCCGCAGTTTTTATCCGTCAGTCCACGTCCACGCCGATGAAATACCGCGTGGACAAAAAGAGATATTGCCCTGGTTAAAATTGTCAGCAACTTTTGACCCGCACAGGATTGAAAACTATACCGTAGCCGCATTTTGGTTAAGAAGTTTAGGAAAAATAAATGAAGCCGAAGAATTCCTGCGAGACGGTTTAAGGGCAAATCCCGGCAACCCGGAACTTTTATTTGAATTAGGCAAAATTTATAAGGACGACCGCAAAGATATTACAAAGGCTCGCAATATCCTTGAACTATCGTTGGCGCGATGGCGAGAAGTCACCGCAAAAGAAAAAGAGCCTGATACCTTTTTACTCCAACAAATCCTTGTTCATCTTGGACAACTTGAACGCGACCAAAGAAATTATCCGCTTGCGATAAAATATTTTGAGGAACTAAAAAAATATTCGCCGAATCCACAGGCTATTCAGAAGCAGATTGATGAAATGAAAGAAGAGATGAATAAAAGCGCGGCAAATTAATTGGGATAGCCACGTCAGTCAAATAGATTGTAATCTTATAATTGTTTTTGTGTTAGTTTAATGGGATGCTTGTTTTATGAATGAATCTGACCTCGATAATCAAAATGATGATAAATATATATTGGATTTTAGACAACATCTTACCATTGATAAAAATGCCTCCGAATATACATTGCGAAACTATATTCATTCACTAAACGAATTCGCCCAATGGTATAAAACCGTTAATTCTACGCAACCTGACTGGTCTCATCTGACCAATGACGATTTTCGGGCTTATCTGCGGTATTTGAGCCGTGATAATTTTAGCAAAGCCGCAATCCAACTTCGTTTTAGTGCCCTACGGACATTTTACAAATTCCTTATTCGACGCGGTTTTGCCCAGAGTTCACCGATTAGCGGACTCTCCTTACCAAAAACCCGCAGACAATTGCCGAAATTTTTAACAATTCCGCAAGTGTTAGAATTATTAAACGCGCCATTTAAGGAACTTGAATTAGTGAAATCTTCTGGCAACAGCGATGTTGATATTTCCACATATTACCGAGATACCGCAATCCTTGAAACACTCTATTCCTGCGGACTGCGAATCAGTGAACTGTGCGGATTGAAGGTTGAAGACATTGACTTTAATGAACAGACGGTTTCTGTTCGCGGCAAAGGGAAAAAGGAACGGCTTGTCCCGATTGGCAGGCCCGCGATTAACGCCATTTTAAACTATTGGAAGCAGTTGCATACCTCGCCATTACCGGATGAACCGGTCTTTTTTTCCAATATAAAGAAACGAGAACCGATGTATCCTCGTCTTGTTCAACTGAAGATTAAAAGGTATCTTGCCCTTGCTGGGTTAGACCCATCAATAACGCCGCATACATTGAGACACAGTTTTGCCACACATTTGCTTGATGCTGGCGCAGATTTGCGTAGCGTTCAAGAATTGTTGGGACACGCGCACCTTGTTACCACGCAGATTTACACACACATCACCACAGAACATCTAAAAAGGGTCTATGATAAAACCCATCCACGCGCTTAATATCATATCCACAATTGTATTGCTAATAAATCAATTTAATCTAAACTTGCTGAAAATAATTACCTATGTACACCATTTTAGGATCCGACAAACAAGAATATGGACCTGTTTCAGGTGACCAGATTAAACAATGGATTTTAGAAGGTAGGGCAAATGAGCAAACCCTCGTAAAAACTGAGACAACCAGTGAATGGAAGACGCTTGCCGAGTATCCTGAATTTGCCGAAACTTTCTCTTCTCTTAAACCTCCACCGCCTTTGCCTGAACAAGTGGACGTCAAACAATGGGCAGAAGAAATTGTAAAAAAAGATTACGATTTAAGAGTAAGTGATTGTCTTTCCAAAGCCTTTGAATTATTCAAAAATAATTTTGGTACATTATTTGGAACTGGAGTTATATATTTCCTTATCATACTTGGCATTCAATCATTAACAATGATTCCTATTATTGGATTTTTATTTATCTTAGTTAGTATATTAATAACTCCCATTCTTATGGGTGGGTTATTTTATGTCTTTATATCGAAACTCAGAGGAAAACCCGCGGATATTGGTGATTTGTTTTATGGGTTTTCCAATAATACTTTTCAATTGATTGTTGTTTACATTGTGATGGTTTTGCTTATGTTTGCTTCCGCGATACCCGGTGGAATAATCGCGGGGCTTGGATTCGTGATAGGTGGAATAGCTAAGACACACGCATTAGGAATAATGGGCATAGTGATTGGCGGAATTGTTGCGATTATACCGATGATTTATCTTGGTATCTGTTGGGCATTTTCAGTCCCTCTTGTGGTGGATAAAGGGCTTGATTTCTGGGAGGCAATGAAATTGAGTAAAAAGAAAGTTCAACAACATTGGTTTGCTGTGTTTTGGTTTATAATTGTTATGTGTGTTATTAATATGGCTGGTGTTTTTCTATGTATTGTAGGTGTCTTATTTACCTTGCCACTTGCAATTGCAATGCTTGTTTATGGGTATGAAACGATTTTTGGCGAAGCCGGACAAAATTGATAAAAAGACAGCTGGGGCATTGCTTGCGCTTAATCTGGTTTTTCCCGGACTTGGTTCGATATATGGCGGGAAAAAATCGGGCTATTTCCAGATTGTTCTTTCTCTGGCAGGTCTTGGGGGAACGCTCTATTATGTGGGCAAAATGATAATGTGCATTGCACCTTATAGCGACCAGATTTTCCAATTGATTATTCCATTAGAAGTCAGCGAAAAACTGCTTGAATTATTAAAACCGCTGATTGGTTCATTCATTATATTTTTCATCTCGCTCGTCTGGTCTCTGATAACAAACCTCATTATCTATAAAGAGGCGAAGGATAATTAGGCTTTTGTTTCAATATAAAATTTCACTATCATCCCATAATTGGTAAAAATCAAGCCCTGACCCCTGATTTTTCAGGGGTTTTTTTAACACATTTTTCACTTTTAGAAATTTTTATCCTTTTTCACATCCTCCTG
>JAKPVM010000311.1 GCA_029572555.1 Verrucomicrobiota bacterium | reverse complement strand
AGTCTCTACCATTGACCTTTCCCGATGAAATTGAGCTCCATTGCCCGTGAAATATATTAAACCCATTGCCTGTATTATCCCCTGCAAGAAATTTCCCTGTCTTTCTATCAAGCGCAATGACGCTTGGCGCATACGGAAACGGCACATAATTGTGATTTATATCTGCGCCGTTTGATGTTGTAGTATAAACAATATCTCCGATGACAAGCGGCGAACCATTTGCGGCGTTATGCGGCAATGTCCCGAGTTCATCAAGCATATTAAACACCCAGATTATATCGGCGTCTTTAGAACCCAGTTCAGCAGGCGGTAATTTTGTATCTTGAACCACATAACGGGCTTCATCAAAGAACGGCGGAGTATTTCCATTTTTCATCCCTTCAATATCAAGGCATACAACTTCCGAACGCGTTGAAACAATATAAACGCAATTATCATCAATAGTTGGCGAACAAACCAGACCAAGATTATCCCAATCAATTGCCTTTCCAGCAGGATGCTTTGTAATTACCAGCTGCCACAGAAACTCTCCTGTTTCCTCGTTCAAACATAACAATATACTACGGTCGCCGATATGCCGTTTATCGCGTGGAAATTCATTATTCGTACCAACTAATACCTTCCCTTTGCCAACTACGGTATTTCCATAACTTTGCGAACCGAGTTTTGCTATCCACTTAACATTTTTTGTAGTTGTTATATCAATCTCGTCGGTACCGGGTTTCAATTTCCCCGGGTCAAAACTTGATGGTGTATTTAACTCAGGACTAAACATATTCCCTGAATTATCCGAACCGCCCCATCTTGTCCAATCACCCGAAAAAACATTGCAAGCCAGACTAAAAACCGCCAATACTATAATTACCAAATATCTCATTTTACTGAACTCTATTATTTCATATCCGTTCAATAAAGTAAAAATATAGCGTATGCATTTTTTTGTGATAAATAAGGAATTGAACGCTGATTGCGCTGATGAAATGGATTTGATGGATTAGGATAAGAATTAACAAGGATGGACACGATATACAGGAAAAAATCTATCCTTGCTAAATATCCCGTAAATCCTTTAAATCCCTGTTAAATAATAATATCCTGTAAATCCTTTGTTTATTTATGGTTGAATTAATTTGTGCAACAGACTCTGTTTCTTTTGATTATCATCTGCTATATATTAAAAGCGACTATGGAGTCCAAACCGCAACTTGATGCTTTTGGAGTCATACGAGTGTTGATGGGCATTTTTTTATGTCTCATTTGCGTATGGCTTGCTATACAGCTGGTTTTTCCGGGACAAACAAAAATTCCCGGCGCAGAACCATCGCCGTTTGTATTCGTCCTGAATACATTTAGTTTCCAGATTATTACAATTTGTTTTGTTGCTGTTTTCCTGAAACAAAACGGTATCCGATGGCGTGATATTTTTGGTTTTCTTAATTCATCTTTGTGGCGTGTAATACTTTTCGGGGTAATTGGTTTTATCATTTTTGTCCCGCTTGGGCTGGAATTGCAATATTTGACGGTTCTCTTGATTAAGGCGCTTGCTGGTTCATCTGCACCAGTAGAATCGCAGGTGGTAGTACAAATTTTACAAAAGAATCCGCCTCTTAGTTACCTGACTTTAATAGCCATAAGTACAATTATTCTTGCGCCAGTTGCAGAAGAGATTTTATTTCGCGGTTTGTTATATAGAACTTTAAAAGATGCTGGTCATCCGTTAATTGCAATTTATGGTGTCTCTTTGCTTTTCGGCATTATCCACAATAATTTAGTCGCAGCGCTTCCATTAGCATTTTTTGGCGTAATTTTAACGATTGTTTATGAAATCACAGGCAATCTGCTTGCCCCTATATTGACGCACTCTTTATTTAACCTTATGAATTTTACTATGTTAATGTACGATTATAATTTCGAATCGTTATTTAAGAGGTTTTCTGGATGATTTGATGAACGAATTAGAACTGATAGATAAAATTAAAAAACTGCTTCCGCAAAACGAAAGTGTAATTGCTGGAATCGGAGAGGATTGCGCCGTTATTGATTTTAAAAATAGCGACTATTGGCTGCTTTTTAAGACCGACGCCATTGTTGAAGGTATCCATTTTACCTCGGGGACCGAACCTGAAAAGGTAGGACACAAGGCAATTGTCCGTTGTTTGAGTGATATTGCCGCAATGGGCGGAAAGCCGACCTCTGCATTGATAACAATCGGACTTCCAAAAGATTTTTCTCCTGAATATGTAGAAGGAATTTATAACGGGATGTCAAAGGTTGCTAACCGCTATTCGGTAGTAATAGTTGGCGGCGAAACAACAACAAATCCCGAAAGAATTTTAATTTCTGTGGCAATGCTCGGCATAGTTGAAAAGGATAAATGCGTTTTCCGTTCTGGCACAAAACCGGGAGACGCAATATTTGTTACTGGCGAACTTGGTGGGTCTATTGAAGGAAAACATTTGGAGTTTGAACCGCGTATCAAAGAAGCACAATGGCTCGTGAACAATTTTAAACCGTCAGCGATGATAGATTTGAGCGATGGTCTTGCCAGTGATTTGCGGCATATTACGATTGAACAGGGACTTGGAGCAGAGTTGCTTGCTTCAGCAATTCCCATAAGCGATAGCGCCAAAAGACGTTCCCGATCTAATTCATCTTCCAAACCAGCATTAACAGCAGCATTAACAGATGGCGAAGATTTTGAACTCCTATTTACAATAAATCCAAAAGTTGCAGTTGATTTACTTGATAAATGGAAAAAGACGTTTCCTGATTTGAAACTTAGCTGCATTGGCAAGGTTATGGATGTGGTCGGCTTCAAAATTAGAACGAAAAACGGGATTTTTGATGTTACTGAATATGGCTATATTCATTTCGCATAACGTAGAGCAAACTATTCAATTAGGTATTGATTGGGCTAAAGAGGCAAAAGGCGGAATGATCTTTGGGCTTATCGGCGAACTTGGCTGCGGTAAAACCCAAATCGTGAAAGGGCTGGCAAAAGGATTAGGAATAAATCAACAAATCACGTCGCCAACATTTGCAATCGTAAATGAATATAAGACTGATAACCTGTGGTTTGTCCATATTGATTTATATAGACTGAGTTGTGTGGAGGATATTCACAATATTGGTCTTGATGAATTTTTAAATGACAAGGCAATAGTTGCGATTGAATGGGCAGAAAAATGGTTTGGTCTATTAGATAAAAATTCTCAACTACCCAATGGATTAAAATACCGACAGGCAATTCTAACCGCAATTAATGAATCAGAACGTAAGATTGAATATGAAGATTTTGGCAATTGAATTTTCCACGAATTATAAAAGCGTGGCAGTCGGAAGCGATGGTGAGGTTATCGGCTACTGCGAAGAATCCGTTGATTCAACGTTGAAGCCCTTCAAAATGATTGAAACGGCTCTGGAAAAGGCGAACGTTGATGTAAAAGAAATTGATTGTGTAAGTGTAGGCATCGGACCGGGTTCTTACACAGGAATAAGGATTGCAATATCAATAGCGCAAGGATGGCAATTTGCCCGCAATGTAAAATTGTTAGGTATAGACACAGTTGAAAGTATGGCGGAAAAACTCGCTTATAACAAATTGGATAACAAATATAGGATTGTTGTTGACGCTCAACGCGGTGAATTTTATTGTGCAGATTACGATGTTGAGAATGGCAGTTTTAAATGCGTAAAAGAACTTTCTATCATAGATTCTAATGCCATAGGTAAAACTGATAGAGTTTTAGCAGGAACGGATATTCGGTTTAAAAATGCCGTTCAATTAACGTCAGACGCAAAATCTATCTATCGTCTGAGCATAAATAATAACAATTTTGTGGCGGGTGAAAAACTTGAACCAATTTACTTGCGACCAATCCCTTTTGTTAAAGCCCCACCACCGAGAATTTTAAACATTACGTAGTTATATGGAAAAAATTTATAGATGCTGGGCAGAAGTTGACCTTGAGGCTTTGCGCCAAAATTTATTATGGATAAAACACACCGTCGGTAAAGGTGTTAAAATTGCGACAGTTGTTAAAGCCGATGCTTATGGACACGGTCTAAAACAAATCGCCGCTCTATTAATGCAGAGTGGAACGGATGTATTTGGTGTGGCTAATTTGAATGAGGCAGAAGCAGTACGGTCAATCGGAAAAGGCTGGCAGATATTAATGCTCGGGGCTTGTTTACCGAAAGAAGTTCATTGGGCTGTCAGCGACGACGTTATGCCAACAATCTCTTCAAAACCGGAGGCTGATTTGTTCTCCGCTGAAGCCAAGCGACAGGGCAAAATTGTAAAAATACAAATAAAAATCGATACCGGAATGGGAAGGCTCGGCGTCTGGTATGAAAATGCGCTTGACTTGATTAACTATTGTAGAAATCTTGCACAGATTAAAGTTGCCGGGATTTTCACGCATTTCTCTTCTGCAGAAGACGATAAAAAATTTACGCAACTTCAAAAGAACCGATTTTTAAAAGTCCTGGGTGAATTGAAAAAGGCGAAGATTAAAATACCTCTTGCCCATTCAAATAATAGCGCCGGAATTATTCACGAGAAAGATACATACTTTAATATGGTCAGACCCGGACTGCTTGTTTATGGAATTGTTCCAAAGGGTAAACGAAGGACAAAAAACGATATTAAAAACCATCTTATCCCTGCCCTTTCATTTAAATGCCATGTCAGTTACATAAAAGAAATCCCTGCTGGCACACCGATTAGTTATGGACATATCTTTACTTCAAAAAAGAGGATGAAAGTTGCAATATTAACCGCTGGGTATGGAGATGGTTATTTAAGGGCTGGTAGCAATAAAGCACAGGTGATTATAAAAGGAAAAAGATGTAATGTCGTCGGCAGAATTACGATGGACCAGATGATTGCCGATGTAAGCGCCGTCCCTGATTTAAGTCCCGGTGATGAAGTGGTTTTGATTGGAACGCAGGGAAATGAAAAAATTGATGTATGTGAGATAGCAGAATGGTTTGGAACAATCCCTTATGAAGTATTTACCAGCATAACTTACCGCGTCCCGCGAATTTATAGAGGGGCTTATGCAGCTTAAGTAGAACAACCAAAGACATTATAAACTCAAGTAATTGCGTTATTATGTTTCAAGGTAAAATAATTCCAAAAAGCGGCATTCCACTATTTAAACTTTTCATAGCATACATATTTATATATTTTTGACAGGAACTATTTTATATTATATTAACTTGCTCCACTATTATGGCAATTGTAAGACCATTTAAAGCCGTCAGACCCAAGCCTGAACTGGCAGTAAAGATATGCGAACTGCCTTACGATGTAGTTTCAACAGCGGAAGCCCGTGATGTTGCGTTGAAAAATCCATATAGTTTTTTCAGAGTCAGCAAACCCGAAATAGAGTTCCCTGACACTACAAATCCATATCTGCCTGAGGTCTATAATAAGGCGCGGGAAAATTTTTTGAAAATGCTCGTCAAAGGCTGGCTAATTCAAGACTCAAAACCCAGTTTTTATATTTATAGACTAATTAGCGGAAACCATATCCAAAGCGGTATTGCAGCCCTTGCAAGTTGCGAAGATTATATCAATAACATAATTAAAAAACACGAGTTGACACAACCAGAAAAAGAAGAAGATAGAATGATGCATATCGACACTCTAAACGCTCAGACAGGCACTGTCTTTCTTGTGTATAATCCGGTTGCCGCTATTGACGAGTTTGCTCAAAAAATTACTGCTACACAGCCATCAATAGATTTTACTGCGTCAGACGGCGTCAGACATTCCAGCTGGGTAATAAGCGATGATGAACAAATCAAGTTTTTAGGAACTGAATTTTCTAAATTAGATTCTATCTACATTGCCGATGGACATCATAGGGCGGCTGCAGGTGTGAGGGTGTATAAAAAACGACAGGGCGCAGGACAAAGCGGCGGATTGTTATCGGTTTTATTCGCAAAACATCAGGTAAAAATCCTTCCGTATAATAGAGTTCTCAAAGACCTTAATGGAAACGACAAAGCGAGTTTATTTAAGAAATTATCCGAAGTCTCTATTATTAAAAAGACCAACAATCCTGTCCCGGATAGGAAAGGCGTTTTTTGCCTTTATATAGACAGGGAATGGTATAGGGCAGAGTTCAAAGAAGACATTTTAAAACTCGGAGAAGCGGTTGATAGGCTTGATGCATCATTAATTCAACGTTATGTCCTTGAACCAATATTGGGAATAACAAATCCGAGAACAGACAAACGAATTCAATATATAGGTGGCGTTAAAGGGACAGAAGAACTTGAACGGCTTGTTAATGAAGGAATGGCTATCTGCGCCTTTTCAATGTTCCCGACAACTGTTGATGAATTGACGGCAGTTTCGGATTCCGGTAAAATTATGCCACCAAAGAGTACCTGGTTTGAACCAAAATTAAGAGACGCAATGTTTTGCCATTTAATTTAAATTGTGACAAAAGATCGGTTACAACGAGGATTGAGGACAACATTTTTCGGGTTGTTTACCAATCTATTTCTTGCAACTGGAAAAATGTTGGCGGGAATTTTTGGCAATTCTCTTGCGCTTATTTCTGATGCAGTAGAATCTTTGGCGGATATTTTCAGCTCACTAATTGTCTGGCGCGGAATTGTAATAGCTTCAGCGCCTGCGGATGAAGATCATCCGTATGGACATGGTAAGGCTGAGCCCATCGCATCAGCAATTGTTGCAACAATGCTTCTTTTGGCAGCGGTTGGTATAGCGGTAAAGGCAATACAGGAAATTCCCAATCCACATCACTCCCCTGCCCCCTTCACATTGGTGGTTTTGGTTGGGGTAATTGCAATCAAAGAGTGTCTTTTTCGGTTTGTTAAAAGTGAAGGCGATGCCATTAAAAACACCGCTGTGCAATCCGATGCCTGGCACCATAGAAGCGACGCAATTACATCGCTTGCAGCTTTCATAGGTATAAGTATTGCCCTTATTGGTGGTGAAGGCTATGAATCTTCTGATGATGTAGCCGCTCTTTTTGCCTCTGGAATAATCGCCTACAATGGCTGGCGGCTTTTAAAACCAGCCTTAAACGAATTAATGGATAAAAGCCCCGATCCATTTATTATTTCACAGATTAGGGAAATCGCAGAACAAGTGGACGGGGTTGAATATGTGGAAAAATGCTTTGTCAGAAAAATGGGGTATCAACTCTATGTTGATATGCACATTGAAGTAGAAGGTTCAAATACAGTAGATGATGCTCATAGAACCGCACATATTGTAAAAGATAAAATTAAACAATCTATACCCATTGTTAGCGATGTCCTAATCCATATTGAACCTGCAGTTCATAAAAAAGTAGCAAAAGACAAAACAAATTAAATCTATTTCATTTCCACTTGTCCAAATACAAATTTAGAAGCATTCTATAGATATGTTTACTGGAATTGTTGAAGAAACCGGAGTAGTCGAAAGCGTTAAGCAGACTGAAAAGTCTATCGAACTTGTTGTGCGAACGAAAATTTGCGGCAAAGGAACAAAAATTGGTTCCAGCCTTGCTATCAATGGGTGTTGTTTGACAGCAGTTAAAACGCGCCAAAAGGGAAAATACAAGTTACTGCAATTTGACCTTTTGATAGAGACATGGAACCGAACAAACCTTAAACATGCTGTACCCGGCACGCTCGTAAATCTTGAAAGACCGCTTACAGCAACAGGACAATTCGGCGGACATTTCGTAACCGGCCATATTGATGGCACTGGAAAAATTATCCGCTGGGAAAGGTCGGGACAAGACCACGTCCTTGATATTGAGGCTCCAGACGAGGTAATGAAATACGTCGTATTTAAAGGCTCAATTGCCGTTGATGGAATTAGTCTTACTGTTGCGGACGTTTTGCCAGACAAGAAAGGATTTCGCATCTGGATTATCCCGCATACTTACGAAATTACCGCTCTACGTTCACAAAAGGTTGGCGATGAGGTGAATCTCGAAGCAGATATCCTTGGCAAATATGTTGAACAATTTTTAATGAGGTTCAGCGAAGATAGGTTTAAATTATTAAGTAGCGAAAAAAATAAAGTTTAAATAATTCTATGTGTCTTATACATATAGATAGGATACAATATAATCTATCTACAATAGGTGGATAAAATTGAATTAAACAATAAAAACGCTTTGCCTGAGTCCTTATCGGGCATAATCGAAAACATAACTTTTCGTAACGAAGACAGCGGTTTTACAATCCTCAAGGTCAAGGTCAAAGGACAATATGAACCTGTAACTGTTGTATGCACCCTTGCCGCAGTAAATATTGGAGAATGGCTTACAGCGCAAGGTTCGTGGCAAAGGGATAAATATTATGGTCTTCAATTCCGGTCTGAACAAACAGCCACTACCCCACCAAAAACTTTAAATGGTATAGAAAAATATTTAGGAAGCGGGCTTATTAAAGGCATCGGCCCTGTTTATGCCAAAAAACTTGTTGAGAAATTCGGCGATCAAGTAATAGACATCATAGAAAAACAATCCGCAAGGCTTGAGGAAGTTGATGGAATCGGTCAAAAACGGCGACGAATAATCAAAGCCGCATGGGAAGCCCAGAAAAGCGTCCGTGATATAATGTTGTTTCTGCATTCTCACGGCGTGGGGACATCTCGTGCTGTGAGGATTTATAAAACTTATGGAGACCAGGCAATTGAACTCATTCGGGAAAATCCCTATCGGCTCGCTGCCGATATACCGGGAATTGGTTTTAAAATTGCAGACCAGATTGCAAGAAAAATTGGTATTGATCCGGATTCAATTTTGCGCGCTTGCGCTTGCTTGAATCATATCTTATTGGAAGCAACTTCAGAAGGACATTGCGCCCTCCCAGAATCCATATTGATACAAAATGCAACCGAACTGCTTCAAGTAAATGAAACCATAACGCAAGACGCCCTGAAAAAATCTATTGCCGAAGAAAAATTAGCGCGTGAAATCATTAACGATAGCCTCTTTATTTATCTGCCGAATTTAATAAGGGCTGAAAATATTGTGGCTATAAAAATTGTTGAATTGCTTAAAGAAAAACCATCATATCCGCCCATAGATTTTGGCAGGGCAATTGAGTGGTATCAAAAAAAATACGGAAAGGCTCTTGCTGAGGAACAAAAAGAAGCAGTTAAAAAGGCTCTTAAACATCGGTTGTTAATAATCACCGGCGGTCCCGGAGTAGGAAAGACAACAATTGTTCACGCGCTAATATCAATCCTCAATGCAAAAAAGGTAAAATGCCTACTTTGCGCACCGACAGGAAGGGCTGCAAAAAGGCTTTTGGAGGTTACTGGATTTGGGGCAAAAACAATTCATAGATTACTTGAAACCAATCCACAGACTGGTTCGTTTCTGCACAATGAAAAATCGCCTCTTGAATGCGACCTGTTGATTGTAGATGAAACTTCAATGGTAGATATTTTGTTGATGAGCCATCTATTGCGAGCCGTGCCTTCCAATGCATCGGTAATTTTCGTTGGCGATGTCGACCAATTGCCATCAGTAGGACCAGGAACCGTGTTGAGAGATTTGATAGATTCAAACTATATCCCTGTGGTGCGTTTGACTAAAATCTTTCGTCAATCTGCAAACAGTCAGATTGTTATTGGCGCACATCAAATTAACGAAGGCTTGACACCCCAATTTGGAAAAAAGAACGAGCAATCGGATTTTTATCTTATTAAACGAGATAAGCCAGAAGATATTTTAAAGACTTTGATTAATGTTGTTTCTAAACGAATCCCGCAAAGTTTCGGTTATGTTCCGATGAGAGATATTCAGGTGTTGGCGCCAATGCACAAAGGGATTATCGGAATTCAAGAACTGAACAGAAACTTGCAAGAAGTCTTAAATCCGCTGGAACCTGATGAGCCTGCAATTGAAAAATTCGGGTGGCAATACAGGTTAAACGACAAGGTAATGCAGATTGAAAATGATTACCAGAAAGATGTTTTTAATGGTGATATTGGCAAGATAATTAAGATTGACCTTACAGAAAAGGAACTCGTCATCAAGTATGAACAAAGAGAAATAGTTTATGAATTTGACGAACTTGACGAGATTGTCCCTGCTTATGCAATAAGCATACACAAGTCGCAAGGTTGTGAATTTCCAGTTGTAGTAATTCCTCTTGCAATGCAGCAATTTGTTTTACTCCAAAGAAATCTCATCTACACAGCGGTAACGCGTGGGAAAAAATTAGTCGTCATTATCGGTGAACCAAGGGCATTGAATTACGCGGTCAAGAACAACAACATTTCAAAGCGATTTTCAGGACTGGTGAATAAAATTACAGAACGGATTAAATCAGAAGCGGAATTAATATGAATTTTGTTTATCTTGACCTGTGGCTTCAAGCATAAGTTCATGCTCATTTATCTGACTGACTGGTTTTGCCTCGCCAAGACAACCTCTACACATAACCGCAATACGGTCGCAGACGCCCATCAACTCCGGCAAATAACTGCTAACCATCAATATTGCTCGTGGTTTTCCGCCATAAACACCGGTGGCGAGTTCATCAACTATCTTATATATTGTTGCCTTTGCAGCGACATCAATCCCGCGCGTCGGTTCATCAAGCAACAACAAATCCACGTCATGATTTAACAATCTCGCAAGCGCCACTTTTTGTTGTGTGCCGCCGCTTAATTCACTGACAGGTTGCCATACATCAGCGCAACGAACGTTCAGATTTGACACCCATTTCTGGGCTGCTTCGCTCTGCTGTTTTAGAGATAAAAATCCAAACTTTTTATATTTCTGCAATCGGGTCAAAGTAATGTTTTCTGTTATGCTCATTGATAGGGCAAGTCCCTCTTGTTTTCTATCCTCGCTTAAAAACCCAACACCTTGCGCCCATCGTTTTGATGGAGATGCAGGACCGATATAAGCCTCAAACTTTATCTCACCCGACTTAATTTTATCCATTCCAAATATACATCGTAAAAGCTCAGTTCTGCCAGCGCCCATCAATCCTGCTATTCCAATAACTTCCCCCCTGCGAACCTGAATGGTTGCCGAATTAGGTTTAAATTCTCCCGCGAGATTGTTTATTTCAAGCAAGACCTCGCCCGGTTTTCGTTCAGAACGCGGATATAGTTCCGCTATCTGGCGTCCCACCATCAACGAAACAATCAGGTTGACATCCATTTGCCCGGTTATCCCTTCACCAACAGCCTTGCCGTCTCTCAAAACAACAATCCTGTCAGACACAGCTTTTACCTCTTCCAAAAAGTGAGAAATATAAATGATGGCAAGACCTTGCGATTTCAATTTCTTAATCAGGGCGAACAACCGTTCAACATCTCGGGAGGTTAGACTGCTTGTCGGTTCATCAAGAACAAGAACCTTGCAGCCAACTGCAATTGCTCGCGCAATTTCAACAAGTTGCTGACAGGCAGGAGACAACCTTCCAACTTTTACGTCTGGTGTTATCTCTGGATGTTCAAAAAATTCCAATGCATCAAGCGCCTTAGCTTTGACCTCTTTCCAATTTATAAATCCTAATCGCGACGGTTCCATTCCTAACAAAATATTTTCTTCAACGGTTAAATGCGGCGCAAGCGACAGTTCTTGGTATATCATCGCAATACCGGACTTTCTGGCATTAATTGGATTTGATGGTAAAAACGGTTTGCCGTTGAGAAACATCTCTCCCGAATCTGGTTTATAAACGCCGGATAAGATTTTCATCAAAGTGCTTTTCCCCGCCCCGTTTTCGCCAACGAGCGCAAGAACCTCACCCCCCCTTACATTTAAATTAACATCTTCAAGCGCAATCGTTGCGCCGAATCGTTTGCTAATGTTTTTCATCACGAGTTCAACCAAACCATTCGGCTTAGATTTATTTAATGCATCCATATTTTCGGAACATTCTACCAATGAACGATTATTCTTTAAGCCACTTCTTATAATTCGGGTTCAACAATTCACCCACTCGTGGCTCATTCATATTTTGCGGCGTAGCAATAGTTGAACCCGTATCAATTCTTTTTTGAACCTTTCCACCTTTTATATGTTCCACAATAGTTTTAACACCAAGATACCCCATATTAATCGGGTCTTGAAGAACAAGCCCATGCAATTCGCCTCTCTTCATTGCATTGACGAGCATCTCTGAACTATCAAACCCCACAAATTTCACCTTACCGGCAAATCCACCATCTTGAAGAGCGCGCAACATTGCAAAAGTTGTAAATTCATTCGGACAAAATATTCCATCGATGGAAAGCGAACCATCAGGTTTCTTGAAAGTAGCAAGAAGGTTTTCGCTATTCTGATACGCAATCTCCGCCGTACTGCCGGAACGTTGGTTTGAACTTGCAATTTCAATTCCATTATATTTTTTAATCGCATCAAGAAATCCATGCACCCGTTCCTCTGTGCTTGCAGAACCCTCTAAAAATCTAAACACTACTATCCTTCCTTTGCCATCTAAAAGTTTTGCAAGATAATCACCTGCTTTTTGTCCACCAATATAATTATCTGTGGCGACATAACTTATATAATTTTCGCCATCAAGCGTTGAGTCAATTATCACTACTGGTATGCCGCTACGGATAGCGTTATTGACCGGCGACTTCAAAGCCACATTGTCAAGCGGGGCAAGGACAATGCCGTCCACGCCGGCTGCAATAAAATCCTCAACAACTTTTATCTGTGATTCTCTATCATCCTCTTTTAGCGGTCCTTTCCAGATTAGTTCAATACCCAGTTCCTCTGCGGCTTTGACTCCTCCTGCGTGCACTGACTTCCAATATATCTGGTTCAGCCCCTTCGGTATTAAGGCAATTTTAATCTTCTTCTCACCTCCCGTTTGTTTTTTGCCGCAACCAACAAACATTGCACAAACAACAAGAAGAATAACCGACAGAGTTATTAATAATTTTTTCATAATTTGCCTGAACTTTTTGAAAAATAATTGCGTTGTTTTCCACTAATTGGCATACCAAGTTTTTCCATTACCTTGAGCATATCATACCAGACCTCTCTTTTAACCGCTAAACTTTGATTCCTCAACAAGTATGCCGGATGATAAGTAGGCATTAAAGGGATACCGTGAAATTCTCGCCAGAGACCGCGCACCTTCGTAATACCCAATTTTTCACCTAACAATCCTTCAACTGCTGTTGCACCAAGCGCTACAACTACTCGCGGGCGTATTATATCAATCTGTTCATATAAATACGGTATGCAGATACGCATTTCATCCACAGTCGGCGTCCGATTTCCCGCAGGCGAACTTGTATCCGGTCTGCATTTTAAAATATTCGCAATATAAACATCCTTACGGGAAAGCCCCATTGCACCAATTATTTTTGTTAACAACTGTCCTGCCCTGCCGACAAATGGTTCGCCCTGTAAATCTTCATCTGCCCCCGGCGCCTCGCCAACAAACATTAACTTTGCATTGCTGTTTCCGACACCAAACACAACATTTTTCCTGAAAGATACGAGATGTGGACATTTAACGCATGGTAATACTTTTTCTCGTAATTTATTTAATGCCTCTAATTTTTGTTCAGGTGTTAATTCTGGTTTGGCTAAATTCTGATTAAAATCAAGTTCAACACTCATATTTGCAGTTTCTGGATTTAAATTAATCTCTGCATTTGAACTAACATTTGATATTTGTGGTTCTGAAATTACACGACGAACAACCGGTTTTAAAAGCGCTTCCAAAGTAGAAGATTCAACATAAAAACTTTTTACACCCTTTGCCTTTAACTGCTTAAAACAGTCAATCGTCAATTCCAAATATTTCTTATATTCGTTGTTCATCAATGAATCAAACCTTATGCTTAATCTAATTTTCTTTATTTGCCAATACAGAATTGACTGAAAATTACATCCAGCAAGTCATCAGTTGCAGTATGTCCTGTGATTTCTCCAATTGCGTTTACGGCAATATGCAAATCCACTGCCACAAATTCAAGGCTTTCGCCGATTATTAAAGCATTTAACGCATTTTCAAGACCGTTGTGCGCCCTTATCAACGCCTCTTTATGCCGCAAATTTATCGCTACTGGCACAGTCTCCAAAGTATGTTTTCCTGAAAGAGTAACATCCTTAATAACATCCTTCAACTTATCAATACCTTCGCCAGTTATACAAGAAACATTAACTACTGGTGTATTTAAATCCTTTGGCAATTCCAATTTAATCGGTAAATCTATTTTATTCACCACAATTATTGCCTTTCTATGAGAAATTAGATTCAAATTTTCCTTATAATCATCTCTGAAAGGTTCGCTGCCATCTAAAACAAGTAAAATTAGTTCAGCCTGTTCAATTGCGGTTTTAGTCCTTCTGATACCCTCTGCTTCCACAATGTCGGCAGAAGTTCTCAATCCAGCAGTATCAATAAACACAATTGGTAAACCACCGATATTTGCTGTTTCTTCAATGGTGTCTCGGGTTGTCCCCGGAATAGGCGACACAATAGCGCGTTCATAGTCAAGCAATCTATTCAAAAGGCTTGATTTGCCGGAGTTTGGTTTCCCGATAATTGCAATCTTAATACCCTGCCTCAAAATTCTGCCTTCTTCAGCCGTCTTGAGCAGTTCATTAATGAATACAATCGATTCTTTCATACGTAGCGCTAATTTTTCCTCCGTGTCAGGTTCAATGTCTTCATCTGGAAAATCAATATGTGCTTCAATATGTGCAAGGGTGTCCATTAATTTACTTCGCAATTCTTCAATTTGTACCGAAAGCCTTCCTGATAACTGGTTTTCAGCAACTTTCATTGCTAATTCCGTTCTTGAGTGGATAACGTCAATCACCGCTTCTGCCTGTGCTAAATCAATACGTCCATTTAAAAAAGCGCGCTTTGTAAATTCACCCGGTTGAGCAAGCCTTGCACCGTTTTCAATCACAGTCTCAAGAATCAGCCTTGCCGGGAGGATACCGCCATGACAGGATATTTCTAACATATCTTCGCGTGTATATGTCCGTGGTTTTTTTAACACCGTTAGAAGAACTTCATCAACTATTTCGCCTTTGCGAACAATGTGTCCATAATGAACCGTATGAGACTTCGCTTGAGTAGATGGCAAAGATTTTCCTGCTGGGCGAAAACAGGCATCGCCAATCCTTAATGCCCCTGCCCCAGATATACGAACAACAGCCAATCCGGCTTCACCAATCGGCGTACTGATTGCGGCTATAGTGTCGTTGATTAAATTCATAAGCTATTTAAGTTATTTGATTCTTTAAATCACGCAGACCATCTATGAATAATAACATTTGCACATCGTCTAACTTTAAAATTGTAAATGAGACAAATTTATTATAAATATAATAATATGAAAAAACTAATTTTGGTTATCTCAATATGCGGATTGATTGGATTATCAATTAAGGCTCAAGAAGTTGAGCAAGGTTTCACGCAGTTATTTAATGGAAAAAACCTTGAAGGATGGGATGGTAATCCACAATTATGGTATGCAAAAGATGGCATAATAACTGGCACAACTACTGCCGATACAAAACTGGTTCATAACACCTTTTTAGTGTTTACCAATAAACAATTTGATGACTTTGAGTTGCGGCTTTCCTACAAAATGGTCGGCGGAAATTCCGGTATCCAATACAGAAGCAAGGTTGTCCAACAGGGTAAATTCGGTCCAATTGTTGGCGGTTACCAGGCAGACATCGAAGCAGGAAAAACATTTACCGGTATTTTATATGAAGAACGCGGACGCGGTATACTTGCGAAACGTGGCGAAAAAGTGGTAATCAAAACCGACCCTGCAAACCAGTCTAAATTTGTAATAGAAAAGGTTGGTGAATTGGGAAAATCGGAAGATATACAGGCAAAGATTAAAAACGAGGATTGGAACGATTATGTAATTATCGCAAAGGGCAATCATCTACAGCAATATATAAATGGTGTGCAAACCGTAGATGTCGTTGATGAGGATGCTCCACGCGCCTCAAAATCAGGCGTTATCGCTTTACAAGTCCATGTTGGTCCTCCAATGGTAGTACAATTCAAAAACATCAGAATCAAACCGCTTAAATAAAAATCAATATGAAAAAAATCTTGATTACTATTTTAACAATTGCGGCTACAACAATGTATGGAGCCGACAAAAAAATCGTCTTAATTGCGGGAAGACCGAGTCACGGCCCCGGCGACCACGAACACCGAGCAGGTTGTTTGCTGTTTCAGAAATGTTTAAATTCAGTTCCGGGTGTAACATCCGTAGTCTACAGCAATGGCTGGCCTACCGAACCAAATGCCTTTGATGGAGCGGCTGCTATTGTCATTTATTCAGACGGTGGTGGTGGACACCCTGCAATTCAAGGCGATAGACTCAAAGTCCTTGATGAACTGATGAAGAAAGGCGTCGGCTTTGGTTGTGTGCATTACGCCGTCGAAGTACCCAAAGATAAAGGTGGTAAAGAATTCCTTAACTGGATTGGCGGATACTTTGAAACCGATTGGTCTGTAAATCCCTTCTGGGAGGCAGAATTTACAAAATTTCCAAACCACCCAGTAACTCGCGGTGTAAAACCATTTAAAATGCGTGATGAATGGTATTATCACATGCGGTTTCAAGAAAATATGCGCGGTGTTACACCAATTTTGTCAGCTCTACCGCCGGCAAACACACTGAACAGACCAGACGGACCCCATGAAAACAATCCTTATGTCCGCCAGTCTGTTCTCACAAATAAAGAACCACAACACTTAATGTGGGTTTATGAACGACCTGATGGCGGACGCGGATTCGGATTTACCGGTGGTCATTCACATAAGTTTTGGGGCAACGAAAGTTTCCGCAAAGTTGTCCTGAACGCTATCTTATGGATAGCAAAAGTTGAAGTACCAGAAAATGGTTTAGATTGTGTGGTAACAGAAGAAGATTTGACAGGCAATTTAGACCCAAAAGGTCAGCCTAAACCTAAAACTACTCCTAAACCTGTACCTAAAAATTAATACTTTGTAGTTCGGCTTTCTACGCAGTATCTCAAATGAGGAAGGCATTATAACTACATTAACGGTTATTTTTGTTATCCTATCGAAAAGTTATCTAAAAACATTTGGATTCAGCGAGCCATTGATAGCCTATAATTTCTTCTACTGCGCTAACCGACAAAATACCGATATGTATTTATAATTGATGACTAATTGAGACGAATAAACATCACCTAATCATCACCTAACTTTTAAAGACAATAACTTTTAATCAGGCATCAATGTCGCTTAATCTTCTACGACAATCCTGTAGAATCGCTGGGGTATTCCGTTAATAGAATCTGTAAAAATCCACACATTTTCAGTTTTAACTATCCCCCCTTGAAGCACCATCCAGCTAGAATCGCTCAAACTATTCTTATATTCAATTCTGTAAGATTTACCTGCAATCGCCTCTATTGTTAAATTTATTTGCCCATTTGCGATAGTGATGCCATTTGGCAATATCCTCGGTGCAAGACCGACTATGACCTTAAATGTTACATCTGTGCTCGCCTGTGGACTTCCATTATCCGTAACTCTAACTGTTATGAAGTTTGTGGATGGTGCTTGTTGCAATGTTGGCGTCCATACAAATGCTCCATTGGCATTAATTTGAGCGCCTGCTGGCGCAGTGCCATCAAACGAATAAGTCAATGTTTGCGCCGGCACATCATTATCAGTTGCAACGATATTGAACCTTAATGTCTGTCCAACTGTCACCAGTTTATCCGGGATTGGTTCAATTACTGGCGGTTTGTTAGTTGAACCAGGGATTATATTCGGATTGCCCGGCGTCGGTGCAGAAAATTGCATAAATACACTTCCGCCATCAGGATAACGTCCCTCAGAAATATCGGCTGATTGCTCACCAAACGTAACGGCGTCTATTAATGTTTCGTCTGGCGAATACAATGCAAGGTCAGAACCGCTCTTTGAAATGCGGAAGTTAGTATGCAACTCATTAATATCGGGTCTGTTTAATGATGGTGTGTTATCAGCCCAAATCAGCAAATAACCTCGTGCCGGAACATAATACCCTTCTGGAATTTGATATTTTGTTTTATTTGTAATTACATCTGTTAAGTAGAACCCGGCAAGATAAACAGGTTCTGAAGATGGATTATACAACTCAAACCAATCATCAAACACCCCTGTAATTGGATTTGCAAGGGTATTTGTATTGCTCGCCATCCATTCATTAATAAACAGAGTTATAAGGGCGTTCGTAGGATTATTCGTAGCGCCCGGTGTTATACAATAAAAATTTCTCCTATAGAATGGCTGTCCATCAGGATAATCACCGTAGCTATAGCCATCGGTCAACCCAGAATAATTCAAGTAATCAAAGACTGCGGGCGCCGAATTTATTGACATTGAAAGCACTACGGAGCCTGAGTTTTGTGGGATAGTAAAGATAGTATGTAAATGTGTTGGCGTGTTTAATTCTGTCTTACCGTCAAGATAAACCGTCAGAAATTGTTTTGCTCCAATGATGGTATCTTGCGGGAACTTCCACTGGGTAATGTTTGTATAATTATTTGCAAGATAGAACTCGGAGAGATCAACATCTGAGTCGCCATTATTATAAAGTTCAACCCAGCCAGTTGGTTCGCCAAGTTCATTTGTTAACCCATTAACACTCGCCGGTTGAACCTCATTTAACCAGACAGGCGGTAAAGGAGGCAGAGGCATAGCGGTAGAATTTGCATTTCCTGGTGTTGCTAACGTTGGGGTTTGAACTGAAAATAATCCGCGGAAGGATGTACTTACTCTCCATTGTAGATTTCCACTATTTGTCCCCGGCAAATACCAGAAACTGAATGTACAATTATTGGTAACACTAGTAGTGGCAAAATCATAATATAAATAAGAAGATGCGCCGCCAGCCGGCACAAAGGTCAGTTTAAGACTTCTATCGCCGTTCCGTTTAACCTCTGTAGTGAACTCGCTACGAATTCCGTTTGTACTCTGGAATTTCCAGTAATTGCTAATTGTTCCATCTTCAAAATCTCCATTATTAATCGCATTGGTTCCATCTACGATAAGAGCCATATTATCAATATAAATACTGTTTACTGTGTCCAGATATATAATTAACCTATTACCTTTTGGTATTCCATTTGTTGAAAATAAACGCCAACCGCCTGCTGCATCTCCCCAGTTGCAAACACGGGAATTATCGCGAGAGGTATCAATGACTTGCAATGAAGCGCCTGCGCCATTAGCCTTCTGTGGCCAAGGAATTTGATTATCATATCTCACACGATTCACAACTATTTCTGAACCATCACTGCCCGGTCGAACCAGCGTCAGGGTTTCACCGCCTTTTTGCAAATTGCCTGTGAAAACATCAAACACGGGAATTAAAGGTCCATAATAATTTGCAAATGCAGTCCTACTACTTGCAAGGACAAGATAACCATTTGGTTTAATAAATGAACCTGATGGGAATGTATATCCTAAACCATTAACCCTCCAACCTGATAAATCAAATGCAGTTGTTGAAGAACCGTTAAAGATTTCAACAAATTCCAACCCAGTATCAGGCGGATTATACATTATTTCATTTATAATAACTTTGCCTTCTGGTTGGTCTTGTTGTTGCGAAAGATTCACAACTGTAAGCTGTTGTGTTGTACCACCAACAACATTTCCATATTTATCCAATCCTGTAATGGAATAAGTATTTGTTCCAGGCATGTTCGGGAACGATAAAGTAAAGGAAGTTGTGTTGTTATAAGTTACAGGCATTACTACCCCATTTACAACAACGGATTCTACCTCTAATGGTGCAAGACCGTTAACACTAACAACAGAAGATGTGGTAGTGATTGCATTTGTGTTTAAAACAAAATATGGTGTATCGCGTGTTGCCACCTGACTTGCAATACTTGTCCGAGCCGAAGCAATCCAACTCTTGATAACCGATGGCGAATCCGCTGTTATTTTATTTGCTATAAAGGCAGAATACTTGGCGTCGAGTATCGGGTCAACGACTTCGTTCTTTAAGCCGTTTTTGGTTAATTCCTTAAGCGCAGCCCAGTATATTCTTCTAAACTTTGGATTCCCATTGGGTCCATAAATTCTTTGCCAGGTAGTATCGCCGCCATTCATTGTTTCAAGATTAGAACCCGGCGCCCACGCAATACGGTTGCCAAGCACAATACTGAAATCAAACATAAACAATGTCCATCTTGTTTGACTGCTTACATAACCATAAACATTTTGTTCATTATTAATTCCCCAGCAATCCCAGTTGCCAGCAGCGTGGTTGGCAGCAACAAGCCGTAGCCAATTATCCATATCTGCCACATTTTCCATCAATTCAGCATAATTTGTGCGATTGTAATTGGTTGCAACCGTCATAAGTGTAAAGAAATTGGTGTAATTATTTTGCGAATCCGGAGTTTGTCGGATTTCATAGTTCCATCTGTACCGAGCAAGTTTATAAGCGCCGCCAGTTGTTGTATATGGCATAAATAAACACCATGACTTATTCTCCCATGGCCAGTACCCGCCAGATTGCATAGCAGGACCGCCTTCAAACCACGGTTGGAATTTATATAATAAACCATCATTTTCATCAGGAAAGTATGCATCGGGCACGCTGACGCTTGGTCTCAACGCATCTTCCATCAATTGCCCCCGTCTGACACCATTCACATAAACCACAACGAAACGACGATAAACCCACGGCACACCTAATGAACGGAGAAATGTATTTGCTGTCTGCTCTCGTTGTAAGGTTGAATCATTATTATTCGCATTTGCATTGTCATCTTGAATGTCATTACCAACCCAGTGCATCTTATTGAATGAAGCATGCCCAAGCAGTTTGTCATCTTTTGGCATAGTCCAGGTATAATGACAGGCATTGTTTCCTGCGGGCGAGTCAAACGCTTGATGATACGGACTGCCAGCATAACGCCCGAACATATTGTAGATAATACGATTGTTATAAACCAGCGTCCCATCTATATCTTCATTGCTTAATACAGGAAGACTAACCCATCGATTAATATTAGATTGCGTTAACCATAAATGATAAGTCCCGAAGGCATTGGGATAATTAGGTTCACCAAATCTAACTACACACTCTCGGACCGGCCCATTGTCATCAAGCAATTCAGGAAATCTGGTAGATGCATCGAGATTATCAGTGGAAGATAAATAAAACGCTACTGCTACACCTGCTGACTGTCCGGGCATAGTGGCGGTATAAATTCCATCTCCAGCCACAAGGTCGCCGTTGTTACCGTCATCAACCATAGGTACTGATGTATAGACAGCAGATGGATCGACTCTGTAATTAAGGTAAACCGATTTTATCCCATCAGTGTCATTAACACGAGCAAACACTCGGCAATCTTCTCCTGCCCCGGGCAATGCTGGATAATGTCTAACCGCATAAATTGCCGGACCAATGTTCGTTATTGCCCGACTGTTTTGTAAACCCGGAGTTCCAAGATTAGTCGGAACTTTCATTGCACCGGTAACTTCAAACCATGTGCCATGAAGGCGGAACAAAATTTCCGGACAACCCCTTAACCAACGCGCTTTCAGACGCATCGTAACAGTCTGTCCTGATGCGAGAGAAGTGTTGTTAAGATTACATTGGGCGGAATTTGCCAATGTGAAAATTCTGTTTCTGGTGCGTAATCTTAATGCATTGCTGCCACTAATTCCCGCGCCAGGTTCAAGGTTTGAACGGCTGAAACAACCGAGCAATGACCAATTGCCAAGCCCAAATTCAAAGTTGGGATTAGTCACATAATTTTGAATGCTGCCATAAGGTATGATTTCAAGGTTGTCAACAAGGCACTCCCCAGCCTCAAGTTGTCCTACCTGCGCAAAAGAAATTGTACTACTTGCATAATTTGCCCCATTATCAAGAACGCCAGTTGCTTCTATGGTAGTCCATTCTGATTTTGATGTTTCATCGCTGTCAGCCCAGTTCAACGCAAATCTGGGATTTGAATGCTGGTCAATCAATTCAAGACTACTCCCACCACCATCAGACCATTCACCCCACCTACCCCCGTCTTTATAACTAAACTCCGTTATGACAACATAAGAAATGTTAGTCGTAATACTACCGTTTTTATTTGTCGTGTATGAATAAACCGGTTTTGCAAGCGCAAGCCGTTCACCATTATGTGCCAATGAACCATTGAAATCTCCTATTGTATTTGCCGAATTTAAGTGAGAATACTTTGGTATTAAATTAGAAATATTTCTCCCAACAACAAGATAACCTCCTGATGGAATTATTGTATTTGTAGGGAATGTAAAATCAATACCATCAATAAAACGCCACCCGCTTATATCGTAGCTGTTTGTGCCTTTGTTATACAGTTCAACATACTGGTCGTCATCGTTGTTTGAAATTGGATGATACATTATTTCATTGATGACTATATCGTCTATATAAATAGCGCTGTTTGAGGCGCCGGGCGTAAGTTCCTTCAATAAATACAATTCACTTGCGCCATCTGGATATCTACCATAAGAAATATTTCCTAACTGGGCTTCAAACCGAATTGCATCGATTATCCTTTCGCCATCCGGTGCCTTTAAATAAATAGTGTCTCCATCACCTTTTAATCCGAAACCAAGTTGTGATTGCGAGAAAACTAAATAACCTCGCGGTTGTATGAAAGTTTCTTGCGGAATAACGAATTTATTAGTATCGGGATTATCCGTTAGGATGCATCCTGAAAGGTCATTTGTGAAATTGCTATGGTTATATAGTTCAACATAATCTTCAATTGTGTTATCTGGAGTGTTGGCAAGGATTTCGTTTATCACAATGTCCTGGAAAATAGTTGGACGTTGAATGTTGAATTTCCCCGGTGTTCCGCCAACAACATCGCTCAAATCCCATGCTCGCGGGTCATTTTCCCCATAACTTGGACGCGCAAGAACTATTGAATGCCCCGTACCGTCTGCGCCAACAGGCCAGGGGGATTTACTCAAATAATCGACCTCAAGTAAAATTGTATTTTGTTCATCTCGAAGTCTGATTGTTCCTGATTTTTTTAAAGTGTTTGTATATGGTCCATAAACTCCTTTAATTCCATATACCTGTTCAACTGCTGATGGGTCTACCGCTACAACTATAAAACTATTACCCTCAATTCTTGTTCCGGGTGAGAATGTATAATCAACATCACCAGAAATTCTATGCAATCCTATATCGTGGAAATATGGATTTGAATTGTAGATTTCAATAAATTCAACATTCTTCCCATCGGCTCTGGGTTTTGGTCTATACATAATTTCAGAAAACGTCAGACCTGTTCGTCTTGTAGATGGACCGACTGGTTCGTATTTTTGGCTTAAAGTACCTTCAAGCGTGCTTGTTGGCTGACTCACATCTGATAGCTGAGCAGTCGCAATTATTCCGTTTGTATGGCTTGATATCACCAGACCAACATAAATCGGGTCTGTCATCGCAATATCTTTACTGCCAAGTTTAATCCATACCGTTCCATCAATACTTGCAAACCCAGTAAATGTTGTTCCTTGCCGTTTGAGACGTAGCCAGCAATCAGGATAGTTTGGAGGAAAGTTCCCAAGTGAAGTTGATACTGTATTGTTCGTTGCCCTGTATTCGAAGGTTGTCCCCACCATCGAAGGCATTGCTAATACTGCAGCATACTTGCTACCGGGTAACAATGTTTCCCTTGCCATTAATCCTACTTTTGCCCACAAATCGACTGAGCTGATATTTTTAATTCTTATCTGATAATCAAAATCGCCGCTTTTCTGCTCAAAAGCGCTTGCGAATTGGTCTGAATAATCACCAATACCTGAACCGCCACCACCGATTTCAAAACCATCTGGATTAGCGCTCAAATAACCTCCAGGTTTTGATTGGTTAATATCATAAACAATGTACGGTGCTGCAACAAAACTAATATTAGTTGATTGTAAAAGATTAGCTGCAGCTGCGGTATCTCTTAAATTCGATATAGTGATTGTATAGTTGCCGCCAGAAACAAGTGGGTCAGTATCAATTATCGCCTCAGAATTACCAGTGCCAGCGGTTATCCCCTTTATAACAGCGCCCTGCCCCTGGATAGAATAATTTAAAACATTTGTTAAATCATTTATTAATATAGGCTCTGAAAAAACAACTTTGACACCATTTGTGGAAATACTCATAACTCTCTGAACAACAGGCGAATTGGTATCCAATAGCACGGTCAAATTTGCGTTGCTACTTGTGGCAATGAATTGGGTATTGGTATATAAATTCGTTGCAACCGCATAAACCACTGCACCATTTTCAGCGGCTGTTGCAGTAAAGGTAAACGTCAAATTTGTTGCGCCAGATACAGGTTGCCCATTTTTATACCATTGAACCCACCAGGGAATCGAACCATTCACATCCACTGAAAAACTTGCCTGTGCGCCTTCGTTCACAACTTGATTAGACGGATTTAAAACGAAGAAAATCGGTCCACTTGTTGGCGGCATATCAGGACCGTTTCTGAAGTTCCTTAAAATTGTTCCTTCAGATAAGGACTGATTATAAATACGGAATTCATCAATTTTACCATTAAAAAACGCATCTGCCGAAAACTGGGACCTTCCAATCCAGTCATTTAGTGTTTGACCTATTGAAGCAGGTGTAATCGTTACGGCATTATTCTGCCCCACAATCACCCCATTAACATATAACCTACCCTGTTTTGTGTTGCCGTCTGTTGTATAAACAATATGTGCCTTTTCACCAATCGCCGGTCGTCCATTTAACCACTCAACTATCTGCTCACCAGAACCACTGCCACTTGTTGTATATGCGCCACGCAAGTTTCCATTGCCACTCGGAAGGGACAAAAACATATATGTTGTTCCTGTTCCGGCATAGCCTTCTCCCCCCGAACTATTCCCAAAATCATAAATTCTCGCCCAGTTCCCACTACCTAAATCGGTTACCCAAGCCTCAAAAGTAATTGATGTAATATTTGTAAATAAATTGTTGGGCAAATCAAGATACGCGCTTGTTCCATTTAACACCAATTCCCCGTTGCTTACAACCGCGCCACCTAATAAATTTCCGTGTGCGCTTCCAACCAAATCTTGTGCATTTGCATTAAACGAATAACGATGAACAAGAGAATCAGAAACCGACTCCACACTCAATACAGCAACCGAACTCGTAACTGCATAAACATTTCCTTGATACACATTGCTAACAACAACATACACTTGCAAACCATTATCTGCCCAGAGAACAGATGGAAACGTTAAACTTGAATTCGTTTCGCCTGCTATAGGAATATTATTTTTAAACCACTGATAAAAAATAGGCTTCTCGCCAGTAGCTTGAACTGAAAAATTAGCAGAGGAAAACTCACTCACCTTTGTGCTCATAGGCTGAGTAACTATTTCCACCGGACCTGTTTGAACCAATTTCACCGGACCTGCAAGATAGTTCGAAGCAATCTGCTGAGGTGTTAACATTCCTCCGTGGATCCTGACAGAATTAATATAACCACTCAAAAATAGTGTCAAACCATTGCCATCGGTTGATCTTTGAGCCCCTACTTCAATTGGGTATCCAGTAAAGGTATTTAAAACAGCACCAAGCGTTTTTGTGACCACAAGATTTCCATCAACATAAACCTTTGCAGTTAGTGAACCATCATAAGTATAAACAAAATGATGCCATTGTCCTGCCAATGGAATTGCGGATGCAGTTTGCCAACCAACATCATCATCCCAATGAGCGGCAGCGCCCCATGTAAGGTCGCTTCCATAATTTACAACAAAATTTTGTCGCGCCGAACCACGTCTCGCCCAGGCTACAAGCGTTTCCTCAGTCGCAAGCGAAGGATTCAATGCCCATACCTCAACAGACCTATCGCTTCCGCCTGTTAAATCAGCAGGCGGCTGTGGTCCAACATAAGCATCAGTTCCACTGAAATAAGCGGCTGGTATTTCCGTTCCCAAGACATCAATAATAAATGTTGGATTACCATAGGCAGTGAAATTACCGCTCAAAGAACCTTTGTTAAGCCAGACTGATGTGCCAGATGCAAGATCAGTTGCACGCAAATCAACATATAATGCACCAGCAGTCGCATACTGAGGTTTGACTTCTAAGGTACCAGCTAATAATGTCAACACCGAAACAATCCCGACAGAACAGGACCGTATAAGTTTTGCTGTTTTCATTTTTACAACCTACTATCTAATGTTACATTTTCAATACCTACTATAAAAATTACTTTATAAAAGCGGCGGCAACTTTGCCGCCGCTTTGTTAATTGTTTATACTAAACCACTGTTATTGTATGGTTATATTTATCGTGGCTGTGCCAGATTGGTTTGCTCCGCCATTCAATGTGCCACCACTGTCCTTTAATCCAACAGTTAATACCGCCGTTCCTGTTGCCTTAGCCTTGAACGTCAACGTCCCCTCCGCATTTATCCTGGGCTGTATCAAAAATATCCCAGGATTGCTGTTCACTATTGTATATGTCAGTAATTGTTTCA
>JAKPVM010000294.1 GCA_029572555.1 Verrucomicrobiota bacterium | reverse complement strand
AAACCGCTTATACCGTAAGACGAGGTCGGTAAATATGCCACTGCTAAACCATCAGCAGCACCATTTATTCTAAAATCAAAATTTATAGTCACCCTTGAATATGATCCTATTGCCGTACGATTGAAGTAAACACCATTATTCAAACTTCCAATGGCAGGAGTCAATCGGAGAAAATTCCCTTGTGAACCGGAATCTGCTGCCAAAACCTGCGGTGGGTTTGCTGCGGTATTTAGAACATAATTTACAGGCGTTGTATCAAAATCTTGCACAGTCGGTGTTCCTGCTGCGGGTGGTGGCGACGAATTGATGCCACGAAAATCAAATTCTGCCGTTACCTTATCATATACGCCTTCTGCAGTCTGGTCAAAGGCAATACGATTTCTATTTGTACCTGTATCTTGATGCGTCAATCGGATATAGCTTCCTGATGGTCCGCCACTTAAAGTTTGAACCCCCGGCCCAAAATCTAATGTTGATGCAGCGTATAGTGTCCCATAGCCATCAAAATTGTTTGTTGTGGACATGCCGGTTTTCTCAGCGTTTCCAAAAGGAAATATAAAATCAATTCCACCAGAAATTTGTATCCCTCCAATGTCAATAGCATTTGTTCCCGTATTTGTTAGTTCAATATACTCATATTCCTGATCATCAAATTGAGATGCTTTGAAGGATGACGGATTATACATAATTTCTGTTATAGCAATTGTCGGCTTTCTATAACCAAAAACAGCCTTTCTTGGCGCACCCCATTGATTTGTATGATATATACGAGCAACAATTGTTGAATCAGGCGGTGGAATAAATGAGTCTGTATATTGAATTGCATTTGGTGAAATCGTTCCCCCTGGTAAACGCGGATCACTACCATCGAGCGTGTAATAAATTGACCCTACCGTGCTGGTCATTGCAAGAGGCGCAGCATACGTTCCTGAATATCTACTCAATATAGGCGCAGGCAAGAACTGCTTGTCAATCCAATTACCTCTTCCTGCAACGAAGTTTTTAATCCACCTAACCATATCTACGAATGTCACATTTGTAATTGCGTTAGGATTAGGCCAGATATATGTATGCATTCTCGGAAAACGGTTTGTATCGCGCGTTACCGCCTCAGTTAGATAACCGGCAAGTTCATCAATACGGGTATGTATATTTGAAGTTGCAAAAACTCCTCTTCTTAATTCATCCCATCTATCTATCAACCGTTGTTTAAAGTCCGGATCGCCCGGGTCTGCAATTAATCGCCTCAACCATATATGTTCGGTAGCGCTAATCAGAGGCCAGTACCATCCATTGGTGTATTCGCCTTCAAGATAATTGGCATTCCCAAAACTTAAATTCCAGTCCCATATCGGTTCCATCTTTATCTTTCCACCTCTGTCTTTCTGCATATAATTACTTAACCTGAATCCATCGATTTGCTTGGTAAATTCAACAATCCAGTGATTATCCACAAACGAATCCACATCAATATATTTTGCATATCCGTTTATTGGGTCTCGCCAATTATTACCGTAAAGTACAGATTCAAATTCATTTAAATAATCTTGCAACCATTGTTGTTGAACAGCAGACAATTCTGTCGGTTTAGGGTCGTGGAATCTTATATCCTGACCACTCGTTGTATAAAACAGGACATCTCCCGGACTCGCTTTGTCCTTCTTAAAAATATACCCGCCAGTTATTGGATCACCCGGTAGTCCTGTTTCTGGTTTTGATATATTAACTCTGTTTGGGCTTATTTTTATTTTTTCAATCAATAGATAAACACCGATATAATCATTTGTTCCAACCCTCCATGATGAATCAGCAGAACCATCACCTCTAGTCCCATTCAGGAATACTTCAACATATCTTCGTCTGATTGCATAATGTCCCATTTTTTCAAATAAATCATGCGCCAGAAAATCGTTCATAAAACTCTTATCATTGTAAATATTAAGTAATGCCCAATCAGACTCAGCAGGCATACCTAAAAGCGGTGCTTTTAAATCATCTCCATTATCATCGCGTAATTCCACATTATATGGACGTTTGTTTGCATTGAGGCCCCATGCTGTTTGTCCTCTCCCTTCAACCCCAGCACGACCATGGAATTGCGGTCTAACTAAAGCACTAACTCGCCCTATTGTTTTAGATACTTCAAAAGTTGTAATCATAGCCGGGGCTCTTTCAGCCATATCCGGGACAATGTTGTAGCCATAAGAGCTCACGATAAGTATTGGTAGATTTGATGTGAAGTTTGTCATTGTACTATCAAGAAGTGTATATCCTTCAGATTTATAAGGACTCTGGAATAGCCCCGGCGCATTAGCCTGCGCAACTACTAAAGCAGAATTAGTTAAACAAATTGGAACACCGTTTGTATAAATCATAGAAGTTTCTGATGGATTAGATCCATTAAGTGTAAACCTGATTATTGCATCGGGGATAGAAGAAGACAAATTAAGATAAATTACATCATTAGTATAGACACCGCCTGGTAGTGAAAATTGGACTTTTGGTGTAATGTCAGGATAACCAACATAGTTAAAATTGCCAGGTGTCGGTGGTGATATGTATCCATAAGAAGTGCCGCCGAGGTGAAATTCAACAATCTCTGCCTCAACTAAAAAGTCAGCGTTGTCAGAAGCAACATTCATCCCATGTATCGCGAGGACATTAACACCATCATTTAATAAACCTAGTATATTTTGAACCGGTATTATCTCCTGAATTGAGCCATTATGAGTAGCAGTTGCCGGAGTATTAAATGCAGGATTAGAAAGAGCATTCCTCCGGACTATTTCTACGCCATTAAGGTAAGCAACAAAACCGTCGTCGTAACTTATTCGTAAAAATAGTGATTCAACCTCGTTTTTATTCGTTATCACAAATGGAATTCTAATATAGGCAGAAACCTGTTTACTAAACATCATAGATTCTACATTTGATTTAATCTGCAAAAGATATGAATCGGGACTATCATTTTGTTGCGGTACTGAAACAACTTCTAATCCGCCATTTGCAGTATCACCCACAAGTCTAAAGTTGACAGAATCCCATGCGCTAAAACTTCCTTTAGCGGCAAATAACTCAAGCCCGGCGCCGCCACCCCTTTCGTAAAAAACAAGTCTCAAAGGATAGTATCCTGGTTCAGAAAAATTGAATGTTGATATAATGTCTGACGGACTTTTTGGCGCTGGAAATGACATTTCAAAAGAACCAATTTGCATTCCAAAACCATCGTCGCTATTGACGTCAAAGGAGTAGTTGCCCGCAGTCGGTATGTGAATCATTCCGACCACTTCAACAACATAATCATCAATATCAACTCCCATTGTTATACCTGGAAATGACTGATTATTGGCATTGTGTCCTTCTGTGCCTGTATTAAAGAAATTAATATATGGGAAATATCCTTCCGCTGTATAACTCTGCAAACCTGTATTAGTTAAGACTTGAAATGCCTCATCAAGAGTATCTACTGTGATATTAGCTTTAACAGTTTTAACATATAATTGCCCTACATTGATTTTCTGAAAACCAACCCCATTTGTACCATCAATCCAGTTTGAATCGTCAAAGTCAGATTTAAACCAACTGCTATCAACAGTTGAATCAGTTGGAACCAATATCTTAGCAGGTGAATCTGTGGAAATATATTTAATCGTTCTTCCAAAACCGTAAGAAATATCTTGATACTGTGGAGGATAAGTAAGGGCGATTTGCGAAACTACATTTGTATTGGGATCAACCAATCCAAGGTACTCTCCAGAAACATCAAGGTTAAAACTTGTATGCAATGGCAGTCCCGGTGTTAGTCTATCTTTACCAGAGCAAAACACAATCATAAAACTATATGGAGATATATTTGTTGAAGGGAATTGCCATTTTGTTAAATTATTTGTGTTGTCCGTCAAAAACCATCCACCAATGTTTACCTCAAAAGGATTTGGATTATAAATTTCAACCCAGTCTGATGATGAGCCGTCCTCATCTAATAAGCTACGTTGATTACTTGCCATAAATTCGCTAATGACGAGATTTGTCTGCGCAAAAATTATGTTGGCAGTAAGAATAAGAATTCCGACAATAATTATAGAACTATTCCTTTTCATTTTTCCTCCATATCTTGTGAATTAAAAACTGACCATACATTACAAAGTCCCTTAAATACTACACGACTATGCCTTCCTTTTGCAGACTTCCACCTGCTGATATTCAGCAAGTCGCTATAATATCCGGACCTTTGCATTGGGTTTTTACTTTTTATATAAAATTTATAATAGCGATTACAATATAAAAAGCAAGTTTTTTTTTAGTCTGCTATAGTTTATTCACTTAAATTGAATTTATTAAAGATTCATTAATATTTTATTCGCTATAACCAGAAGGTAAAATCTGCTTTAAGCAGTATGAACTTTAACATAGAACCCGATTAATCATCCCAACAAACTTGGTTTTTGAATTTTAATTTGGACTGTTTAAATTTTTAATATCTTCGCAATTCAATAAATATTTTTGTCGTTGCAAGACAAAATCTTTAATTGTTACAGGCATTGATGGCCGGCGGAACCCACTGCTCATTAATGTGCCATCAACAGCATTTTTAAATTCTTGATATGAACAAAGTTTTTTATTATCCACCTTGACGTACTCATCAATCAACGATTGATAATATTTAGCGATTGGAACAATCGTCTCCAAAGAAAGCCATTTTTCTGCTATTTCTTTAATATATATCAAATGTCGTTGACGAAGTTTTGGGAGAGAAAGCAATTTAGATCGTAATGGCTTAGTGGAGTCTTGTAGCCCTGTAAGTGGAGAAAGGCTAATCCCGGCGGTTCTTCCACTACTAAAACCGGGTCCTTCAGGTAATGAAAACGTTTCATTTTCGTCATAAGGGATAATGTGAAATTTCCCTTTACTATCCAGATAAATATAATAATCGCTTGCCCTTATCCAATAACCGTCGTTATTAATAAAAGCAATTTCTAATGCGAGAAACTTCAATACTCCATCAATATCCAGAATTGGCGATAGCGCATTTACAAGTTCATTTGTCGGTGTCGTATTTAAAACTTTGCATAAATTAATTAAGGCTGTCCATGAATTAGTATCATCTTTGGATTTTATCTCGTATAATTGTTTGTATTTTTCTATATCATTGCCGAGATATTCCAAACCCGCACGACCATTTGGTCTGCCTGGTACTTTCCATCTTGCGCCTTTGCTGGTACCAAACCATTCTTTAATGAAATCTTTATTTATTTGTTGTTGGTTAACATAAATACCCCAATCCTCGTTATTGATAACAACCCTGACAAAATTTGCTTTGGGAGCAGGAATATAGTTTCGGGCAATATCAAAAAACAAAACTGAACGTATAAAACTCGGATCTTCGTGGGAATTGTTTAAATTAAGAGTGCGATAACCATACAAATTTTGATTTTTCTTTATAAAATCTAAACTGATATTAAGTGAACGTTTATAGCCTTGTTGCACCATCATATACGAAGACGAACCCCGAAAATGTATCCCTACATTCTCATAAATTTTCCCATCAACAATTAATTTTGCAGGCACTTCAACATCGGTATTGTGGAAATCTTCTAATTCTTTTTCCCAATCGTCAGATTTAAATTCGATAAAAATTGTTCTGACTATATTTGAACTGTATAAAGGTAAATCTGGATATATTTTAACATCGTTTGTTATAATTTTAATACCCGGTTGTGGCTTAGCAGCATTTTCCCGAAAAGGACTGCGAAAACCGCGCCTTCTAAATTGAGAAACTCTTTGTTTAGTAATATATTCCCTCGCAGCCTTCCGTTCATCGTCATTTAATCGTTTATCACCATCTTTATCAAATTTCGTGATTAACTCGGTCTTCTGATTAAACATCATCGGTCCACCGGGAGGACCAAAAAATTCCATTGGTTGTTCACCCATCGGCGATGGAGGCGCACCAGAAAAATCAGGTTCATTTTCCCGGTCTTGAAACGGTTGAGCAAATAACTCTAACCCTGTGATTATTATGACACCAACAATTTTAACTATTAATTTATACCCGTTCATTTTTCCCTACACACAACCAGACGAATTTTATTCTTAACAAGTTACAAGGTGGAAAAAATGGACTAATTGTTTTTTAACAGGGAATTTATGGCTACTGATAAAATTGAATTTTATTAGAAATGCTTTCTAGTATTAATGGTTAGCGGTTACTACTCATCTTAATTGGAATTATTAGCCCGTTTTCGTCGTATTTAACTTCTTCTATGCACACACTTCGCGACCCTCTATAAGGACCGTCACCGCTAAAATTATCCCAGCGATGATAAAAAATCAGCCATCGTTGCGTTGCTTCATCAAAAACAAAAGAGTGATGCCCCGGTCCTTTTCTTGTTGCATCACTTTGCAAAATAATTCCTTTATAATTCCACGGACCAAACGGGGTATCAGAAATTGCATAATGAACTGAATAGGAAGAATGACGCCAACTTCCGTGGCTGTAAGAAAAATAATATTTATTTTTATAAAAGTGCATAAAAACACCTTCTGTAAAATTTTGCGGAGTAGTTACGTGGATTTCACGAATTATATCTATCATATTGCTGGAAAGTTCAAAAACCTTTAATTTTGCCCCTGCACTGCCACCTGCGTATAATAAGGCTTTTTTGCTAACTGGATCTATAAACACCATTGGATCTATAGCCTCAAAATTTTTATCTCCAGTTAAGAGTGGTTTGCCAGAATCAACAAAAGGTCCAGAAGGAGTTTTGCCTACTGCCACACCAATACGAGAAGGTGTTGGGTTTTGAGGGCCTACCGAATAATAAAAATAATAAATCCCCATTTTCTCTACAATGGAGGGTGCCCAGGCAAAATGCAATTTCTCGCCATCATCATAAATCCACTTAACATCTTTAAAATTCAACACAGGCCCCACCCGTTTCCAATTAAATAAATTAGATGAACTGTATGCATAAAACCGTGTGGCGGCCGATGTTGGATAAACCCAAAATTCTCCGTTAAAAACTGCGCAATATGGGTCCGCTCCGATGAAAATCGGATTATCTGGCAACTCGGATACGTTTGATTTATTTTGTGTCTGAACGACTTGTTGTTGCGAAAATGATGTGCAACAAAATAATACAAAAGTTAGTAGCAATAAAAATTGGAACTTACAAGTTTTCATAAAATATCAAACTCATTGCAACAATTTATAAATTAACGTTTAATGCTTCCAATAAACTATTTGCCAACCTTTTTTCCTGGCTATTTTACGCAAACAAAAATCGGGATTTACTGCTATTGGATGTCCAACACACTCCATCATCTGCACATCATTGAATGAATCACCAAGAGCGTAAGAAGCGGTTAAATCTACGTTATTTTTATCTGCATGTTGTTTCAAAAGATTCGCTTTGATTTCACGTGTTAATGGTACTCCTTCGATTTCTCCCGTAAAAAAACCAAGTAGTTCAACTAATGATACTGCAATACAATCAGCATTTAATTCTTTTGAAAGCGGTTTAAGTAAAAAATCAACCCCTCCGGAGACTAAAACAATTTTGTAATTGTTATCTTTAAATTCTTTTAGTGTGCTTAATGCCTTTGAAAACATTTTTTTCTTAAAAACAGAAATATAATATTGTTCAGCAAGATTTTTAACCTTTTCAATCGGTAAATTTTTATACTGATGATAAATAGAAATATTTGACTGTGTTCTGCTACATAAATCCAAAACCAACCATATTGGGCACCATAAAATAAGGTTTAATATCGCTATATAATTTGAAGGAAATGGGAACATCTTTTTCTTAATCCAGAAAAGTGGTTCAACAATATTAGAGCGCGACAATGTTCCATCAACGTCGCAATATATCGCGCAATTTTTTATTGAATTACACCTGACTATATTTATCTCTGATTGGGCCATTATTATCTACCAATTGGAGGAAGTTCTGACAATCTTTCAATATGTTTTCTCAATCTAGCGACCGCAGACCGATATAGTTCTATCATTGGCGTCTTGCCAATCTGTTGTTTCAAATCAGAATAATCAATCGGTTTCCCAAATCTGACATCAATTCTTCCACCTCTTGGAATTATTCGACCTTTCGGCAAAGCTGCATAAGTTCCGCTCAAGTAAACCGGAATAATTGGGATATCTAATTCGATAGCAAGGACACCGATGCCGGGTTTAAATTGTTGTAACTCGCCAGTTATTGAGCGAGTTCCCTCGGGGAAAATTAATATTGATTTGCCGACATCCAAAACAGTTTTACAGACAGCGAGATTTTCAGCCGCATTTGCCTCTCTATCCATCGGAATGGCGTTCAAAAATGTTTTGAAAAACCAGCTTTTAATAGAGTTATTAAAAAAGTAATCCCTTGCTGCCATAGCATGTAAATTATCAGCAAACTTGCCAATAGATTTTCTTATTGAAGGCAAATCAAGGTGGCTGCAATGATTTGCTGCAAGAATAAAAGGCTTATGCTCAGGCAGGTTTTCAACTCCATCATATCTAACCCGCAAATGCGTGCTTAATATCAAACCTGTTAAAAATTCAAAGCAATGCCGCAATGTGACTCTTATCGGGGTTTGTTTTAATCCATCCATTATTGCATCTGTTTTAATAGTTGCCCTGTTCCATAATGAACGACCAAACCTTCGCCCTCGTTTTTCTGTTGCAACATTTATAGATTCTTTAACTACGGTTATAAGATCATTTACAGTGAACAGCTTGTTCTCCAGATCCGTAGGAAGATCAATTCCAAAACGCATTTCAAGTTCTTGCAACAAATCCACTCTACCTATTGAATCAATACCGAGATCCATCTGAAATTTGTCATAAATATTAATCTCAGATGGTGAAACATCGGCGATTTTCCCAACAACTTTTATGACTTCAACTTCAACATTTTCAAAACTGCCTTTTGTTTTGTCCAATTGCTTATGGACTTCAATTTCTTCTTTTTCGTCTTGAACAGCTTTCGAACCGTTTCCTTGCCGAATGAAATATTCCTTAACTTTACCCCTTTGAACTTTTAACGTGGTGGTTTTTGGCAAATCACCCGGGTAAAACTCAACCCTTGAAATATGTTGATATGAAGGCAAACCCTTTGTTGCGTTTGCGATTGCTGATGTTATCTGGTCTCTTGGAGCGCCATCTTTCGGGACAACTACAGCCACAACTTCCTCCCCAACGCCTGTCTTATCAGGCAATCCAACAACACAAAGTTCCTTCACATACGGTATGTTTTTAAGGAAATGTTCAATTTCGTCCGGATGGACTTTTTTACCGGCGCTTAAGACAATTATATCCTTTAATCTTCCAACGATATATAAATAGCCGTCTTCGTCAAATTTTCCCAGGTCACCGGTTTTAAACCAGCCATCTTCAAATGCCTTTTCTGTGGCAACTGGATTTTGCCAATAACCCTGCATTATAGAAGGTCCACGAACAAGAATCTCTCCGGCATCGTCCTCATCAATATCAGCGATATTAATTTCAACCCCGGGAACAGGAGGTCCCACGGAGCCTGCCTTTGGAGATGACAGTGGATTGACAGCCAACACCGGTGCAGTCTCAGTTAATCCATATCCTTCGCAAACGGTTATGCCCAACCTTTTAAAAAAGTAAAAAATCTCCGGATCAAGTGCTGATCCGCCAGAAACAAAGACCCTGATATTTCCCCCAAAGGCGCTATGCACTCTTTTAAAAATCCGTTTTCTGATATCCTCAAACTCAAGAACCTCCCCTACTGTGGCAACCATATCGCCAACATCAACCATAAGTCTCCCTCGCCAACCAGCGGCATTGATCTGTTCTTTAATGCCATCCATAAAAAGTTTAAATAATCGTGGAACACCGAGCATCACGGTTATTTCAGCAAGTTTCATCGTATTTAACACATCTTGCGACCGTAGTGTTTCCACATAGTGTATAGCTGCTCCACCATACATCGGGATCAAAAATCCGCAAGTAAACTCAAAGGCATGATGGAGCGGAAGCACTGAAAGAAATCTGTCTGTCTCAAGTGGCTCTATAATTTCGGATATTGCAAGAGTATTAGAAATAAAATTCGAATGCGTCAACATTACTCCCTTCGGTTCAAATGTTGTTCCACTGGTGAACAATATTGAAGCAAGCGCCTCCGGAACAGGGTCTTTTAACTTTACAGATTGTTCAGCATCACAAAATGGAAATTTCTTCCCCTCAAACGGTACAAAGTCAGCGAGTAGATTAAGACAGGGAAAATCTCCAAAACCATTATAAATCTCTTGAGCAAGATTTTTATAGACCGAAGGCGATAAGATTGCGGCCTTTGCTTGAACTATTTTAATAATCTTAACAATATCTTCAGGGAACATACCGCGATCAAGTGGGACTGCAACGCAACCAGCCCGCGATATTGTCATATAAGCAAGTCCCCACTCCGGACAATTTTCTCCAATTAGTATTATTCTATCGCCTCTGTGCAATCTCAAACCCGATATTAACTTAGAGGCAAGGAAACCTGACCTTTCAAAAAGTTTACTATACCCGATACTAATATTAGAAGCCCCCTCTTCACTTCTACTTTTATTAATTGCTAAAAATGGCTTATTCCCATATAAATTTGCACCTCTCCAACTTAACTCAACAATTGTCTGCGGTGGTTTTGCAAAAGAAGGCGCAAGTTTTAATCTCGGTTTTTCTACCTCATTTTCCTGAAGGATTTTCCCATGAGCAGCGCCAGCTCTCGGAAGCACATCCATCCGCAAGATATTTTTCTTTAAACCCGGTATATGAATATCTTGAAGATATTGTCTCCAGTGAAACTTTCTCGGATCAAATTCAAAATGTTGACGCTCCTCCGGAGTTAAAAGTTCCAAAAGCATAAAAGCCTTTTCTGTTTCAAACCTACAATCAAGATTTACATAAGGCCCATAAATATCCACATAATACATCAACTGTTCCATCCTGCTTATAAGGCTCTTTAATCTCGGTTTTAATCTCCTTGAACCCGGCACTGGAATCGGCGAATTCAGAAGTTTATATGCGATTTTTGCAGGCCTGATATACCAATTAGTAATCATCTGACGGTATTGTTCAATAGTAGGAAATTGCCAGTCAGAGATTTTTATGGGTTTGCCATCTTTTCCTGTAAACGGATGCTTTATAAAATAATCTCGAACATGTTCATATAAAGCCTCAAACCAGAGTGGATTTTTTGATGAACTCGAGATAGTAAAGAGTTCAAACCCATCAGGATGCTTTTCAATATATGAAGCAGCAGCAAGCACTGCATTTACAACATAATCAGCAGGAATAATATCCAGAACAATATTCAAATCAGCAGGAAAATCTGATAATCTGCCTTTGCCAAAACCTATAATAATCGGATCAGCCATTCGCAAACCATCAAGCCAACCCGGTTCCGGTTCTCTTACACTGGATTCAATAATTGACGGCCTTACTATGACAAGGCGAGTATTACCGCGATTCTTATAAATTAATTGTTCACCAAGATATTTTGTGTATGTGTATGTGTCGTTCCACCCCAGCTCTTTTGCCCTACTCATTCCCACTTCTACAATTGCTAATTCTAACCGCTCCCGTCCCTCTTCGCTTTCAGGTGAAATCCCCTCTTTTTGAAGTTCACTCAAACACCTTTTTCTAACCTCTTCAACGCGTTGTTTTAAATTTTCAATCTCCTCTTCAATATTAAATTGTTCAAGCCTTGGAGCGTTAGGTGGTAGCTGGGTATTTATGGCTTCCAATGGTGATAAAAGACGCTCGGAAACCAATCCTGTGCGTCTGCCACACACATAAGCCGTCGATATCTGAACAAAGATTGCGCCAGCCTTTTTTGCAAAATTTAACAGCCGCAGAGGTCCAAAAGTGTTTAAATTCAGAGCAATATCCAATTGCTCATCAAAAACAACTGTTGCCGCACTATTGATGACAACATTTATTTTAGAAGCAAGTGAATTATAATCTTTTTCATTTAGCCCTAAATTTTCAAGCGTCAGGTCACCAGCAACAGCCTCAATTTTTGACTCGCAATATTCTTCAAAATCTTCATCATATTTTTCCCTTAATCGGCTAAATGCGCTATTTCTTAAAACATCTTCTTTCAATCTTTCAGCAACCGAAATGACGGAATTACCCGATTTAACTTTTGGTCTTATTAGTAAATATATTTTTCCTATTTCTGGAAACTCCCATAAGATTTTCTCGGTAATAGC
Source organism: Verrucomicrobiota bacterium (assembly GCA_029572555.1). GTDB lineage: Bacteria > Verrucomicrobiota > Verrucomicrobiia > Limisphaerales > JAKPVM01 > JAKPVM01. The sequence goes on along the minus strand of JAKPVM010000294.1, from coordinate 14,065 downwards.
TTTAGCCAAAAATCCAGTTGAACCAGTAAGTAATATATTTTTACCGGTAAAAAACTCGCGTATTGATATTTTATCTGTCACAAAATATTTAACAATTAACTAACAATTTAAGATTAAATTAAAATTGACTAAAAATGCAAGCGTTGTAAATGCCACTTTTTATAATGTCTTAATCACCAGTATAGAACCTAAAAACTATCAGTGACTTTTCCCTGCGCATAAGTTAATAACTTAATACTTTGTAATATTGCACACAATTATAAAAATATGATAAATGTGATTAACTGATAAACGCATTTATTTGATTAAACCAACGATCTATTCAAACTAAATAACAGTCACCCCACAACAAAAATAAAAAGAGCGCTGAATCTATTTTTTTAAACCTATTACAACATCGGTAAAAAACAGCACCGTCTAAGTTTATTCCACATTACCTTATACTCCCAATCATTAGCATCCTCGTAAAAATTGCATTTTGATTAAATTATTGGCTTTAAATTGTGGATATGTCACCTCCTTACTAGGTTAAGGTTATGTGTTAATTTCTATGCTATTATCCTTCCACTCCTTCGCGGAGTTTCAGAACAACTGAAAAATATGTTGAAATACTCCCTGAAAAATCAAGGATTAGGACTTGATTTTTATCAGTTATGAGATGATTGTGAGACAAAATAAAAGCTTCCGAAACTTTTTAACTATGTGCCGTTTGCATGGATTTCATTGATGTAGATATTTCTATTTATTGCCGGTTAGATTCATCGCATTTGCCCATTTCTTTTTTATATTTATCTTTAAAGAAAGTAATATATCAACCATATTTTATCGCAGACTGACACACTTATTTTTGTAATTAAAATTCTTAATTATAAAACAAATTTAGTGCATTAAAACAACTCAGCTCAAATTCCTTTCTCAGCTATTTCAATTTTTCCAGATGTTGTAATAAACCGATTTAATGCATTTAAATAGGCTCGGGCACTGGCTTCGATGACATCTGTGCTGGCACCTTTGCCCGGTATTAATTTCTTATCGCCAAAGTCTGCTTTAATTGTAACCTCCCCCATTGCATCTTTACCCTGTGAAACCGCCCTGATATTATACTCAATAAGAGTGCCTTTTATATTCGTTATGCGGTCAATAGCCTTAAGAACAGCGTCAACAGGTCCATCGCCAGTCCCAGCCTCTTGATAAACCTCGTCTGCCTGTCCATTGTGTTTGCGCAATTTAACCGTAGCAGTCGGAATAGTTGCTGTGCCACTGACAACATTCAAATATTCAAGAGACCAGACCTTTTGAACTTCGGCTATATGACCTTCAACAAGGGCTATCAAATCGTCATCATACACAAATTTCTTTTTATCACCAACTTCCTTAAACTTTTGAAAAACACTATTAATTTCTATGTCAGAAAGTTTATAACCAATCTGTTTCAAACGAGCGACCATAGCGGCACGACCGCTATGCTTGGTCAATGGTAATTCACTTTCACCCCATCCTACTTCTGTTGGATCCATTATCTCATAAGTTTCACGCTTCTTTAAAATCCCATCTTGATGAATTCCAGCAGAATGCGCAAAGGCGTTTTCCCCCACAATTGCTTTATTCCGCTGAATTATTAAGCCACTCATTCTTGAAACAAGACGCGAAGTTTTAACAATTTCTCTTGTATTAATCCCTGTTGTTATACCCGCATAAAAGTCGTTTCGCGTTTTTATAGCCATTACTATTTCTTCAAGAGCAGCGTTACCAGCCCGCTCTCCAATTCCATTTATCGTGCCCTCAACTTGACGAGCTCCGTTTTTAACGGCTGCAAGAGAATTTGCAACAGCAAGCCCGAGGTCATTATGGCAGTGGACACTTAACACTGCGTCTCCGGTTTGAAACGCGGGAACTTCTGCAACTAACCTCGCAATTAGCACTCCAAATTCATCAGGAACAGCATAACCAACTGTGTCAGGAATATTTACCGTTTTTGCACCGGCTTCAATAACTGCCTTGCATACTTGGATAAGAAATTCCGGCTCTGTGCGAGAAGCGTCTTCGGGTGAAAATTCAACATCCTCAACATATTTTCTTGCCCTTGTTACACCTTCAACTGAAAGACGCAAAATTTCATCTTGTGCCTTTCCAAGTTTGAATTCCCGATGAATTTTTGAAGTTGCAAGAAACACATGAATACGTGCCCTTTTTTCTGCTGGTTTGAGCGCTTCGCCTGCGGCGTCAATATCGTTTGGAACACAACGGGCAAGACCGGCAATCTTTGTTTTTTTGATTTCCCGGGCTATTGTCTGAACAGCCTTGAAATCCCCTTCACTAATCACGGGGAATCCTGCTTCAATAACATCCACGTTGAGTTTCTCAAGTTGACGCGCAACCTGAAGTTTTTCTATCAAATTCATTGATGCGCCTGGACATTGTTCGCCATCTCTCAATGTTGTATCAAATATGACTAATCTTGTATTTTTCATAGGCTTTACTTTTTGGGCTATAGTCCACTTTACCCATTATTTAACATTTTTTGAACATCGTGGACAACGTTCATATATAATAAAAAACCCCACTACCATAAATGGCAGTGGGGTATCAAAATAACACCAAACTAAATCCCGACTGCCACGCTACTTATTAGCAGCGCAGTAACCAATGTCAGTCGCAGATTTAATTTACTCATATAAAATATCAATAACACATTGGCAAATCATTGTCAAACTATATTTTAGAAATTACTTAATAGTATTTAAAATCTCTTGAGCTTTTTTCTCTGTTAGCTGGTCAACTTTTGATTCCAATAACTTATTTATTGCGCTCTTTACTTCCTGCGGATGCGAACTTGCTAACTTTTTACCGATGGAAATCAAGGCAGCAGCGGCCTCGCCTTTTAACTCCGGTTTTTCAATACATTCAGCCGTCATTTTTAATGCATCGGTAGAAGCGCAATTGCCAGCAGCAGCAAGAATTAATTTCCTTTCATCATCTTTAGTTGCAAGGGTCATTGCTTTTCGCAAATATTCTGATTTACGCGCTGGCTCAATTTCGTTTTGGTCAACTATTCGAACAAGTCCCCTTAAGGCAAGCACTTTTATAGTTGGGTCATCTGATTCGGAGGCAAGTTTTAAAATATCCTCTAATCCATTTACGCCTTGCCATTGACACAATGACCGCGCTGCACTCTTGCTTATCTGGGAATCGCTATTTTTTATTTCATTTCTAATAACATCAAGGGCTTTTTCAGATGGAGTTTGAGCAAGCAACCTTAACAAAGAGCATTTCACTTCAACACCTGCCTTTGGATAATTTTCAATTAATATTGCTGACGCTTGTTCTTTATTAGTAATTTTACCGCAAATTGAATTTATCGCCTCTTCAGCAACATCAAGTTCTTCTTTATCTTTGGCATTTAATAAAACTGCTGTCATATTTCTTAAATCCGACGTTGAACCAATTGCGCCTAAGGAACTAATAGCGGCAAGCCTGACAACTTTACTTTCTGACTTTGTTGCATTAACCAGAGCGGGGATTGATGATTGGATATTCCGTTCACCCGCCACCTTTATAGCAACGGTTTTAACCTCTGGTTCAGAAGAATTTATTATATCGATAATTTTTGAGTCTACATTTTTTCCACCTAAAGTTATTAAGCAATTGTATGCAGCCGTTGCTACATCACCATCAGATTTTGCGGCAACTTTTAAAAGCGATGAAATCGCAGTATCATCATTTATTTTTCCTACAACTTTTATAGCTGATAATTGCAAGATAGATGATGTAGATTCATTCAATATTTTTACACACAATGGAATAACCGCCGGATCGTTTCTATCGCCAATCGCTTCAAGAAAAGTTGAAAGACGATTTACATCTTTAGATGGCATTTTATTATACAAATTAATCAGGGCAATCGTCGCTTTTGGAGATGGGTATTCTCGGGCTACGCGTAAGCCAACAGCAAACATACCATCATCATTGCTCCTCAATTGATCAAGAAGTATCGGCAAACCTTTATCACCTCGCGCAAGTATAGTCCCACGGGTTGCTGCCATTTTTAAATGTCTTGGCAAGTCAGACTTAATAACAAAATCAAACAATTTAACCGCCTCTGGATTCTTTCCAGTCAGATAAAGTCGTTCCCCGCATACAATAGCAGAGGATGCCAAATCAATCTTGAGTTGTGGTGGTGCCGATGGGATTGCTTTCATTAAAGCTTTTGCAGAGTCCGTAGTCCCGATGCAACCAAGCGCTGCGCCGGCAGCGGCGGCAATATCGACATCTTTTGAATTTAGAAGTTTTATCAGTTTTGGTACTGCATCTGGATCGCGTCTAACCCCTATTGAATTTATTACGCCAATTAAAAGTTTCCCCTGCAACTTATCGAGAGATGAACGGAAAACCTTATCGACCTCCGGGGAAGGATTTGGTTCAAGAGCAAACCTCGCAATATGATGCATCTGCTCGTCCTCTAACAATTTAGAAAGAACAGGTATTGACTCTTCATCTCCAATAACTGCAAGTCTTTTGCAGGCGACAACCTTTTCATGCAAATTTATACTGGTCTGAATTATAGAAAGGAGTTTTTTCTGTTCTTCCTTTCTTGCGGATATATCGGCGCAAATTGATGTGAACACACTACCGATGATTATAACTGTTATTAAGCTAGCTACTTTTATCGATTTCATAGTCATTTAAAATTTAATATTTATACCCTCCAGGGTTCTCTGTATGCTCGGGAACGCATCCTGTTCGCCTCTTCATCTCCAATAAATTCCACTTTTACCGGGTTAAAATTAAGTTTTCTATTTAATTGCCATGAAATATAGGCAGCGTGACAAACTATGTGTGTTTGACAGCACACATCAGCATTAGCAGCTGGCTGACCACGCGTTTTAACACAATCAAGAAAGTTCCGCACATGACTCATAGGCCTGCCGACGCTTTCGGTCAAAATTCTTCGTCCACCCCGTAAAGATTCAGGTTCAAGTCTAATTTCACCACCATCGCCAGTTTCTACCCATCCGGAATCGCCTTCGAATCGTACACTGCAAGTCCCTAAACCGAGCCAGCCTTTTGAACGCATAACGAGTTTTACGCCATTACCATATTTTGCTACAATACCATCAGGATTTGGTTCAAATTCTATCGGCGCAGTATTATCGGCATCATTTGCCCACTGACATAAATCTACAGTATGAGCGCCCCATTCAAGGATACCGCCGCCGTGAAAATCAAAAAAACCGCGCCATCCACCCCTCACATAATTTTTGTTGTATGGTCTCCATGGATTAGGTCCGAGCCACAAATCCCAATCAACCTCTTCTTTCGGGGGAATCGGTTCTTCTGGCAACCAATCTTGAGTTGTCGCTGGATGCAAAGTGTTTGCGTGAACTGACTGGAGCTTTCCAAGTTTGCCTCTACGAGCAAGTTCAACAGCAAAAACAAAATTCCCAACACTTCTTCGCTGTGTCCCAGCCTGGTAAACCCGCGCATACCGTTTAATTGTATCACGAAGATCGATGCTTTCCTTTATTGTCATTGAACAAGGTTTTTCGCAATACATATCCTTGCCCGCCTTTGCCGCAAGGATAGAAGCAAGCGAATGCCACCTATCTCCTGTTGCAATTAAGAGGATGTCAATATCCGTTCTATCCAAAATTTGTCTAAAATCATCGTAAACAACACATTTATCGTCTCCATATTTAGTATCGACCATTTTTTTAACCGCTTTGCGCCTTTCAAGACGAGCATCTGCCACAGCAACAAATCTTACGTCAGGTTCATGAAGAAATATCTCTAACACACTCGCCCCCCTTCCGCCAATTCCCAGACCACCCATTATAATTTTTTCGTTTGGAGAAACCGCTCCGTCGCGTCCAAGAACATAAGAAGGCAAAATCTGAAACAAACCACCCGCCGTTGCGCTGGCAAATACAACATTACGAATAAAATTCCTACGGTTTAATCCGCTGGTAATCTGCTTTTTCATAGTTACGTTATTCTATAAATGATGAATTCAATCAAGGAAAAACTGAAATTAATTTGATGAAATAGACAATCTAAAACTATTGTTTCATTCCCATCAATGCCTGATTTACCCTTCTTAATTTACCAGACAAATCCATCGCAATATTACGCATTACAACCATTCCAAGATGAGGTTCTCTTTGAACAAGCTCGTTAAATTCGTTTCGTTTTATTAATAAAAGAATACTTGGCTTGCTGGCAATTGCCATAGCGGTGCGGGTTGCTCCATCAAGAAAGGCTTGTTCGCCAAATATCTGACCATTTCCGATTGACGCAATTGGTTTTGAATCCTCGCTTAAACATATATCAATCTGTCCTCGCATAACGATATATGCCTCTTCGCCTGTATCACTTCTATTAAAAATTCGTTCGCCATGACGATATAATTTCTGAGTGAATAATCTTGCAATTTTTCTTAATTCACCATCTCCTAAACCATCAAATATTGGCAGACCCCTTAACAAACTTATAATAGCAACGCCAGTTTTTAAATCCTGCAAATTAAGGTCAATCAATCTAACAATTTTTGATGCGCTCGTCGTGAATGAAAAGATTTCCGGGCTATAAGACATATTTAATTTGACCATCTTTACAATATCGCTTACACGATAATTAATTCGGAAAAATCCGGGAAAATATGCTACTGGCACAAAGCCGAGTTGTTCAGCGCATTTTAATAGACGAGGAGAAGTAGCAAGAAAATCAGCCTCAACATAAGCCGCACTATATTGTTCTTGAGATAATTCCACCATTCGTTTGAGCATTGCACCAGTTGAAATATCATCTGTGGCAAAACCGTCTAAAATTCTTATGCATCGGTCAATTTCATCAAAAAAATATGCTATTCCACTAACAATCTGTGCCCCTCGTTGACCAATCATAGCCTGAGGTGGAGAATTTGACGGTATTCGCAATAATCCAACACCTCGATTCGAACCACTTGAAATCTCAGGTATCGGATTTTGTTCTTGCGCCTGAATTTTCCATAATTCAAAATCCTCAATTGTGCAACTATGAACCTTTAAATCTGTTTGCAATGGATAACCAGCAATACCATCGCGCAGCACCATCGGATTAACTATTCCAACACTTTCAAGCACACATGCTGCAAGTTCGCCTATTTGGGGAAGAGACTCTGATATAACTGTCCTTGAAAGCGAAACATCATTGACCTTTAAAATATAAAATAAAAAATCCTTTCTTGTTCGTATAGTATGTTTGTATGGTTGAAATCCAACGCAAATATATCCACAATTTTCAAAAAACACTTGCTGTTCGTGATTATATGCAGGTACGCGCGCTACAACGTGATGCTTTCGATCTGTTGCAATCTTATTGATTACTTCAAGAATCGATTTTGCAGAACCATCAGATAAACTTTGGGGATTAATTAAAATTCTACTGAGATCCATTACCGGGTTTTTCGCAAATTCAACCGACTTAGTAACTGTGATGCTGGCAAGAAATTTATCCCCAGCATCAACAATGTATGTCTCTTCACCAATTTCCGCATTTAATAATGAAGAAACATACTCAGGGTCATAAACTTGTTTATCTTGATAATCATCACCAAGACAGGAAACTAAAAAATCAATCCACTTTTTTGCGTCGCTCGTTTGTGCAATTCTTATTTCCACAAATTCTCCATATTAAAATAATTCAGATTAATTTAATGGTGCCCGCGACAGGATTTGAACCTGCACGAGGAAACTCACTAGAACCTGAATCTAGCGCGTCTGCCAATTCCGCCACGCGGGCATAAAACTTATTTTACCAATCATCTATCTAATAAACCTATAACAAAAAATCAATTTTTTTTCAATTTAAATCATGTTATCACCGTTTGATTCTTTACAATAAGAATTGCATTTTTCAATAGGAACTGACTATAGTGATGTGAAAAATTAAATCAAGTACTTGACTAAATTAAAATATCAAGTTATTTGAATTAGCGGTTTTTTTCTCGGGCCAGTTTAGCTCAGTGGTAGAGCAACGGTTTTGTAAACCGTCGGTCCTCGGTTCAAATCCGAGAACTGGCTCCATTTCTTTATCGCTTTTTTCCAATAGAACCAGAAAACAATTCATTCACTTTTCTCATAACCGCAAAGGCATCAGCCACATAAAGGACATCCGCCTTTCCCCTTGCCCATCCGCAATTGGGGTCAAGATTGATTGCACGCCGTTCATTTATAAATCGCCAGCCAACTGTGTGCGGTTCTTCACCGTGGCAGCAGGTTGCGAGACCCTTTGGATGACGCGGTGTTGAACCTGTTTGCCCAATCTGGTTCAAATGGCTCAAGAATGAAAGCACCGCCTGTCCTTCACTACCAATGTCAACAAGAGATTTTGAACTCCCCAGTGAAGCACGCGTTAGATTTAAAAAGTCTAAAATCAACTTTTCAGCTTCTTCAATATGCACCTTTCCATCTGCCTGTTTTTTAGTCCAACCAGCCCCGGCTACGAAAAGTAATTTGGCATCAGGTCTTATTGTTTGATGTCCTACTGGCGGTTCTCGATACCCAATAACTCTGGTTTGAACGGCTGTTTCTGGTGTCTCAACATTAAGAATTTCAATTTGCGCGTCAGCAGGCACTCCACTATACGGCTTAAATACACCTGAATCAATTAACAATACCCACGGTCTTTGTGTACGATGGATTAGGGCTTCAATCCTCTGCCTATAATACCATCGGCTTGCTTTTAACACGCCATCTTTAATTAACACCCCTGTTATATGCGTATCAGCAGCAGCACCAACACGATAGGCTGCCCCCGGAACAACTCTATTCCATCTAATAGTTGCAGGCGCAATAATAATCGACGGCTTAACCGCTTTCATTATGGATTCAATTGCAATGGCGTCTGTGCAATATCGAGGCTGATCAAATTGTTCACCTTCAACAGCAACAAAAGATTTTGCCCCGCACCCGGCAATATTGCTAACCGCTGATTTAACATTGTTACCAACAATACCAATAACAAGTTCGCTTTCTGCTAATTGAGTTTTGACAGAAAGGCTCGCATTCAATGATTCAAGACCGCCTCTGCAAATAGAACCATCGGATTCTGTATGTAATAAAACGAGAATTTTTTCCATATTGATTTCTCCTGCTTATTGCTTAATCCATTCCACGATTTCCCTTGCAATCTCTTCAACCGGCATATCCTTAACAATACGAGTTGTCCGTTCCTGTTTAGGAAGTTGAACCGAAGTGAAGACAAGATTTTTGTTTTCAAGTTTTACCTGTTTTGCCCTTTGAATAGACGGCATTATAGTGCGCATATTGACCATACCGATTTGTGGGTTGTTTTTCGGTTCAGGAAGATTTCCTGTCGCCCATCCTAAAATTGCGGGTAATTTTGAGAATTGAGATATCTGATGCTTTCCTTCGGTAATTCGTTCATAGACATCAAAACTACCGTCATCGTTTATTTTTATTTCATCAACACCTTGAAATTGATTGATGATTCCAAGCCGTTCTCCGACAATTTGTAGAGTTACACCCGCCCCTCTCGAAGCTGATTCCCACCCGCCAAATATAAACAACCGATTAAAATCAAGACCCGATATTGATTTGATTGTATCGGCAAGGACAACCGCACTTTCATAAGGGTCGCTAAAACCACCCGACGGACAATCAACCGCAACAAGTTCAAATTGAGCCTTTTGCGCTACTATCATCATCACTTGTTGAAGTTTTGTCTTTGGAGCAAGGCTTACAAGCCAAACCTTACTTCCTACAACTTTGCTTGCAAGATGGGCTGCCTCATAAAGAGCGTGCGAAGCCCACGTGTCAAGGACAGCAGGCAACATCATTTCGTTCTTTAGCCCCGGACCAGTTGGGGTTTGAACAGGCTCAAGCGTCTGCAACGGGTCCGGAACTATTCCAGAGCATACTATAATCTGGTATCCATTACTCATAATTAATAATTGGCTTTATTTTATGCCCAAATGTCAAAACGAAAATTAAAATAATTTTTTCATATCTTGATTTTTTATTCGTTTTTTGATTTTATAGGATAAAAGATTAATGATGTAATATGTCTGACAAACCAAAAATTTTAATATTAGACGACGAAGAGGATTTGCTGGCAACTTACAAAGATTTGTTAACAAACCTTCCGAGTAAACCAGAAATATACACAACGACTAATGGGGCTCGTGCAGTTGCCATGCTTGACGCTGAACAGTTTTCTCTGTTAATTACTGATTTGCATATGCCTGAAATAGATGGCTTTCAGGTACTTGCAATTGTAAGAAGAAGATTTCCTGAACTTAAAATCCTTGCAATTTCGTCAGTATTAGAAGAACAGTACCGAGCACGAGCATACTCTCTGGGTGTTGATATGTGCTGGCAGAAGCCGGGCACAGAAAATGAGATAAAAATGTTCTTCGATTGCATTGAATCCTTGCTTGAAGAAAGACCATCCGAAGGCTTCAGGGGAATCCAGAACAAAAGCCTTGTGGACTTAATTCAGCTCGAATGTATTTGCAGAAATTCCACAACCTTGAAGGTTATAAGTGGCGGGATTGAAGGAAAAATCTATATTTTAGATGGCGAGATAATCGATGCTGAATTTGGAAACCTGACAGGAGATATTGCATTTAAAAAACTAATTTCCCTGAAAAAAGGGTCGTTTGAATACTTGCCTGCGGTAACCGAAAGGGAGCGAAAAATATTTTCTTCTACCGATGGACTGTTACTTGACGCTGCACAAACTATTGATGAAACAACCGCTGAAGATAAATCAGAAGTCCCTGACGCTTCAGAAACCGGAGATAGAACCGCCCTTGTAAAACCAGTAATTGCTATGTCAAAAATTGATGGGGTGGACTTTATACTAATTGGAGAATTAAAGTCACCCCAGCCATCTGACTCGTGGGGAGTGGATGATTCTAAAAATTTGCATAAATGGATAAGTAATACCGTCCAGTTATGGAGATCGTTCGGAGATAAGTTTCTATGCGGAGAACTTAAAGATATCTTTTTATATGGACATCATTGCAAAGTTGTCTTAAAAACAAAAGAAAACAAACTCTTATGTGCAGGTTTCAAAGCAACTGTTAACAATGAAACCATACCGAATTTAATGAAAGATGTAATCGCATTATGGGTTTAACAAAAGCAAAAAAAGACCAAAGTATTAAGTTAATAATTACAAAACCAGGCAGTTTTACTGTGGATGCTAATGGAAATATCTTATCGTCTACATTGCCTCTTTCAGTTCCGGATAAATTCATAGAAATCATAATTCACAATGTGCTCGAGACTTTTTTAACAGCTCGCGCCAGTGGACTAATTTTTGAAGAAGTCATAATACAATTTATTGGCTTAAAGATTGTCGCACGCGAAATGCGGGGTGGCGCACTTATACATCTGACACCGTTAAAACCATAAATGGAGTAAAATTTATGAAAACGAGTAAACTTGATGACTTAATATCCCAGATTGAAATCTACATTGAGAACTGGAAACAATTGAACCATTTCATAAACCTTGCCCGTGAACGTCGATCAGCACAGGACAAAAAATATTTTTCACCTGAAGAAGAAAGTCAATTCCTTGACGTTAAAAGCCTATTGGCTCAACAACTTGAATGTATTCTCTCCTATTTTCCAGCAGAAACTCCACCAATCAGCAGAGAAGAAATCTTTAATGTGATAACGCCATTGACAGCATTGCGCAGTACTATTGAAATTAATGAAGCCACTCTTCGCGGGATTGAAAACCAATGGCATAAAATCTTTATTCAACTCCAATCTATCCTTGGCCAATTAAAAGTTCAGCGCCAAAAAATAAAATCAAAATCATTATTTTCAATATTCTCAAAGAAAAAATAAATCGAGATATTTAAAGCCCATCCTTTCACCAAAATTCAGATTGTTAATATAATCTTCGTAAGAATCATTAAAGCCGATTTGATTTTCTACGCCATAATCTTTTAATTGCCAATACGGTGGAGATGTGATAATAAGATTAACCGATTTATCCGGAACTTCTTCCATTTTCCGCGAATCACCAATTATTATCCTATGTCTTGTGAACATAATAATATTTAGTAATTTGATAGTATTTGTGACAAAAGACAAGGATGGTTTTTGATTCTTCAATCCCTAAATGGTTTTAAAGTTTTAATAAAAGACATTTGCTATTTTCAATTGGCGGTGTGTATTTGAAAATATCCGAGCCTTGAGGCGGAAATAAAAAAGACGATTTCAAGTTTTTCTTTGGCGGCAAATTCTTTTAATTTTTGGGAAATTGTTGTGTAATTCTCCTTTTAAGTATGCTTACAAAGTAATCAATTTCTGGCAAGGTTCGATCAGAATCAAAAGCCTTCTTTAATTCTAAAATATCATAGGAACATATTCGGTCCAAAGAAAGATGAAAAATATCTTTTTCATTTTTCCTTAGCATATTGTAAATAAAATAGTGGATGTGTTTTTTGGTGTCGAAATTGTTGTTTGATATATCAAATCTGTTCAACATATTATTAAATATAAAATCTTGTATTACCCAACAAACATTTTTGTCCCACTTTTCAGCGACCATTCCTTTTATTAGCATTTGAATAAAGGACAACTTAATAGTGTTATATGTATTCATTCCAAAGGAATATGAGCTTTCAAGATTATTAAAACCTTTGGTATATAAATCGTTTAAATTTTTTACTAAAGCCCCTGTCCCAGTGGTTGAATCAGATTGTATTTCTAAAATAATAAAATCTTCTATTTCGTGTGATAGCTTTTTGTGTTTAACCAGCACAAAATCAAAACTGCCAATATTCTTTAATTTCACCTCCGGTAGTTTAATAACATTTTCATCACTTCCCCAGAACCTTTTTGCAACATCTTTAAAAATTGTTTCATCCTGTAAAAATCGATCTGGGTCAATAATAACAGGTACGTTATTCCAATAAACAGAATCTACACCCATTGGAATTTTTAATAGTCGGGTTTGTTTCTTATTTTTCTTTTTCGTAAATGGGGAAATAAAACCATTTTTCTTTATTTCCTTCATTAAATTAGAATTGAATCCGTAGTGCTCAATTGGATATCCAAAAATTTCGGCTGCAATTTTATGTTTTTTCATAATTATTTAGTTATTATTAAATTTTCTTCGGGGATAGGAACTTCGTGCCCCGTACTTCTTCTCTTTCTGTGTAATTCAATAATTGTTTTCTCATAGCCTATTTCTTTACTCAAATCTTCGAGAATTTCCGCTACGGGAACTAAAACTCCTTGTATTGTCTGGTCCCCAACAACCAATACAGCTGTCCCACCTTTTACTAAAGTTAAGTAATAGTTTTTCAGACATTTATACATATCTGAAAAATACATTTGTACCATAAGTGGATAGTCAAATCCCCAATTTTTACCATTTGTTTTATTATATATCTCTTTCGCGATTTTCTGAATACGTTTATTTTCTAAAATTTCGGGTATGGGCTTGTCATTGTTGTATATTAATTTCGTACTTCCTTTTACCATAGTTTTCTTTATCTTTTGGACATCCTCCATTTTTTCTGCGAAACCGAGTAAATACATCTCTAATCTCGTCTGTCTCGTGTATTCTAAATCATTTGGGTAGGGGGGCGAAGTAATAATAAGATCTACTTTATTAATGATTTTTTCGAAGTCTTTAGTTTCAATAGAAGAAGCAAGGCATACCCTTGATTCAATGAGTTTATTTTTTTGATATTCCGAAGACAAATCTTCATATACACACTTTGATAGATCACAAAATTCAGAAATAATATCTGGTTTTTGTTTAAACGGATAAAATGTTGTCCCAGGACAAAACGCAACATAAGAAGATTTAATCGACGAACTGGTAAGAATTAACAAAAAAAGATCTCTGTAGTTTGAATCAATTTTATTTGTGATATACCAATACAAAGCTGCTATTTCTTTCTGTTTAACTGGACTAAGCCATTGATTTAATTCTTTTTTCGGCATCTTCCCTAATGGTGTTTTAGCTAAATATTCACCATTGGAGTTATTTTTTATAAACCAGTCAATAATTTTTTTGTATTCATTTTCGAAAAA
>JAKPVM010000292.1 GCA_029572555.1 Verrucomicrobiota bacterium | reverse complement strand
AAAACATCATAAACCGCCCAAAGCGGTAACAGAGCCATTATTATGGTTCTCAATTATCGCTCTGTCACCCCTAACGGGGTTTTCCTCTGTGTTAATTTCAATGCTATAATCCTGCCACTCCTTATGGAGTTTCATAATGTTAGCCTTCGGCTGATTGATATTTTACGGACAAAATGTTTTTCGCAATATTAATTGTCAGAGTTATGGATATATATTTATTGTATGCTAATGCAATATCTGTGCTAATGGTTCAAATAAAGCCAGCACTTTTTATTTTGTTGTGGGATGGCTGTGAAAAAGATTCAACAATTCCTTTAATTTAAGTACTTTTTCAGGTATCTGTTTAAATATAGTATTTAGCGAATATGCGAATGATAAATATAGGCATAATTGGTTGTGGCAAGATTACATTTCAAAATCATATACCTGGTTTTCATCTTTGCCCGGATACCAGAGTTAATGCTCTTAGTGATTCAAATCCGACTTTACTAAGGGAAGCACAAAGTAAAACCGGGATAAATCTTGTTTTTACTGATTACCGTGAACTTTTAATGAGAGAAGATGTTGATGCTGTGATAGTTGCAACGCCAAATAACACACACTTTGAGATTGTGATGGATGCAATAAAACACAGGAAACACGTTTTCTGTGAGAAGCCTATTGCGATGAATTACAAAGAGGCAAAGATGATGACTGAATCGGCGCAAAAGGCTGGTGTTCGCAATATGACGGCATTTACATACCGATTTGTCCCTGCGATGAGATATATGCGAGAATTGATAAAGAAGGGATTTATAGGTCAACCGTATCATTACCGTTCTTGCAGATTGCAAGATTGGCAAGATAGGCATCTTGGATGGCGACAGAATAAGACACTCGCCGGAACAGGGGAACTTAGCGATATGTTATCCCATCGTATTGATTTTGCGCACATACTTGTGGGGGATTTTGATAAAATTGTCGCTGATACAAAGATTTTCCATTTTATAAGGGGCGGGGAGAAAAACGACCTTGATGAATGGGTTGGCGTAATCGGGGAATTTAAGAACGGCGCTACTGGTATGCTTGAAAGTAGTAAGCTGGCTACTGGACGAGGCGAGAGTTGGGAAAGCCTTGATTATGTGGAAGTTAACGGTTCGGAAGGGACAATAGTTTTTTTAACTGGGAAGTGGAATGAATTATTAATTGGAAAAAAGGAGCAGAAAGGTCTTGAGAGAATAACAGTCCCTGAAGCATTTTGGAAGATCCCCTTTAGCAAAAGAGACCCATTGGTAAACCCGTTGATAAGTTTTAGATATGACCAGGCGTTTGAATTTGTTGATGCTATAAGGAACAATAGACCTTGCGAAGCAACATTTTATGATGGCGCAAAGGTTCAAGCGGTTA